>DASXOX010000033.1:0-45661 GCA_036493975.1 Solirubrobacteraceae bacterium
GCCAGAAAAGAACTCATCGGCTCGTGACTCCAGCGCAATACCATCCGATATAGGTTCGGTTGGAAATCCGAAGTAACGACTGATAATTCGGATAGCGGCACGCCTATCTTCTCCTTCTTCTTCTTGATTCGCACCGAAATATTTGGTCAGTTGAAACGCCAAGGCCCCACTTTTACCAGTAACGTCCTCTATTTGGTCAGAATGTAAATCACTGCTGTCGCGCCAGTTGATGAAATACCATGGCCGCCACACGGTGGTATACAGATCCCTGACATGCAAGCCACCCCTGTTGAGGCCTCCCATAAACTCAAATTGATGTGATGAGCCAATATCCTCGTCATCGGTAATCAGGGGACATGAATTCGTGATTCCCTCAACCAACTTTATCAGCCAATGGTAAGTGTCGTCCGACATTTGATCGTTCGCCCACTCTTTTAGCGCTCCGGTGCGTTCAACAAAACTGTAATGACTACTAGAGATGAACATAATAAGCTCATTGAACATGGACTTTGCGCAGGCCTGGAAATCGGGTAATTGGCTGCCCGTGAGAGCCTTATCGTACAGCACATAGGTGAACTCAGCTGCGAAAAGTGATGCCACCCGGCACAATATAGATTGCGGGCGTCGCGCATGACACACCGAAGGTTGTAGTAGAAATAATCTGCTTTGGCGAGCCGCATTAGCGTATATGGCGACTCGCTTTTAGGCTTGCTGGCAGAGAGATAGGCTACGACCTGGCCGACCGCGGATGGTCGTTTATCTTTGTATACGTCGCGCGAGATTCCGTCGGTCGTCTCAAGCATGGCCTTTCGGTCATTTACGGACTTACCAACAAATCGCTTATCGGTACACAGCGCAGCTTCAGCGATTGAGCGTTCTGTCTTATTGTCCTTGATGTCAGAGACAGCATCGAGTATTGCTTGCCGTGCTGCCTCCCCTCGATCCAGTGGTGTCGCGCTGTCAGAGACTCTTCGCTGAACCTCTGGACTATCCAGTATGGCCTTGTAGGCGATGAGGCGGGCAGGCTCCAGGGACTTTCTCCGGCCAATTTCGCCCAGTTGCTTGTAGAGCTCGTTGCCCTTGAGCCAGTCGGGAAGCGTCACCGCAGGCACCCCCTATATAGACCCCTTTCGTTGCCCCCAAGTTGCCCCTTTCGAAGCCGCTCTGCGAGCGCTGTACTTAGTGGCATCAATGGCCGTACATCGGGAGTACGACCCATATATGACCCAGCCAACTGCTGCAAAGGAGGACGCATGTCATCTGTAACGCTACCCGATCTGGACAGCCAGCCATCTACCCCCGGTTTCCCTTCTTTCTTACAGGGCTTGGCAGACGATGGCGCCATAACCAGCTTTCAAGCCCACCTCCTCGCCGAACAATGGCCGCAACTGCGAGAGGACTGGGCATCCAACCTCTATCTCCGCTCGATTCGGGAGCACGCACGCGCCTACATCGATCAACAGCGCCGCGTCGAGATGGTTGGCGCAGAACAGCTCGGGCGCTCGTGAGCCTCGATCCAGCCCAAACCCCAGAAAGGAGTCCCTACCCGTGACCCCACCGCCCATCCATCCCTGCGATTCGTGTCTGCTGCAAGAAACGCGCGAAGGCCGCGTCTGTCCAGCCGCCCGCGATGCCTACGGCCTGGCCGACCTCCATGCCCAGCGCAACACCGAGGCATTGCGCCTTGCCGTCCATCTGGACGGAGCCGCAGAGAGCTCCCCAACTCTCGGCCAGCTCGTCCGCATCGACGCTGCACAGGCCGCCCACGGTACCCTGCTCGGCGAGGCGCCGCCCCTGGTGATTGGCGCTGCCCCGGCTGGCTTGCTGCCCGTGGCCGCGACTGACGGGGAGGTTGTCTGTGTCCCGTCGGAGGAGTAGCGCCGCCTCAGGGTTGAGCCTCCGCGAGGCCGACCGGGTGGAACGTGCCCGGCGGGACGCGGAGCTCACACTCGGGGAATACCAGACCCTCGCCCACCTCAAGCAAGAGATCGACCGCATCGACAGTGAATTGCTGGGTGGCGCGGCCTGGGACTCGTACTGCCGCGAGGTAGGCCTGCTGCGCAAAGGGCTCGCACTCTCCGGCGGTTCCCAGGCCGCCCTAGAGCTGCTGAACCGCAAGTTGGATTTGGTGTCCAATGCCAACAACCGCCGCCTCGCCTCGCTCGGCCGCCGAGGGTTTGGTGCCTGATGGTCATCCTGCTGATTCTCCTCGTCGTGGTCTTGCTGGCGGTGGCGGTGTTCGCCCCCAGCATCGACTCATTTCTCAGCGAGAACCGCAGCACGGTCGAGACAGACGTCGCCAGCTACCGCGCCCGCCGGGGATCGGAAGCGCGCCGACTCAAGGCCGAAGTCGCCTACGAGACCGAGCGGGCGATGCAGGAACTACGGCACGAACTGGAGGGCTTGTCGTGAGCAACAACCGCCGTCACCTCGAATCCCTCATCCTGGGCTTGGTTGTGTTGGTCGTCTGCCTGGAGTTGCTGGCGACGCTACTGCCGCACATCCTGCTGCCGCTTGTGGTGCTCGCCACCGTCATTGTCATCGTCCGCCTGGTCTTTTTCCACACGCGCCGCTGGTGAGCAAATTGTAAATCCGACACTTGACCAAATGGCGGTGGTTGTCAGAAAATGGAAGGTTACGTTAGTGCGGTATGTGCAGGTAGTCCGAGGGGACGTGACAACGGCCAAAAGTAAGTAGGGAGAGGAGGTCGCGTCCCGATGCCAAGCAAGAAAACCACCACGAAAAAGCGCCTGGAGCGCGTATCCGTCCGTGCCGAGCGCCGGACAAAGGTTGACTGGGACAAGTTCGCCTACGCCCTGCTGCAACACGCTCGGTTGTTAGCCGAAGCGCGAGCCAAGCGACCCGAGACGCCAGTAGAGGACGAGCCCGATGGCTCGTGAGCTTGACTGGTTCTGCCTGCGTTTCCCCCGCACCCTCGATGCAGCTGCCGCTCTCGCCGCCCTGTCGTCGTTTACCGGCCTGCCGCACGCCGTGCACCTGACCCTCGGCCTCACCGCCACCGCCGAGGAAATCCGCCACGACCTGGCGGTGAGCCGCACGTCGGCCAGCACCGTCGCCGGTGCCCTGCATGCGGCTATCCCAAGCCTGCACCTAGAGAATGCCGAGGTGCAGCGGGAGCCCGCGCACCGGATTCTCTGGCAGCTCGCCCCGGCCGTCGCCGCTATCCGCACCGACCGCCTGGAGGCCGCGAGCGCCAGCTTGCTCGGCAGCCTGTCGCCGCTCGGCCGCGGGGAGCTGGTCAGTGTGCGCTGGCACCTGCGCCCGAGCCCCCGGCCGCGCCTGGACTTCGCCTCGGAGAGCGCCCGCGCCGGCCGCACCCTGTCGCTGCGGCACAAGTTGGCCTTGCCGGGCATGGGCGCTTACGGCGAGCTGCGCGTCACCGCCGGTACGCCGCAGCGCCGGCACCTGCTTATCCAGCGCGTGGCTACCAGCCTGCGGGCACTCAGCACGCCGCACGGCCGCCTGGTTGCTGACGCGTACTGGCTCGGGCAGCTCGCCCGCCTTGTCGGCCTGCGCGGCCGCTACCTCAGCGTGGCGGAGCTGGCCGCCGTTCTCGGCTGGCCGGTCGGTGCCCCCGACCTGCCCGGCCTGGAGCTGGGGGCAAGCCGGCGCTTGGTGCCAAGCCGATACCTACCCGAAGCCGGGCGGCTGCTTGGAGTCAGCAACTTCGCAGCCCCGGCACGCCCGGTCGCCCTCACTCCGCAGGCCGCCACGAAGGGGAGCTGGATCATCGGGCCGACCGGCACCGGCAAGACCAGCCTCATCAAGAACATGGTGGTCTCCGACCTGGAGCAGGGACGCGGCCTGGCAGTCATCGAGACCAACGGCGACCTCATCCGCGAGCTATGCGACCTGATTCCAAAAAACAGAATCCGCGATGTGGTACTCATCGACCCGACCGACCCCACGCACGCCGTCGGTTTCAACCCGTTCCGCGGCTCGCCCGACCCGTCGCTCGTCGCCGACCAACTCGGTGAGCTGTTCGAGCGACTGTGGAGCGCCTTCTGGGGGCCGCGTACCGCACAGCTCGCCCACATGGGGCTCTTGAGCCTCGCCCAGCGTCCCGGCTCCACCCTGCTCGACCTGCCCCGGTTGTACCTCGACCCCGGCTTCCGCCGCCAGGTCATCGCTGGATTGGACGACCCGGTTGGCCTGGAGCCCGACTGGCACTGGTTCGAGAGCCTGTCCGGTCGTGAACAAGCCGCCATTGCCGCGCCGCTGCTCAATAAGGCTCGCCAGTTCGTCGCCCGCCCGGCAATCCGGGCGATCGTCGGCCAGGCCGCGCCCAAGGTTTCCGTGCAGCGGGTCATGGCCGAGGGCAAGGTGCTGCTCGTCCACCTGCCGAAGGGCTTGATCGGTGCGGAGACCGCCCAGCTTCTCGGCTGCCTGACCCTCACCGGCCTGTGGCAGGCGGCGACTGAACGCACCCGGCTGGCACCTGCCCAGCGCCCCGCTTTCGGGATCTACGTCGATGAGGTGCAGGACTTCGCGGCCTCCCCGATCCCGTGGGAGGAGCTGTTCGCCCAAGGCCGCAAGTATGGATTGTCACTAGCCGTCGCCCACCAGAACCTCGGCCAGTTGCCGAAAGAGCTGCGCGAAACCATCGAAGCCAACGCCCGCACGAAGGTCGCCTTTGCCCTCAGTCCCGGCGACGCCCGCGCCCTGGAGCGGCACTTCGCCCCCGCGCTCAATGCCGACGATCTCCAAGCCCTCGACGCCTACTCCGTCGCTGCCGTCGTCGCCCTGGACAGCGGCGCGGTCTCCCGGCCGGTGACGCTCGACACCCCGCCGCCGCCTGAGCCCGTGGGCAGCGCCGCCCAGGTGTTGGCTGCCTCCCGCGGGCACTACGCACGCAGCCGGGTCGAGATAGAAGCGGCCGCCCGCGCACGGCTGCGCCCGGCTGCCCAAGGCAGCGCCCCGATTGGCCGCCGCCCGCGGGGGAACCGATGACCTGCTGGCCATTCGCCTGGCCGTTCGCTGCAACCCCGACCCGCCGAATCCAGCCTATCTACCTCGATTCTGCCTCCCCTTTGTCCCTGACTGCATACGCGCACCGGAGGGCACCATGCCCTACCTGAGCGCGGCAGCCCTGCGGGAACTCGAAGCCAAGCTGGGCGGGCGTGACTGGCAGGTCATCGAGCGGGTGTCCGGACTGCACTTCGCCAGCGCCAACCAGCTCGCGCGGCTGTGTTTCGACGGCGACCGCCGCGCAGCCCGCCGGTCGTTGCTGCGGCTGACGCGCCTCCTGGTGCTCGACCGCCTGCCGCGCCGTGTCGGTGGCGTCGGCTTCGGTTCGGCTGACTTCGCCTACCACTTGGGTCGGGCAGGGCTGCGCCTGGCAATCCTGCGGGGTTGGCAACCCGAGCGGCGCAGGCGGCGGTCGGTTGTGCCGGGCACCTTGTTCCTGCGCCACACCTTGCTCATTGCCGAACTGCACGCCCAGCTCGTCGAGGCCGACCGCTCCCAGAGCATCGAGCTGCTGGAGCTGGAGAGTGAGCCCGCCTGTTGGCGCGCCTACAGCGGAGGCCACGGCCAGCGACAAACCCTCAAGCCGGATAGCTATGCCCGGCTGGGAGCCGGGGAGTACGAAGACAGCTTCTTCGTGGAGATCGACAACGGCACCGAGGGCAGCCGCACCATTGCCCGCCAGCTCGCCCGCTACCTGCACTACTACCGCAGCGGGACGGAGCAGCGGGAGCGCGGCGTCTTCCCGAAGACCCTATGGCTGGCGGTGCGGCCGGAGCGGGTGCGCGCCATCGGGGACTGCGTGCAGGCGCTCCCGGGCGCCGGCCGGGAGCTGTTCGCCGCCGCCCGTTTCGAGGACGCCGTCGCCGTCATGTCAGGCCAGGATCGCGCTAGCCCAGACTTTACGCAAATGATATAATTGTTGAATTAACAACGCTTCGTAATCGGGCAGAAAGGAGGCCTTATGCCGTCAGCCCCCACGACGTTTAGGACTGAGCCGCCCGCGCCGGCCGCGGTATCCACCAAGCGCGCCTTTGATTACCTCCGCGTCTCGTCCGACGGCCAGGTCAGGACAGACTATGACCCGGACGGCCTGAGTATCGCCGCCCAGCGCGAGGCAGCCGAGGACAAGGCTCGCCAGCTCGACGCCGAGGTCGTACAGGAGTTCAGCGACCCCGGCAAGAGCGCCTACGTCGACCTGCACAAGCGGACTGGCTTCCTATCCATGCTCGATGAGCTGAAGCACCGTAACGAACACCCGTCAACCCGCGTGGACTACGTGATCGTCTGGAGCCTCAGCCGGTGGGCACGCAACCAGAAGGACTACTGGATGACCCGCGACTTGGTGCACCAGGCGGGCGCGCAGTTGGTCAGCGTCAGCGAGCCGATGGTCGGCGACGACAGCGCCGCCGCTTTCTTCACCGAGTCCATCATCGCCGCCAAGAACCAATACGAGTCGATGCAGACCAGCGAGAACGTCCGCCGCAGCATCTACCAAAAGGCCAAGAACGGAGGCACCTACGGCTGGACGCGCCTCGGCTACCTCAACGATGTAGACAAGCTGCCCGATGGCCGCCGCGTCTCGATAGCCGTCCCCGACCCTGAGCGCCAGCACTACCTGACCCTGGCCTTCCAGCTCTACGCCACCGGCGAATACTCCATCTCCGAATTGGTGCGCGAGCTGTACCGGCTCGGGTTGCGCTCCCGGCCGCGTGTCGGCCGCCCGCCGCAGCAGGTCAACAACACCAGCCTCCAGCGCATCTTGCGCGACGCTTACTACGCCGGCTGGATCGTCTACAAGCGCGGCACGCCCGAGGAAGAGACCTTCCCCGGCCGCCACGAGGCACTGATCGACCAGGAGACCTTCGACCGCGTGCAAAGCCTGCTCAGCGAGAAGTGTGTTGCCCAAGAGCGCAACCAGGTTCGCCGCCAATACCTGCGCGGCAGCGTCTACTGCGGGGTCTGCGGCCACCGCCTGGCCTACGGCCTCAGCCGCAGCAAGAGCGGCCGGCGCTACCCCTACTTCTTCTGCGTCAGCCGCACGCGCGGCACGGAGTGCACCATGCGGACGAGCCTGGCTCCGAAGCTCATCGAGCAGACCATCCAGCGCCACTACCGCGAGCACCCCGTCGAGCTGGCCGCCGAGGACGTGCAGCAGCGCACCGCCGCCATCGAAGCCCTGGCCGCCGTCAGCCAGCAAGCCGTCGCCCAGGTGCGCGCCGCCAAGACCGAGCTAATAGCCAAGCTCACGGCGCAGCAAAAGCGCCTGTTGCGCCTGCACGCCGAAGAGGGCGACGACATCTCTGGCGACGCCTTCCGCGAAGAACGGGCGCGGATGCACGACGAGATCGCCGCCGCCGAACAGTCCCTGGTCGAGACCGAGAACCGGCTGACGATCGAGACCGGGCACATCAGGATGGCGCTAAAGCTGGCCGAGGACGTCGCCCAGGTCTACCGCGACGCTGACGCGCCGACCAAACGGAGCCTGAACCAGGCGTTCTTCAAGAGGCTCTACGTCCTGCCCGAGTGGGACGAAGGCCAGGGGCAGACCACCGTCCAGGTAGCCCGCGCCGAGCTGACCGAGCCGTACGTGCTGCTGCTGGCCGACGGCCTTGTCGCCGGCATCACCGCCGAGGTCGAGGCCATCACGGCCGCAGCCGCCCAGCAAGACGCAAAAAAGGCTCCGGAGAGCCATATAGCCGCTCCGAAGCCCCTTGCTGCCGGGTGTTCATACTTCGATCAAATGGCGGAGAGGGAGGGATTCGAACCCTCGAACGAGGTCAACCCCCGTTACGCGATTTCCAGTCGCGCCCGTTCAACCACTCTGGCACCTCTCCGGGCTTGCGCTACGAGAGCGCCTGCGCAAAGGCTACACGCGCCGCGCGTGGGACCCCTGGTAGGCTCCGTGCGTCCCACCAACCCCATCGCCAACCGGACCCACGAGCCAACACATGCTTCTCGCAACCAGCGCGGCAGTCAGTAAGGACATCGGCCTGCTCGTTACGTTTCTCGGGATCGGGCTCGTCGTGAACGTAATCGTGGTCTACCTCGCGGTGCAGGTTCGTGGCGAGCGCCGCCAGAACCAGGAATATCTGAGCTCGCGCCGCGAAACCGGCGTCTGAGCGCTTCCGTCAGCCGTCAGCGATTCCTGCTCCGCGGACGATCGTGAGCAGTGCCTCAGCGGTTCCGGAGGCGTCTCGCTCACCGGTCCCAAGGCGACGTAGGCCCAGCCCACACATGAGCGCGACAACGATACGGGCGTGGCGCGGAGGGTCGGGAACACGCAGGGCCTCAAGGATCGCGGCGGCGAGGTCTTCGTAGGCGGCGAAGCAGCGCGCCGAGGCCTCGTGGAGCTCGGGATCGCGCGAAGCGTGGAGGTGAAGCTCGAGCTCGGCGACCTGCTCGATGCGATCGGCGGAGCGCTCGACGATGCGCTCCACCTCAGCGGCGACCTGGGCGGCGCTCGGCCGCGAAGCGCGCAGCTCTGCGGCGATCGCCTGCAAGCGAGCGACCTCCTCGCCGACATAGAGCAATAGTGCCTCGCGTAGCAGCACCGTCTGGCTGGGGAAATGGTAGGTAAGGGACCCCAGCGAGACGCGTGTCTCGGCGGCGATGGCACGGTTGGAGACCCCACCGATCCCGTGCTCGCCGATCAGGCGCAGCGTGGTCCGCAGGAGCCGCTCGCGGGTGTCTTGGGCGGTGATCGAGGCTGCCATGACGGGCTCGGCGGTTGCGCCAGCCTAGCGAACCTGTCATCGTTCGGTCGAACGACCGATTCCGGCTCCCAGTGGGTCGGCACTTCCAGGCGACCCGGACCCGCCCCCGCGGGACCGGGGGATCGGTCGGATCCAGACCCTCCGCACGCGCGTGCGGGACGCGCGCGCGGCGGGGTCTGCAAACTCGCAGCCACGACCGTTCCCCGCACACAGAGGAGCCAAGCCGAGATGCCCGACACCACCGCCGCACGGCGCTCGCTCGCCGAGGACGATCCCACGGCGGAGCTCGCGTTCGCGGGGCCCGTGGCACACGCACGGATGCTGGCGGCCGGCGAGGTTTCGGCGAGCGAGCTTGTCGAGCTCTCGCTCACGCGGATCGAATCGACCCAGCCGACATTGAACGCGTTTCGCTGCGTACGTGCGGAGGAGGCGCGCGAGGAGGCACACGCGGCAGACCGGCGCCTGGCCGCGGGCGAGCGCCTACCGATGCTTGGGGTGCCGATCGCGATCAAGGACGACGTCGACCTGGCAGGCGAGGAGAGCCGCTTCGGCTGCCCCGGGAGCTTCCCGCCCAAGCGCGAGGACTGCGAGGCGGTGCGCCGCCTGCGCGCAGCGGGAGCGGTAATCGTGGGCAAGACCAACACGCCAGAGATCGGCCAGTGGCCGTTCACGGAGGGTCCGGGATTTGGGGCGACGCGCAACCCGTGGCACCTGGACCACACCCCGGGCGGCTCTTCGGGCGGCGCGGCAGCGGCGGTCGCCGCGGGCCTAGTGAGCGCGGCGATGGGCTCCGACGGCGCCGGCTCGGTGCGGATCCCGGCGGCTTGGACGGGCCTGGTCGGGATCAAGCCCCAGCGAGGGCGCATCTCGACGTGGCCGGACGCGGAGGCGTTCAACGGTCTTACAGTCCTCGGCCCACTGGCACGAACGGTGGCAGACGCGGCGCTGATGCTGGACGTGTTGAGCGGCAGCCACCCCGGCGACCGCCACCGGCCGCCGCCGCCGAGCGAGCCGTACGCGCAGGCGGCGCAGCGCGAGCCGGGGCGCCTGCGAATCGCGCTCTCGGAGCGGATTCCGTTCAGCGGGGCGCCGGCGAAACTCGACCCGCGGGTGCGCGCCGCGGTGCATCGACTCGCTGAGGTCCTGCGCTCCCTGGGGCATGAGGTCGTGCGCGACGACCCCGCCTACGGACTGATCGGGATCCCATTCATGCCGCGCTCGACGGGCGGCGTAAATGACTGGATCGCGCGCGTCCCGGACCCCTCGCTGCTGGACCCCCGAACGCACGGCAACGCGCGCATGGGCCGCCTGTTCAAACCGCTGCTGGGCTTGGCACGCGCACTGGAGGCGCCGCTGCACCGCCAGGTCGGCCGCATCTTCAGCCGCGTCGATGTCGTACTTGCACCGACCACGGCGAAGCCCCCGGAGCGCGTCGGCGCGCTCGACGGCCTCGCTCCGTGGGCGACAGACAAGATCGTCGTGGGCGCCTGCCCCTACGCGTGGCCGTGGAACGTGCTGGGCTGGCCCGGCGTGAACGTCCCGGCAGGTCTCACCGATGATGGCCTGCCTATGGGTGCACAGCTGCTCGGCCCGGCCAACAGCGAATCACGGCTGATCTCGCTGGCAGCGCAGCTGGAGTCGGTGGAGCGCTGGCAGGAGCGTCGTCCGCCGCTGCCGGCAAGCGCCTGAGAACTAGCCGAGCGGGACAATCGGTCCGTGGCGAGCGCCGCTGGCCTCTACTTTCACGACGCCGCGTGCCTGGAGCACGATCCGCGGGCGCATATGCCGGCGCATCCGGACACGCCGGAGCGGATCCTCGCGCTGGAGTCCTCCCTGGAGGAGGTCGATTGGATGGGTTGGGAGCGTCGCCGGGCACCGGCGGCGAGTGAGGCGCAGTTGGAGCTCGTGCACAGCGAGCGTCACGTCCACGCGATCCGTGAGCTGTGCCAGGCAGGCGGCGGGGAAATCGACGCGGACACGTACGTTGGGGAGGCGTCGTATCGTGCCGCGCTGCACGCGGCCGGCGGGGCGTGCGCGATGACCACGGCGTTGTTGGGCGGGGAGCGCGCAGTGGGCTTCTGCGGGGTGCGCCCGGCAGGCCATCACGCCGAACGCGACCGCGCGATGGGCTTTTGCCTATTCGACAACGTAGCGATCGCCGCGGAGCTGGCGCTGCGCGAGCTGGGGGTAGAACGAGTCTTCATCCTCGACTGGGATGTGCACCACGGCAATGGGACGGCGGAGATCTTCCGCCGTCGCTCCGACGTGCTGTTCGTAAGCATCCACCAGTCCGCGCTGTTCCCCGGGACCGGCCCGCTCGGCGACGTCGGCTCGGGGCCGGGCGAGGGCTACACCCTGAACCTTCCCGTGCCGGCGGGCTCAGAAGGCCAACTGTGGCTGTCGCTGCTCGAGCACGTCGTGCTGCCGGCGGCGGGTGCGTTCGAGCCCGAACTGATCTTGATCTCCGCGGGCTTTGACGCGCACCGCCGCGATCCGCTGGCGAACTGCCGTCTGGAGACCGAGGACTTCGCCGCAATGGCTTGCCACGTGCGCGAGCTGGCACGCGGTCTCGGCGCGCCACTGGGCGCGGTGCTCGAGGGCGGCTACGAGCCGGAGGTACTCGGGGAGTGCGTGCAGGCGACGCTTGCGGCGCTCGGCGGCGAGGGCGAGGCGATCGAAGCCGCGCCCGAGCCGCTACTGACCTCCCGCGCGGCGGCGCAGTTCGGCCGCTACTGGCCGCTGTAAAGCGCCGGCGGCGGACACTAAAAGCGCGGGCGGCGGGCGCTAAAAAAGCGCGGGGCCGCCGCCGGGAGCGGGGAGAGGTGACGGCGGGCCCCGCGCGCTATCGACCGCATCCGGAGAGGGAGCTTGCGGCCAATCATGATGCTCCCGCCTCTTGAGCGATTCCGTATCGTGAAATTACCGCAGTCATTACCTCGGGTTTTCCACAGTCCGCGGCGAGCACGCTGCCGCCGAGCGCGAGCACGCGATCGAATCCCCGCAGCAGCTCACGGTCGTGGGTGATCGCGAGCACTCCACGCTCGCCGGCGGCGTGCAACGCGCCGGCCATCACACGCGCCGCAAGCGGCGCGTCAAGGTGAGCAGTCGGCTCGTCGAGGATCAGGAAGCGCGCAGGCGAGAGCAGCGCGCGCGCGAGCGCGAGGCGGCGGCGTTGACCGCCGGAGACCAGCCGGCCCTGCTGGCCGACAAGCGTGTCGAGGCCGTCAGGCAGCTCGGCGACCCAGTCGTGGAGCTCGACGGCGCGGAGGGTCTCCCATAGAGCGTCCTCGCGCGACTCGGGTCGCGCGAGCATGAGGTTGGCGCGGATCGTGGTGTTGAACAGGTGCGCGTCCTGGTCACACAGCAGCACGACGCGACGCAGCTCGTCCTGGGCAAGCTCGCGGACATCGAGGCCGTCGAGCGTGACGCGCCCGTGCTGAGGGTCGTGAAAGCGCACGAGCAGCTCGGCGAGCGTGCTCTTGCCGGCGCCGCTCGGACCGAGCAACGCGACGCGCTCACCGGGGGCGACAGCAAGATCGATGCCGTCGAGCACCCATGAATCGCCGACCCCGTCGAGGTCACCTGGCACATCCTCGGCGTCAATACCGTCCGACACGCGCAGGGCGCCAACGAGATCGCGCTCTTCGTAGCGGAAGCGCACATCGCTCATCCGCAGCTCGCCACCGCCACGCGCCACACGCGGGGCGGGCGGATCGACTACGGCGGGCGCGTGGTCGGCGACATCGAACAGGCGCCGCGCAGCGATCGTGCACGTGCGCAAGCGACGTGCAGCGAGCGGCAGTGGCTGTGCGGTCTCCTGTGCCGCGAGCAGCATGAAGACGAGCGCGGCGAGCAGGACACCGGCTAGCGCACCGCTGCGGACCGCAGGAATCGCAACAAGTAGCAGCCCAAGCGTTCCGGCGCCAGCTATCGCCCCGCCGAGCAACGTGGCGACGGACGCAGCAAGGGCGTCGCCACGGGCAAGCCGCGCAAGCACCGCGTCGCTGCTGCGCAGGCGCTCGGCGTAGTCCTCGCGGCGGCCAGTGAGGGCGAGCTCGGCTGCGCCGTCGACACTCTCGAGCAGCTGTGCCGTGAGCCGGGCGCGCGCGGGCGCCTGGCGATGGCCGGCGTGCGCCGCGAGCGCGCCGCTGAAGGCAGGCACGACGGTCGCGGCGAGCGCGAGCGCCGCGAGCACGACAATCCCCGCGGCGGGTAGCGCGAGCCACGCGGCAAGGCCGGCACCAACGGCCACGAGCACGGCGACGAGCGTGGGGATCAGGACACGCAGGTGGAGGTCCTGCAGGGCGTCAACGTCGGCGACGAAGCGCGCGAGCAACTCTCCGTCGCCGCCCGCGTCGCCCAGCCCTCCGGGCAGCAGCGGGCGCAAGGCGCGGTAGAAGCGCAGGCGCAGCCGCGCGAGCTGACGCAGCGCGAGGTCGTGCGAGGCGAGGCGTTCGCCGTAGCGCAGCGCAGCGCGCGTGATCCCGAAGGCACGGACAGCGACGATCGCAACCATCAGCAGCAAAATCGGCGGGCGCTGGGCGGCGCGCGAGATCAGGTAGCCGGAGGTCGCGAGCAGCGCAATCGCGGCCGCCGCGGCACCAACCGCGAGCGCGACCGCCAGCAAAAGCCGCCGGCGCTCGCCGGGCGCGGTGCGCGCGACACCTCGCAAGGCGGTGAGCGAATCGCTCACGCCGCGACCGCCTCAGCGGCAGGAGCATGCACAAGCCGCCCGTCACATAGTTCGAGGGTCCGCGCCGAGCGGGCCGCGAGCGCGCGGTGGTGGACGATCGAGAGCACCGTCCTGCCCTGCGCGAGACGCGTGAGGGCGTGGGCGATCGCAACAGCGCTCGTCTCATCAAGGTGCGCGGTTGGCTCGTCAAGGACGAGCAGCGGGGTATCGCGCAGGAATGCGCGGGCGAGCGCGATGCGCCGGCACTGGCCCGCGGAAAGCCGCCGCGCGCCATCTCCGAGAACGGTGTCGAAGCCCGCCGGCAGGCCCTCGATCAGCTCCAGCGCCCCAGCCGCGCGCGCAGCGCGCTCGACTCGCTCACCGCCGGCGCCCGGATCGCCGAGGGCGATGTTCTGGGCAACGGTGCCAGCGAACAGCGTGGGATCTTGCGGGACCCACGCGATCTGCGCGCGCCAGTGGTCGAGATCGAGCTCACGCAGGTTGCGACCGCCGCATTCGATCGCGCCGGACGTAGGGTCGGCGAGTCGCATGAGAAGCGCAGCGAGCGTGCTCTTGCCGGCGCCGCTGGGCCCGACAAGCGCGGTCAGCTCGCCGGGGGCGAGCTCGAAGTCGACGCCGGCGAGCACCGGCCCGCGAACGCCGGGATACGCGAAGCCGACGTCGCGAAAGCGGATCGACTCACAACGCGGGTCGGGGGTCGGCGCGGGAACCGCGACAGACGCCGGAGCGAGCACCGACGGTCGCTCCAAGACCTCGAAGATGCGCTCGGCCGCAGCGGTCCCGTCGGCGCTCGCGTGGAACTGCTGGCCAACCTGGCGCAGCGGCCCGTATAGCTCGGGGGCGAGCAGCAGCACCGTCAAACCGGCCTGCAGCCCCAGCACCCCTTCAACGAGCTGGACGCCGATCGTGGCGGCGACGAGCGCGGTGCCGATCATCGCGCACAGCTCGAGGACGAGCGCCGAGAGGAAAGCGATCCGCAGCGTGCCCATCGTCTCGGCGCGGTAGCGCTCGCCGACCTCGGCGAGGGTCGCCTCCTGGATGCCATCGCGGCGGTAAGTGCGCAGTGTCGGCAGCCCGCGGACAACGTCGAGGAAATGCGCGCTCAGCAGCGCGAGTGTCTGCCAGCGCCGGCGTGTGCGGGCCTGGGCTCCACGACCGATCAGAATCATGAAGAGGATCAGCAGTGGCACGGTGAACGCGAGGATCGCGGCAGCGAGAGGGTCGAGCACCAGGACCCAGCCGAGCACCGCAAGCGGCACGAGCGCGGCGAGGACGAACTGCGGGAGGTAGCCAGCGAAGTACGCCTCGAGCGCGTCGACGCCCTGCACCGCCGCAGCGGCAAGCTCCCCGCTGCGATCGATGGCTTCCCCGTCGCGCCCGCCTTGACCGCCGCGGCCCGCGTCGCCGGCCCCGCCCACGCCGAGTCCCTCGGCGAGCACACGGTGAGCCAGGCGGCCGCGTAGGCCAGACATGACACGCAGGGCGCCCCACCGCCCCGAGAGCTCGAAGCCAGCCGCCACGGCGGCACGGGCGAGCAAGACAGCAGCGAGCGCGATCAGCTCCGGTCGCAGCGAGCCGACCGTTGCGGCGCGCATGGCGGCGGCGCTGATCACATATGCCAACAGCACGGCCTGCGCAACTACAAGCACCGCTGTGAATGTGCCGAGCAGACCAGCGATCAGTAGCTGCGTGCGCGCAGCGCGGCTCTCACGCAGCAGGCGGCGGTCGACCGGCGCGGGCACGCTCAGCCGCCGCCGGTGAGCTTCTGCCCGAGCACGGCGACCGGTGTCGGCTTGCCATCGAAGTCCTCGCGACCGAGGCGATGGCGAAAGACCCAGTAGGTCCAGCCTTGGTAGAGCAGGACGATCGGCAGGAAGACGACCGCGACGACCGTCATCACAGTCTGGCTGTAGTGCGAGGCCGAGGCCGCGACGAGGGAGAGGCTGAAGAGGTGGTCGTTGCTTGCCGGCAGCGCGTTCGGGAAGAGGTCCACGAAGAGGCTCGCGAACAGCAGGCAGATGGCGCCCGTGCTGAGCGCGAAGGCGCGCCCCTCGCGACCGCGGACGAGCGCAAACGGAACGACGATCGTGCAGCCGACGGCGAGGACCGCAAGGATCAGCGCCGAGACCTTGACGCCGCCGGGGCTCGCCTGGTCGATCGCAGTCCACGTCAGGAACGCGGCGCACAACAGAGCCGCCGCCACTGAAGCCGGCCGGGCGACCGCGCGGGCGCGCTGCACTAGCTCGCCGCGCGTGCGCAGCGACAGGAAGATCGCGCCGTGCGCGAGGAACAATACGAGCGTCGTGAGGCCGCCGAGCAACGCGTAGGGGTGCAGCAGATCCCAGATCGTGCCGGTCACTTCGTGCTTGGCGTTCATCGAGACTCCATGCACGATGTCCGCCCACGCGACACCCCACAGCAGCGCCACGGCGCCGGAGCCGAGCACGGTCGTCCACTCCCACGTCGCTCGCCAGCGCGGAGAGTCCGACTTGCCCCAAAACTCGAAGGACACGCCGCGCACGATCAGCGCGAGCAGGATCAGGAAAAAGGCGAGGTAGAAGCCCGAGAAGAGGCTCGCGTACCAGCCGGGGAACGCCGCAAAGGTCGCGCCACCCGCGACGATCAGCCAGACCTCGTTGCCGTCCCAGACGGGCCCGATGGAGTGGATGATGAGGCGCTTCTCGGTCTCATCGCGCCCGAGCGCGCGCAGCAACATGCCGACGCCGAAGTCGAACCCCTCCAGGACGAAGTAGCCGATCCAGAGGATCGAGATCAGGACGAACCAGAGGGTTTGGAGGAAGTTAGGGTCCATGTCAGTACGCGAGCACGAGCTCCGGAGGGATTGGCGTGGACTCCGACGTCTCGTCGGCGGGAGGCTGCGGTCCGTGTTGGATCTCGCGTACGAACAGCCGCCCGGCGACGGCGGCGAGCACACCGTAGAGGACGGTGTATCCGAGCAGCGTTATGAGGAGCGAGGTCGAGCTGACATTGGGTGAGCTCGCGCGGTCGGTGCGCAGCATCCCGAACACCACCCACGGTTGGCGACCCATCTCGGTGAAGATCCAGCCTGTGAGGTTGGCGAGGATCGGCAAAACGATCCCCACGATCGCCAAGCGCTGGAACCAGTGCGCGCGCTCCAGGCGCCCTCGGCGGCGCATCAACACAAGACCGATGATCGGCAGCAGGACGAGCAGGAAACCGATCCCGGCCATCACACGAAACGTCCAGTAGGTGACGCCGACGATCGGCACGTAATCGCCCGGCCCGTACTTAGCGACCTCTTCGCGCTGGATCTGGTCGATGCCCTTGACCTGCCCGTTCCAGGAACCGTCGGCGAGGATCGAAAGCAGGTGTGGAATGCGCAGGTCATGCGTGAGGTGGTGGGGGTTGCGCGTGAAGTCGCCGGTGGCGAAGACCGAGAAGCCGGCGCCGCTGCTGGTGTTGTAAAGGGCCTCGGCGGAGGCCATCTTCATCGGCTGCTGTTTCTCCATCAGCAAACCCTGGCCGTGGCCGGCAACGCCGGTGAGCATTGCGGCAAACAGCGTGAGTGGCAGCACGAGCCGCGCCGAGCGCGAGTAGAGCTCGACACTGCGCCCCCGCAGCATGCCCCAGGCAGAGATGCCGAGCACCAGCATTCCAGCGGTCGCGAGCGCGCCAAAGACCGTGTGCGGCATCGCGAGCAGCACCGTCGAGTTGGTCAGAACGGCGAAGATGTCCTTCAGTTCAGCGCGGCCGGTGGCGTGGTTTATGACATAGCCCACCGGGTGCTGCATCCAGGAGTTGGCCGCGAGGATGAAGTAGGCCGACAGGACCGCGCCGAATGCGGTGAGCCAGATCGTGGCGAGATGGATACGGGGAGAGAGGCGGTTCCAGCCGAAGACCCACAGTCCGATGAACGTGGACTCCAGAAAGAACGCGCCGAGGCCCTCCATCGCAAGTGGGGCACCGAAGATGTCGCCGACGTAGCGCGAGTACTGCGACCAGTTCATGCCGAACTGGAACTCCTGGACGAGCCCAGTGACTACGCCGACGGCGATCGAGATCAGCATCAGCTTGCCCCAGAAGCGCGTCATGCGCAGGTAGACCTCGCTGCCGCTGCGGTGGTAGAGCGTCTGGCACGTCGCGACCCACACCGCGAGACCGATCGACATCGGGACGAAGATGAAGTGAAAAAGAGTCGTGATGCCGAACTGCAGGCGGGCCAGTTCCAGGGTGTTCACGGGGAACTGAATCTACGGGCGGCCTCGGTCGCCAGGCATCAGCGCGTTTCCCCAACGCCGCTGCGGGTAACTACCGAGTGGCGGTCCGCCAGCGCGGCGCGTGTCGGTGCGCTCGACCTCAGCCTTTGAACGTCGAGGGCCCGGCGTCGCCAAAAGGCTCGTCGCGCTCGCGCACCGCCTGCCTGAAGCCGCCTTGCGCGGCGCGGCGCTGGAAGGCGTATCCCTCGGTGGTGTGGCGCGCGATGCCGTCGAAGACCGTGCCCAGCGTCTGGGTCGCTTGCAGCGCACCCGCCATGACCTCCTGGTTGACGAGCAGCTTCATCATCGCGAGCTGGTTGAGCGGCATCCGCGCGATCCGCGCGACCAGCACCTCGACCCGCTCGTCGAGTTCCTCCGCCGGCGGCGCCTCGATCGCCAGCCCCCACTCCAGGGCCTCGGCACCGGAGAGCGAGTCGCCGGTGAACAGCAGGCGCTTGGCGCGCTGCGGCCCAAGCCGATGGGTCCACATCGACGTAGTCGGCGATCCCCAGACGCGTGCGGGCGGGTAGCCGATCTTGGCGTCTCGCGCGATGACGAGCAGATCCGAGCAGAGCGCCATGTCTGTGCCGCCGGCGACACAGAACCCGTGGACCTTGCAGAGCACCGGCTTGGCGCAGTGAAACAGCGACATGAACGCGCGGACGTTGCGGCGCATCATCGCGTAATCCACCATCGGATCCCACACGCCGGCCGGGTCGTGGTTGGCAGCCATGACAGCCGGATCCAGCGGCGAACCGGGCGGCGCGACCCCATCCCCATTCCCCTCCCCCATCCTGCCCTGTTCCTCAGCGCTCTCCACAAGGTCATAGCCGCCGCAGAACCCCTTGCCGTTGCCGCAGAGCAGGATCACGTGGACCGCGGGGTCGAGGTCCGCGCGCTCGACACAGGCCTCGAGCTCGCCCACGAGCCGTCGCGTGATGCCATTGCCGCGCTCGGGTCGGTCGAGCGTGATGCGCGCGACGCGCTCAGCGACCTCGTAGGTCATCGTCTGCAAGCGCTCCACGGGCGCAAGCTTACGCCGGCGCCCACCTTCGCGCCAGCGGCGCTCGGATCTACTAGCCTTGTCGCCGTCGCCCAGGAGGGGTGGCAGAGCGGTTGAATGCGGCGGTCTCGAAAACCGTTTCAGGCCTGATTGGTCTGACGAGGGTTCGAATCCCTCCCCCTCCGTCCCTACTTCTTGTACTTCTTGCGCGCCTGCCTCTTACACGAGGCACGCTTGCTCTTAGGCTTCTTGGCGCACGCCTTCAACGCTTTCGCCAGCTTCTGGGAGTTGCTCAACGGTTTTTTCTTGGGGGCCGTGTGCCCCGTTTTGGGTGCCGGCGGAGCCGGCGGCAGAACGAGCAGAGGAGGAGACGTGAGCGTCGGCGGCGCTGGGAAGGAGGCCGTCGTGAACGATTTCACCGCGCCGTAGCTGACTCCGTCCGCGTTGCTCGCCCGCGCTCGGTAGTAGAAGGTAGTTCCCGGCGGCAGGTAGTTGCCGAACGAGATCGAGATCGATACCGTCGTCCCGGATTCCGAGCCCGGCACGATCGAGGCCAGTTCGGGAAAGCCCAGCGTGGGCACCTCTCCGACTTCGAAGTACATCGACGTACGCAGGCCGCTCGTGTCCACCGTGCCCGTGAGCGTCGCCGCTGTCTGGGTGACCCCCGTCGCTTCACCGGTGACCGCGACCGGGGGCGTCGGAGGCGAGGTCGTGAAAGTCGCGTCCGGTCCGATCGTGGTGCCGACCGAGTTGGTCGCGACTACCGCGAAGTGGTAGGTGGTTCCGGGCTTCAGTTCACGCAGCTGGATCGTGCCAGTGCTGTGCGCGGTGTAGTCGAGGCCCACGTTGGCGTTGGGGGTCACACGTCCGCCTTCGCCGGCGTAAGGATTTTCCGCTTCGGCCCCGCCCGCCGCTTCGTAGCCTTCCTGACTGATGAAGGCGACGTGCGCAAGCGTCGGGACTCCGCCCGGATTGACCGTTCCCGAGACGTTGGCCATCGTGCGAGAGACTTCCTGCGCGGCCCCGGTCGTGACGATCGGCGTGGCCAGCGTCGTGAATTCTCCGATAGGCCCTTCCGTCGGGCCGGTTTCGTTTTCCGCCACCACCCGGTAGTAGTAGGTCGTTCGTGGCTGCAGGCCACCGATCGCGACGCTCGTCGGCTGGTCAGCGAATTCAGCCGGAAGCGGACCCGCGCCCGCGACCGTAATGGCGCCCGTGAAGGCGTTGTTGGTCGCGTATTCGAACGCATAGGTGGTTTCTTGATAGTTCGGGTTGACCAGCGCTTCGAGCTGCGCGCTCGCCGAGGTCACTTTCGAGGTGCTCTCGCCGTCGACGATCGGCGCTTCGAGCGGGAGGGTCGAGAATTCGCCTTCGGCGCCTTCTGTGGTGCCTTCCCCGTTGATCGCGACGACGCGATAGTGATAGGTGGTACCGGGCGTCAGACTGGTGAAGCTCGCGGACACGGGCTGAGATCCCGAGCCTTCCAGGGATCCAGGTTCACACGGCACCGTGCTGCCAAACGCCGACGTTTCGCCATATTCGAAGATGCAAGAGGTGACTTCGTTCTCGGGGTCCACGAGGGTGGAGGCGGAGACCGAGAAGGGCGTGAGATTGGAGAGTCCACCGCCTTCGGTTACAGGCGCCGAGCCGGGCGTCGTGAAGTTCAGGGGCGCCCCGACTGTCGATTCCGGGGTTTCGCCTTCGAGATGCGTTGCCACCATACAGAACGTGTATTCGGTTTTCGCCTCGAGTTTGGTAACCGCAGCGGAGACGGGGATACTTTGACCCGATTGCTCTGCGCTGGGTTCGGTGTTGGCTCCTTCGCAGGTCCCGCCGCCGCCGTAGAGGAAGAAGTAACCCGCTTCGCCGCTCGCACCCGGGTTCAATGTGCCATTGAGGGTCGCGGACGTCCCCGTGACCCCGCTCGCCGCTTCCGTCGTGGGCGCTTCCGGCGCCGCGAGCGCTGGACTGGTGAGAAAGATCAACCCTCCGGCAAGCACCCCCAACAGCGCGAACACCGCAGTTTTGCTGCTCCAGATCTTCCGTGCCTTCCTCATCGGGCCCCTCCCTCTTGACGCCGCTCGGTCTTCCCCCCTTGCCGCCATCGCAACCCCAAAGCTCATCGACACGCTGCCCGCGCCAAAAGAACCAGACTCGGCATCCGTACGGCTTCTCCAATATCCATTCCATCCCCGCCACTGTCAAGCCGTGTCTCTCACAACGCGACTTAGGTGCTGCTGTACGCAGCGCGGCCCCCTCGCCCTACCGCCGAGCCGCGAAGAACTCACTCAGCAGCGCCCCGCACTCGCTCGCCAGCAGTCCCCCGGCGACCTCGGGCCGGTGATTCAGCCGCGCCTCGCCCAGCACGTCGAGCACACTGCCCGCCGCCCCCGCCTTCGGATCGGACGCTCCGAACACGACCCGGGGTATCCGTGCCAGCACGATCGCCCCCGCGCACATCGCGCACGGCTCGAGCGTCACGTACAGCACCGTCTCGAGGACTCGCCAGCCGCCGACCGCGCGCGCGGCCTCGCGCAGCGCAACCAGCTCCGCGTGCGCCGTGGGATCTTGGCGGACTTCGCGTTCGTTGTGGCCCGCCCCGATTACCTCTCCGGCGCGTACCGCGACCGCGCCGATCGGCACGTCGTCGTGTTCCAGAGCACGACGCGCCTCGCGCAGCGCGAGGCGCATGAAGTACTCGTCACGCGGAAAGAAGCGGTCGCCCATAGTCTGCGCCATCGAGCCCGCGGCCGCAAAGTGCCGCCGTCGGGTAGTCCCGGCGATCATCATTACCCAAGCACATGTCCGCCAGCTCCGACCGTGACCCTTCCCGACAGTGCCACCGCGCCCGCCCGCGGCGCGGTCGCGCTCGCTGCGCGCTGCTGAGCGCAACGGCCACCCTGCTGGTCGGCGCCGCCTCTGCCGGCGCTGCGCCCGTGGCGGCACAGTATGTGCCCGGAGTGGTCGTCGTGGGCTACAACAGCTCCGGCTCGCCCTCCGCACAGGTCGCGATCGCGCGCGCCGCCGGCGCAGTCGACCCGGTCGTGGTGGCTCCGCGGACACGACTGCTCACGCTGCGGCGTGGCGCCAATGTCGCCGCGACGATCGTACGCCTGCGCCGCACACGCGACGTCGCGTGGGCCGTACCGGACTACGTCGCCCACGCGACCTCGCTCGCGGGCGCCAGACCATTTGGTGTCCCGAGCGCTGCTCAGGCCTCCCCAGGTGGCGTTGCGGGCGCGGAGGCCAATCCCGCCACGACAGGCGCCGCCGCCCTCTCTGAGCCGTTTCCCAACGATCCCGGGGTCGCGAAGCTCCCTGGAGGCTGGCAGCAGCTGCAGTGGAACTTCGTCGGCGAATTCGGGATCGAGGCGCCGCAGGCCTGGGGCAACCTGATCGCCGATCACGCCGCCGGCGGGCACGGGGTGATCGTCGCGGTCCTCGACACCGGCGTCGCCTATGCCAACCGTGGACGTTTTCGCCGCTCGCCCGACTTCTACAGCTACCAGTTCGTCTCCGGCTACGACTTCATCGCCCACGACCGCTACCCCAACGACCGCAACGGTCACGGCACCGACGTCGCCGGGACGATCGCCGAGGCCACCAACAACGGTCGCGATCTCACCGGCCTCGCGTACGGCGTGCGCATCATGCCCGTCCGCGTTCTCGACAGCGAAGGCGACGGCGACGCCTCGGTAATCGCCAAAGGTGTGCGCTTTGCCGTTCGGCACGGCGCGAGTGTGATCAACCTCAGCCTCGAATTCCCCAGCGGAATCACGGCTTCTGACATCCCCGAGCTGATATCGGCGCTGCGCTACGCCAACCACCACGGAGTGGTCGTCGTGGGCGCCGCCGGCAACGAGGCCCACGCCGCCGCCGCCTACCCCGCCCGCGCGCCGAGCGTGATCGCGGTCGGCGCCTCCACCGAACACGGGTGTCTCGCGAGCTACTCCAACTACGGCACCGGGCTCGCGCTCGTCGCGCCCGGCGGCGGCCCCGACGCCGCTCTTTCCGGCGACCCCAACTGCCGCCCCGAAGCGCCACCCGGCCGCGACATCTACCAGGTCACGTTCACCGGCTCCTCGCCCCGCAAGTTCGGCATCCCCGGCGGCTACGAAGGCACATCGATGGCAACCCCCCACGTCGCCGCCGTCGCCGCTCTTGTAATCGCCAGCCGCGTGCTCGGTCGCGCCCCCTCACCCGCCCGCGTCCTCGCGCGCTTGAAGGCCACCGCGCGCCCGCTCGGAGGTCCGAGCGACAGCAAGCTCTACGGCGCCGGCCTGATCGACGCCGCCGCCGCCACCGCGCCCGGCGGGCCGGGGGCAGCGGCCGGCGGCGGCTGAGCGCACTCGCGAACGGCTCCGCGAGGACGGCATCCGCTGGATGCTCAAAGATCGCCGTCGAGCGAGCGCTGCAACTGCTCGAGCACGCGCACCACACGCAGCCCGCTCTCGCCGTCCGAGCGCGGCGTGGCGCCCGTGCGGATGCACTCGATGAAGTGTTCGCACTCGACCCGCAACGGCTCGACGTTGGGAATGTGCGGGGAGAAGATCTCGCCCGAGCGCGCGATGTACTCACCCCACGAGCGCACGTCCTCGTCAAAGCCCTTGTCGTACACAGTCAGCTTGCCCTCCAGCTGCATGTCGTCGAACGTCGCCATCCGCCGCGCCCCGACGACCGTCAGGCGGCGCTCCTTGTGCGGATCGAGCCACGAGAGGTGCAGGTGCGCAACGACCCCCGACGGAAAGCGCAGGTAGCAGAAGACCACGTCCTCGACGCCCTCGCGCACGTAGGAGCGCCCGTGCGCCTCGCACTCCACCGGCTCCTCGCCGATCAGGTGCAGGATCACCGACACGTCGTGCGCGCCGAGGCTCCACAGCGCGTTCTCGTCCGCGCGCAGCTTGCCGAGGTTCAGGCGGTTGCCGTACACGTAGTACAGCTCTCCCAGCTCGCCCCCGTCCAGCAACTCCTTCAAGCGACCCACCGCCGGGTGGTACTCCAACAGGTGCCCCACCATCAACACGCGCCCCGCCGCGCGCGCGGCGGCGACCGCCTGCTCGGCGTCGGCTGCGCTCGTCGCCAGCGGCTTCTCCACGAAGCAGTGCTTGCCGGCGCCCGCCACGCGCGCCGCGAGCTGCGCGTGGGTCGGCACAGGCGTCGCAAGCGCCACGGCGTCGAGCTCGGGGTCCTCCAGCAGCTGCTGCAGGTCATCGGCTGCGCGCGCCTGCGGGAGCGTCTGCTCCAGACGTCCCCGCGCGCTCTCTGAGGGGTCGCACAGCCACGTGACCCGGCAGTCCGGGATCGCCGCGAAGTTGCGCGCCAGGTTCGGGCCCCAGTAGCCGAGACCCACGACTCCCACATTGATCGGCTCGCTCACGACCGCCGCTTCCCCGTCACGCGCCGCAGTCTACGCGCCGCGCCAAGCGGCTCGCCCGCCGCGTGGACGCCACCCCGAGCTCCGGACTTTTGACGCATTAGGATGCCCGCATCGAGAGCTCGAGCAGCGACATAGCGATCGTCGGCGCCGGCCCCTACGGGCTCTCCCTCGCCGCCCATTTGCGCGCCCGCGATCTGCCGGTGCGCGTCTTCGGGCCGGTGATGAGCTTCTGGGAGCGCCACATGCCGCGCGGCATGCTCGTGCGCTCCGCGTGGAGCGCCTCCAGCCTCTCCGACGCCCGCGACGCGCTCTCGCTCGACGCATACGAGGCCGCCCAATCGCAACCCTTCGCGCGGCCGTTACCCGGCGAGGAGCTGCCGCGCTACGGCCACTGGTTCAAGGAGCGCGCCGTGCCCGACGTCGACGAACGGCGGGTCGCTTCCGTCGAGCTGCGCGGCGGCGGCTTTGCTGTGACTACGGAGGATGGCGAGAGCCACGCCGCCGCGCGCGTCGCGATCGCGACTGGCCTGGCCAGCTTCCCGTATCGCCCGCCACAGTTTGCGCCGCTCGGCGAGCAGCACGCGACTCACTCGATGGACGTCCCCGAGCCCACGCGCTTCGCCGGGCAGTCCGTGGCGGTCGTCGGCTGCGGACAGAGCGCCGTCGAGACCGCGGCGATACTCCTCGAGGCCGGGGCCACGGTGGAGCTGATCGCGCGCGCGCCCGCGATCCGCTGGCTGATTCGCGGCGAGCAGCTGCGCGGGGTCGATCCGATTCTGCAGCGCCTCCTCTACGCCCCCACCGACGTCGGGCCTGCCGGAGTGAGCCGACTCGTGGCCATGCCAAACGCCTTCCGGCGCCTGCCACGCGGGCTGCAGGACCGCCTCGCCTACCGTTCGATCCGCCCGGCGGCAACGAGCTGGCTGCTCGATCGCACGGCGAATGTGACCAAGACATTCGGTCGCGAGGTCGCCCGTGCGACACCTGACGGCCAAAGCGTGCGGCTCGAGCTCGATGACGGCTCGCAGCGCGCGGTCGACCACGTCGTCCTCGCGACCGGCTACCGCGTCGACGTCGCGCGTGAACCGATCGTCGGCGACTCGTTGCGCGCCGCGCTGCGCCTGCACGCCGGCTACCCGATCCTGCGCCGCGGCTTTGAATCTTCGGTCCCAGGGCTGCATTTCCTCGGCGCATACTCGGCATGGAGCTTCGGTCCGATCATGCGCTTCGTCGCCGGCACGAAGTTCACGGCGCACGAGATCACGCGGCATGTAGTTCGGGCTCATTCGGCCAGTGCGCGCGCCTGATCACCCTTCGAGCGGCGCGTGAGCGCCCTGCGAAGCCCCGGACAGCGGCTCTGGGTCGCCCACGCCAGACGGATCCGCCGCACTCGCTCGGTGATCCTCGGCTACCACGGGATCACGCACGCGCCGATCAGGCACGACCTCAGCATGCTGCTCGTCCGCCCTCAGCGCTTTCGCGCGCAGATCGAGCTGCTGCTGGCGGCGGGATTCAAGTTCGTCACCGTCGCCGAGCTCGCGCGCCTGGCGCATGGCGGCGAGCCGCCTGCCGGGTACGCAGCGGTGTCGTTCGACGACGGCATGCGCAACAACCACGCCATCGCGCTACCGATCCTCAGCAGCTATGGGATTGCAGCGACCGTGTATGTCACGATCGGCTTCATCGACGGGGAGAGCCCCTGGATCGGCGCGGCGAGCGACAGGAGCATGCTGAGCGAGGAGGAGATCCGCGAGCTCGCCGACGCAGGCTGGGAGCTCGGAGCACACACGATGACCCACCCCGACCTCTCCCAGCTCGACTACGAGTCCGCGCGCCGCGAGATCCACGACAGCAAGACCGCGTTGGAAGCGATCGCCGGAGTACCCGTCGAGACATTCGCGTACCCGTTCGGGCGCTACAACCAGACCGCTGTCGCGGCAGTCGCCGATAGCGGCCTGGCAGCGGCCGTCGCGACAGGGCGGGGCGGCTGGAGCGCCTATGAGCTGCGCCGCGTCATGATCGGCGCCGCCGACCCGATGGCGATCGTCGCGCTCAAGCTCGCCGACCGCTACGAGCCGCTGCTGCAGATGCCACCGATCGATCTGCTGCGCCGCTGGAGCAAGGCGGCGCGCACGAGGATGCACGAGCGCAGACGGCCTTAGGCCGCCGCGCCGTTCCGCGATGCGTGGCGCCAACCACAGCGAGCGACCGGCCGTGCTGCTGACGAACGCCGAGGAGCGCTCCGTGCTGGCGGCCTGCCGCAGTCTGAGCCGCGCCGGCTACCGCGTCGGCGCTGCGTCGCACACCTCGCTCGCCCCAGCCCAGTGGTCGCGCTCGTGCGACTGGCGCGTGCGCGTTCCCGACCCGCGCCGCGACGCGGTCGGCTTTGTTGCGCAGTTGCGCGACGAGCTCGCGCTTCGCCCGTATGCCGCGCTCATACCCGGCAGTGACGGCGCGCTGCTGGCGATCTCGCGCAACCGAACACAGCTGCCGGCGGCTGCGCTCGTCGGCCTTCCGCCGCACGCAGTGGTGGAGCGTGTTCTCAGCCGCACGCACATGAGTGAAGCCGCACGCGCGGCGGGTTTCGCCGAGATACCGACCATACGCTGCTCGACCGTCGAGGACGCGCTCGCGGCATCGCGCGAGCTCGGCTACCCGATCGCACTCAAGTCCACCGACGCCGCGATCGCTGACGCCGGCGCCGTTAGCGGCGCCGCCAAGGGGCGGCTCGTGCACAGCGACGCCGAGCTGCGCCGCGAGGCGCCTCACTTCGACGGCGACCTCCTGCTTCAGGCGTTCATAGGAGGCGAGCCGGTTTCGTTCGCGGGTGTCATCGGCGGCGGGGAGCTTCTAGCGCTCGCGACGACGCGCTACGTGCGCATGTGGCCTCCAGACGGCGGAAGCGTCGCCTTCGGGGAGACGATCGCCACACCACCCGGTCTCGACGTACAGGTCCGCGACCTGCTGGCCGCGCTCGAATGGGAAGGGATCTTCGAGCTCGAGTTCATCCGCACTGGCCCCGCCGCGCATGACTTCATCCCGATCGACCTCAACCCCCGGCCGTACGGCTCGATGGCGCTCGCGTGCGCCGCCGGCGCCCCCCTGGCCGCGATCTGGTGCGATTGGCTGCTGGGCCGCGGCGCGCACTCGCGCGATCCAGCGGCGCACCCGGCACGTGCGCAACCCGGTATGCGCTACCGCTGGGAGGACGGCGATCTGCGCCACTTCGCCTGGCAACTGCGCCGCCGGCGACCAGGAGCCGCATTCGCCGCCGCGCGACCGCATCGTGGTGTCGTCCACGCTCACCTGCAACGCCGGGACCCGCTGCCGCTGCTCGCGCGGATCGCCTATCTGGCGAAACGGACGCTCGGCTAGCTGCCTCCGTGGCGCAACGACCGTATCGCTGCACGCCCCGCGCGACCCACCAGCGAGTCGCGCAGAGGCATGAACAGCCTGCGCGACTTCAGTGCAAACGTGACCCGGCCATCGAGCGAGTCCACGCTCTCGCGCGTCAGCTCGAACGGGCCCCAGCCGCCCAGCGCCCCACAGGTGACGGCGACAACGTAGCCCGCACGGCGAGCGGCGTCGGGACACGCCGGCGAGTAGGCACACTGTGGATAGGCGAAGGAGTCGACCGGTCGCTGCAGCAACTGCTCCAGCGCGAGCTTGGAGTCGACCATGTCGCGATACGCATCCTCCGCGGAGGCTTCTGCCAGATACGTGTGCATCATCGTGTGAGAGCCGATGCTCGCCAGCGGCGAGTCGGCCAGCGTGCGTAACTCCTGCGCGTTCATCAGACGCACACCGGCCGCCGCCGGCATCGCGAAGTGCGGCTCACCGAGCAGCCCGGGACAGACGAAGAATGTCGCCGGAACTGCGAGCTCCGCAAGCAGCGGCGCGACTACGTCGAGGTTGTCGACCGTGCCGTCGTCGAACGTCAAAGCGCATGTGCCCGCAGTCGGTTTGCCGCCGTCGATCGAGGCCACGAACTCAGACAGCGCGAGGAAGCGATAGCCGCGACGGCGCAACGCGTCGATCTGATCGCGAAACCGTGTGGGCTCGACGACCAGGTTGTGGGGGTCCAACTCGCGTGGGCAGCTTCCCAGGCCGTGATAAGCAAGTACCAGTGGAGGTCGCATGAGGCTGGACCGCCGCCCGAGGTGCCGCGAGCGCGAGTCGGCCCGCAGACTAACGACTGGCGGAGCAGCCTGGCATGCGGGGCACGCTGGCATGATTCACGCTCGGAGCTGGCGGCGCGACTCGAAATCCGGCGCCGCAGCCCGATCACATGAGCAAACCCTTGTCACGCCCGCGCGAGAGATCACCTAACAACGGCGAACCCGCGGAGCCCTCCACACAGGTCCAGGCGACCGGCGAGCGCGCGGTGATGAACACGCTCTATCGCACGGGCGGGGAGATCGTCGGACGCTTCGCCTCGCTGCTCCTGTTCGCGGAGGCCGGTCGCAGCCTCGGAGAGAGCGGCCTCGGGGCGTTCGTGTTCGCGGTCGCGTTCACCGGCTTCGTGATGGTGCCCGTCGGCCTGGGGCTCGATCGCTATCTGCTGCGGGAAATCGCCCAGGAACGCTCCTCCCAGCACCACCTCTTCTTCAACGTGCTCGCTCTCAAGCTGGTCCTCGCGGTGCCGCTGTTCGCTTTGGGCTTCCTCGGCCTGCACCTCGTCGGCTACGGCGCACAGGCGCAGACGACGGCATGGGTGCTGGCGCCGGGGGTGTTCAGCGACTCCATCGCGCGCACCCAACTGGCGCTGTTCGCCGCCCACGAGCGCAACGGTCCACCGGCCGCCGCCGACGCGATCAACCGCGTGCTCTCGGCGGTGTTGGGAATCGTCGCGCTGAAGCTCGGCTACGGCGTGGTGTCGGTCGGCGTCACGTACTCGATCGGCTCGCTGACGGGCGTCGCGATCAGCTTCTGGCTGATGGCCCGCACGATCGCGATTCCGTCGGTCGCGATCGCACGACAGCGCTGGCGGGCGCTCGCGGCGATCAGCGTCCCATTCGCGGTGCAGGAAATCTTCACGACCCTGCTGGCGAGAGTCGACACGCTGATCCTCTCGGTACTCGTCACCCAGGCCGCCGTCGGACGCTATGGCGCGGCCTATCGCCTGTTCGAATCGACGCTGTTCATCTCCTACGCACTGGTGGGCGCGTTCTCGGCGATGTTCACGTACCTCGGGACGGACACCAGCCCAACGCTGCGCACGGTCTTCGAACGCTCGATCAAGCTCTCGCTCGTCGCGCTGACGCCGCTCGCAGTGGTGTTCGTCGTGCTCGCACGTCCGCTGTGCGAATTGATCTACGGCCCGGCGTTCGGCTCGGCGGCCCTGCCGCTGCGGATTCTGGGCCCGGGCGTGGTGCCGGTCGGGATCGTGATGCTCGTCACCTCGCTCGTGATCTCGCGCGGAGATCCGCGGCGGATCGTCAGGGTGACCGGCGTGATGGTCGCGGTGAACATCGCTCTGAACTTCCTGCTGATACCGCTGTACGGCGTCACGGGCGCGGCTGCCGCGATGCTCGCGACCGAGGCGCTCTACCTCGTCGCGACGACGCGCCTGGCGTTGCGCACGGTGGGGCACATCGCATGGACCCCTACCGCGATCGGCGCGCTCGCCGGCGGCCTCGCGATGACCGTCGCGTCGTTGCCCCTGCACGATAATCTGCCGGCGGGGCTCGCGAGTGGCGTGGGCGCTTACCTCGTGACTGTGCTCGTGGTCGAACGCCTCGTCAGCCCGCTCGACGTGCGATTCGTGATGAGCATGGCCCGCAGGCGTCTGAGAGTCGGCCTATGAGTACGCCAGCTTCGCGGCTTGTAAGCGTGGTGGTGCCAACCCACAACGCGCGCGACTCGATCGCGGCGTGCTTGAAAATGCTCCTCCGCCAGAGCCACGCCAACCTCGAGATCCTGATCTGCGACGACGCCTCCACCGACGACACGCTGGCGCGCGCGGCGGAGATCGGAGATCCGCGCGTCAAGCTTCTCCCAGGCGAGGTCAACCGCGGCGCCTCCGCAGCCCGCAATCGCGGGATTCGCCGCGCGGCGGGCGAGATCGTGTTCTTTCTCGACGACGACGTGGAGGCCGACTGCGACTGGATCGAGAACGGCCTGCGGCGCTTCGAGAACGATGCGGTCGTCGGCGTCGAGGGCAAGGTGATCTATGTCTCACCGCAATATGTGCCGCGCTACTCCGACCGCGTCGTGCAGAACCTGCGGGGCAGCGAATACATGACCGCCAACGCGGCCTACCGCAAGTCGGCCCTGGAGCTGGCCGGCCTGTTCGACGAGTCGCTGCGCCGCTACCAGGACAGGGATCTCGCGTTGCGCGTCGCCGGTCTTGGGACCATCGTGTTCGCCGACGACGCCGTCGTCGTGCACCGCCGGGAGCGCTACAACGCCAGGAGCTTCATGCGCGAGGCCACCAAGATCGGACTGTGGCTCGACTTCGAAAAGCTCCATCCCGAAGCCACCGATCGCGTCGGACCGGTCGTGCGCCCCGCCCATCTGCTCACGATCCTGCTGCCGCCGTTGGTGCTCCTCAGGATGCTCGCCAGCGGCCGTCCCGACCGCCGCGACGCGCTGATGATGCTCTTGATCTATCCGCGCCTGCTGCTGGAGCGCTACACGATCTGGCGCTGGGCGCTGCGCAACCGCAGGCTCGCGATCTAGACCATCTCTTCAAGCGCCCCGAACAGCCGCGCCGCGGCGACGCGCGGAGCGAAGCGCTCGCGGGTGAAGCGCTGTCCGGCCTCGCCGGTCTGACACGCTAGCTCGCGGTCGCGCAGATACGGCGCGAGGGAAGCCGCCAGCGCAGCCGGGTCAGCCGGTTCCACGAGGGTCCCCGAGACGCCATCCCGTAGACCCTCTGCGGTGCCGCCTCCGCGCGTCGCGACAACGGGCAGCCCGGCCCAGCTGGCCTCGAGCATCGCGCCGCTGAGCCCCTCCCAACCGAAGCCGCGCTCGTCGCGGTAGGTGGCATTGACGAACACCGTCAGCCGCCGCAGGATCGCCTCGACGTCCTCGACAAACCCGGTCAGTTCGAGCCCTTCCCCGAGACCCACCTGCTCCGCGAGCGTGCGCAGTTCGCCCGGATACGCGGGGTAATTGGGAGCGACCCCCCCGGCGAGCACCACGCGCAGGTCCGGAAACTCCTCGAGCAGCAGTCCGGCAGCTTCAACGATGTGCCGCTGTCCCTTGATCGGCGTCAGCGTCGCCAAAGTCCCGATCGCCGGCTGCTCTGAGGGAGCGACACGCAGATCGAGCGGGAGCCGCACCGGGGGCCCGACAACCGCCAGTAACCGCCGGCGGCGCAGCAGCGGCCCAAGCGCCCCTGCGACCGCGTCGCTGACGCTCACGACGCCGTTGACCGCGCTCGCCAGCGGCCGCGTAAGCGTCTCGTCAAGCGAGAAGTCGATCTTGTGCCACACGATCGGGACGCGCGCAAGGCGGCATGCGGCCACCGCCATCCAAGCCGCCTTCAGACCCGTCGCCCAAACGACGTCGGGGGCCGTCTCATCGAGGAGGCGGTGCAGCGAACGCGTGAAGCGCGCGGCGCGTGCCGGCGAAGGTCGGCCACGGTAGCCGCCGGCGACCCAGGTCGGCACGCCGCGCTCGCACAGGTGCGCGCGCAGCGGTCCGTCTTCGACGAGCAACGCCGCCATCTCGACTCCCGCGGGCCGGTGGGCGATGAACTGTGCCATCGAGAGCTCCCCGCCGCCGAGAAACCCGTATGAGGAGACCGCGAGGACCCGCATCACGGCGCGGCGCGAGGAAGATCGCTGCGCCGCACCTCGCGCACGCCGTCGGCCAGGCCGCGCACCCCGCGCCACTCGCGGTTGAGCACGCGGTGCGCGAAGATGATGCCGATCAGCGCAACGAACCCAACGCGGCCACGCACGGTGCCCGCGAAGTTCTTGCGAAACAGGTAGGTGCGGTTGACGATCACGAGCCTGTCCTGAACGCGGCGGTCCATCGTGCGCGTGCCGAGCGCGAGATGGTCGACGACGGCCTCCGGGACGTAGCGGATCGGGCCCCGGTGGGAGAGCCGATAGGAGAAGTCGTCGTCCTCGCCGAGCGCGTATCCGCTGAGCGCCTCGTCGAAGCGGACCTCAGCGGCTACCGAACGGCGCGCGGACATCAGCGCACCTGGCATGTACTGGACCTCGCGCGGGCTCTGCACGTCGATGATCGGGCGGCGAAAGCCGAAGCTGGTCATCGTGCCTTGGCGCCCGCCGCCCAGCACAAGCCAGCGCAGCCACGATTCGTCATCGCTGCCGATGCGGCCGTCGCGAGGTTCGACTACACGGCCCGTGGCGCCCACGATTGCGGGATCCGTGTAGGCGCCGGCCAGCGCCGCAAACAGACCGGGCCGCAGGATGCAGTCGTCGTCGGTGAACACCACCAGCTCGCCGCGCGCCTCCTCGATGCCGCGGTTGCGCTGCCGCGGCAAACCGGACGGCCCCTCGATGTAGCGGATCTCGGGCACCCCGGCGGCGCCGCGCTTCTCGGCCACCCCAGCCGCGTGCTCCCGCGCCTGCTCCACGACCTCGCGGGCCGAGCGCTCGGGATCGCCGTCGACGACGATGATCTCGCCGTCGGGTGGGAGGTCGGCGATCGAGCTGGCCAGCGCTTCGCCCAGAGGCTCCGGTCGACCTCTGGTCGCAATGACGTGGGAGACGCGCACGCAGGCGAAGCATAGGCGAGCGCCGCGCCGTGCCCCGCGCGCCGGGGAGCGTTCTGCAAGATCTCGGTCAAACGTCCAATCTCGCCTCAAGTTCTCGCTCTAGCGGCCACGAAACCGATCTAGCTCATGACCAGTGATGGGGCGGGCGTCAACGACTCGCTTCTGACAAAGGCAAACCCGGCGCGAGCCGGGGACGCAAAGCCAGGGATCTCCAGCAGACCGCCCGGCTGCCAAAGGAGCCTGGATGCACAAGCCGATCGCCCGCATATTTCTCGGAGCGCTGCTCGCGGGCGCCCTGACGTTCAGCGCCCCCCTGGTCGGTGCAGCCACAGCGGACACCGCCGGCACGGTGCACTTCGTGCGCCAAGCCGACTCCTCGTTCGACCAGTTCACGAGCAGCCCGACGGCTGCGACCGAAGAATGGATGCGCAGTCACGTTTGGCGAATGACGGTCTGGTCGCCGTACTTCGACAACAAGACGAGCTGGTACTCCAACGGGTGGGTCTACGACGACTCCTACGCGATCTACCACGGCAGCTCGCAGGCCAAAGAGCATCCCGAATGGATCCTCAGGGACGCCGCCGGCGATCCGCTGTACATCCCCTCGGGATGCTCTGGCACAAGCTGCCCGCAGTACGCCGGCGACATCTCCAACGCGGCCTTCCGCCAGGCGTGGATCGAGGAACTGAAGGGCGAGGTCGCCCACGGCTACCGCGGCGTGTTCATCGACGACGTCAACATGGACATGCAGGTCGGCAACGGCAACGAAGAAGCGGTCGCTCCGATCGACCGCTCGACCGGCCAGCCGATGACCGCCGAAGCATGGCGCTCCTACATGGCGCGCTTCATGCAGGAAGTCCGCGCGCAGCTTCCCAACCTCGAAATCGCGCACAACGCGATCTGGTACGCCGACGACCACGCCGGCACGAGCAACGCGTACATCCGCGCCGAGATCGAAGCCGCCAACTACGTCTTCCTGGAGCGCGGCGCGAACGACTCGGGTTTGACGGGCCGCGAAGGCCAGTGGTCGCTGCAAGCGCTACTCGCGTACGTCGACGAGGTCCATGCGCTCGGCCGCGACGTCGTGATGGACGGCACCTCCAGCAAATCGCAGGGCCTTGCCTACAACCTCGCAAGTTACTTCCTCGTTTCGAACGGCAACGACGCCGTCAGCGGCGACGACCAGACCCCAACGAGCTGGTGGTCGGGCTGGAACGTCAACCTGGGCGAAGCACGCGGCCCGCGCTATGACTGGAACCACCTGCTGCGCCGCGACTTCGCCGGTGGCATGGTGCTGGTCAACCAGCCGGGCGAACCGACGCAGACCGTGTCGCTGCCGAGCCCGATGCGCAACTCCGAAGGCGAAACCGTCACCTCGGTCACACTCCCAGCCAACTCAGGGGTGATCCTCACCGGAAACCCTCCCATAGCGCCAGGCGAAGAAGCAACCGCCGACGGCGGTACGACTCGCGGCGGCTCGACCACGGACGCGTCCAGCGGCTCGACCTCGGGCAGCGATTCGAGCCGCACCAGCACGTCAGGCAACGGCTCCTCGACCGATAGCGGTTCGTGGACGGCCGCTACCTCCGGCCCCATCAGCTCCGCGGGGGGTCCCGGCGCCAACGCGCGCAGCACAGGCAGACCGCACCCGCACAATGGTCGCCAGATCCGGCATCGCGACCGGCGCCTTGCGGGCGCGAAGACCGCCGGGCGCAGGGCGCGCGCCGCACACGTACGCCGCGCGCGTGTGGCGACACGCGGACACCGTCACGGAGGCGGCTATCGCACCCGGGCCACAACCCACTGACCGGCCTATATTGAGGGCAATGCCCACTTCGTCGTCTCGCCGGGTCGACACTCGGTCGTGACTCGCGTCCTGCTCTGCCACCAGCCGACCGACGGGGGCGTGGGACGCCATCTGCGCGATGTGACCCACGGCTTGGCAGAGCGCGGTTGGGAGGTGGTGCTCTGCTCGCCCCAGGCGCCACCGTATCTGGAGCATCCGGTGACCCACGTGCAGTTGGACCTGCATCGGGCGATTTCACCGGGCGTCGATCTGGCGGCGGGCGCAGCGTTGGCACGCGCGGTGGGAGAGCTACGCCCGGACGTAGTCCACGCGCACAGCTCCAAGGCGGGCGCGGTGGCGCGACTGGCGCGCGCGCTGCATCCGCGCGTCCCGCTGGTTTACACGCCGCACGGGTACGCCTTCGCGGGACACTTCTCGCGCCGTGGGCAGCGCGCCGCGTATCGCGGCATCGAGCGCCTGCTCTCCCCGCTGGCGAACCGTGTGGTGTGCGTATGCGAGGCCGAGGCGCGTCTGGCGCGTTCGGTGGGAGCAGGCGATCGGGTACGGGTGATCCACAACGGGATCGAGCCGGCGCCGCCAGGGCCCGGGGATCCCCGGATCGCGCAGCTCGCCGAGCGTGGGCCGGTGATCGGCGCTCTGACGATGCTGCGGCCGGGCAAGGGCATCGAGACGCTGATCGACGCGGCGCCGGCGGTGCTCGCGCGGCATCCGAGCGCGCAGGTCGCAATCGTCGGCGACGGGCCGGAGCTCGAGCTCCTGCGCGAGCGGGCGCGGTCGCGCGGAGTGGCGCACGCAGTGCACTTCCCCGGCCCCAGCGGGCGTCCCCTGGAGGCGTTGCGCGCGATCGACGTGTTCGTGCACCCGTCGTGGGCGGAGTCCTTTCCGTACGTGCTGCTGGAGGCGATGACGCTCGGCAGACCGATCGTCGCGAGCGACGTCGGGGGAGTCGGGGAGGCGATCGAGGACGGCGTGAGCGGGCTGCTGGTGCCACCACGCAACCCCGACGGGCTCGCGCGGGCGCTCTGCGATCTGCTGAACGATCGCGAGCGCGCAACGCGGATGGGAGCGCTGGCGCTCGAGCGGGTGCGCTCACAGTTCACGCTGGCAGAGATGATCGACCGCTTGAGCGCGGTGTACGATGAACTTGTGCGGCCGTCGCGCGGACCCGCGGCTCCGCTGCGGCGCGGCCCGGAGCCGGCTCTGCCACCTCGATCCCCGACCATGACCGGACACCCGACGCAATGAGCTACGAGCGCGAGCTGCCGGCGAGCTCCTCGGCGAGCTTCTCCGACCAGGCGGTCGATGTCCGCCGTTACTTCGACGCGCTGCGGGGCGGATGGAAGCTGATCTTGGGGATCGCGGTGACCGTGACGGTGCTCGTGGGGCTGCTCTCGAGCCTGCTCCCGAAGAGCTACCAGACGAGCGGGAACGTGATCTACAACCCGTCCAACACGCCGCTGCAGCCGGCTGAAGCGGCCTCGACGCAGCGCCAGCTCGCGACTTTCCAGTCACTTGTGCAGACGACGAGCGTGATCGACGCCGCGGCGCACCAGCTCTCCGAATCGGCGTCGTCGCTGAAAAGCGCGATCGGCGTGGCGGTCAACGAAAACGCGAACATCCTCACGATCTCCGCCACCGCCCCCCACGCCAAACAGGCGGCTGCAAGGGTCAACGCGGTGGCGCGCGCGTTCATCGCACAGCAGAACGCCAGCCAGAATCTCGGGCTGACGACCGCCGAGAGTCAGCTGCGAGCACAGATCGCGCAGCTGCGCGGAACGCCTGAATCGGAAGCCGAGATCGCGGCATTGCAAAGTCGCATCAGCGCGCTGCAGATCAGCGCGGCCGGCACGGCATCGTCGCTGCAGCTCGCGGGGCCGGCGACCGTGCCGACCTCGCCCTCCTCGCCGCATCCGGCGCGCAACGCGATCGTGGCGCTGTTCGTGGGTCTGCTGATCGGGGTGCTGATCGTGCTCAGCCGCGACCAGCTGCGCCCGCACTTCGCGACGCCGCGTGAACTCGGTCACGCGCTGGGAACGACGGTGCTGACGGGCGTGCCCTACCGGCCGAGCCTGGCGAGCGGCCAGCGCCGTCGGGCGCTCTCGGGACTCGAGCAGGAGGCGTATGACGTGCTGCAGGCGTCCGTGCGGCTGCTCGGCAGCGACGCGAGCGCTCAGCGTGTGCTGCTGGTGACGAGCGCGATCCACGGCGAGGGCAAGACGACGGTGACGGCCAGCCTCGGCCGTTCGCTGGCGCGTGCCGGCCAGCGAACGCTCGTGATCTCCGGCGATCTGCGCTCGCCGAGCCTGCATGAGCAGCTGGGACTGCCGGCCGGCCCGGGTCTCGCGGAGTGCCTGCTCGCGGCTAGACAGGGCGACGTGGCGAACGTGCTCGGGGACATGATCCGCGAGGTGCCGGGCGACCTGAACCTCGACGTGCTCCTTGCGGGGCGAACGACGCCGTCGGACCCGAGCTCGCTGATGTCGGGTCCAGAGCTCGGAGCGTTCTGCGAGGCGGTGCGAGCGCTCGACTACCAGTACGTGTTGATCGACTCCCCCCCGGCGCTGGGGCTGAGCGACACGCAGTTCCTCGCACGCCAGGTGGATGACGTGCTGCTGGTGGCGCGGCTCGATCGCGTGAGTCCGAGCCAGGCGGAGGACGTGCGCGAACTGTTGCGGCGCCTGCGGATCACGCCGATCGGGCTCGTCGCGGTAGGGGCGCGCGTGGAACTGTCTCCCTACTACACGAGCGAGCGGGCGATGGGCACCGGGCGGGAGAGTGGAGCGGGACGGGAGGAGACCGTCGGCTCCGCGCCGAGCTGAGGCGAGGTCCGCCGTCGCATCGCGCCCGCCCAGATCAGGGCGGCGAGTAGCCACAGATGGCGCCAGTGCAGGGTGTCGACGAAGAAGCTGTTCGCTACCAGACCGCACCATGCAGCCAATAGCGCGGCGGCGCTGATGCCGTAGGTGTCGCGACCGCGCAGCACGCTGACGATCGCGAACGCCATCGTTCCGACGACGAGGACCACGATCGTCAGCAGACCCAACACACCCTGCTCAGCGAGCACGCGAACGTAGAGGCTGTGGCTGGCGACGGGCGAAATCACTTCGAACTGCCCCGGCCCCAGCCCGAAGGGGTGCTCGAGTCCGACATGCAGACCGCGTTCCTGGGCGGCGAAGCGACTCGTGTCGTAGCTCTGCAGGTGCGCGCGCTGCTCGAGAAACCCGAGCGACCCAGTGACGACGACGGCTCCGACGATCGCGGCGGCGCCGACGAGGACGACAAGGACGAGCGTCAGCGCGCGCTGGTCGGGCCTGCGCAGAGTGACGACCGCGATCAAGATGACGAGGCCGACCGCGAGGTTCAGCCAGGCGGCACGCGAGTAGGAGAAGATGACCCCCAGAACGAGCGCGAGGAAGCACAGGAGCATGAAGGACTTGCGCATGCGCAGCAGACGCGGGTGCAACAGCTCCTCGGCGAGAATCAGGATGATCGGCACGAGGAACGGCCCGAAGACGTTGGGATCCTTGAACAGGCCCTTCGCGCGCTCGCCGTCGCCGATCAGCAGCGTGTGGAGGGGGAAGTGCACGAACAGCGCGGCGGAGGCGAGCACGGCGGAAAAGACGGCGGCGGCGAGGTACGCGCGTACGAGCCTCCGCGCGCGGCTCGGGCGGTCGATGTAGGCGGCCAGCCAGAGGCTGAACAGACCGAGGTAGAGCGTGATCAAGAAAAAGCGCCCGGCGGCGCTCCATTCCGTGACTTCGGCGAGCGAGAAGAGGTTGAGCAGCAGCAGCGCGCAGACGACCCACACAGCGAGGCGCGAGACGCGGCGGATCCCAAACCTGCCGGTAGCCACGGCGACGGCCATGATCAACCCGAACAGCGCATCGGAGGGCGCGGGCTCGATGAGGACGACGGCGAGCAGCAGAAAGCCGATGTACACCGCGAGGTCGTAGCGCGCGAGCACGAGCGCGAGGCCCATGAGCATCAGCACGCCACCACCGAGCGCGGCTCCGAGCGGCACGGGCATGGCTCACATCGTATCCCCGCCGAAGGCGCACACGAGGCGGCTGGACGATCGAGCGAGTGACGGCCCAGCTGGTGCGGCGCGAGCGCGGCGCAGCGCGTAATGTGGCGGCGATGATCGACCTGCACTGTCATGTGCTACCGGGCATCGACGACGGACCGGACACGATCGAGGGGTCGGTGGCGTTCGCCCGCGCGGCGCTCGGGGCGGGCATGAGGCAGCTGGTCGCGACACCGCACGTGAGCACGCGCTACCCCAACGACGCGGCGACGATCGCGCGCGTTCGCGACGCGCTCCAGAAGCGGCTGGCCGAGGAGGACATAGCGCTCGAGCTGCTGAGCGGTGCGGAGATCGCGCTGACGCGCCTGCCGGACGTGCCCGCGGAGGAACTTTCGCGGCTGGGACTCGGCGGGGGTCCGTGGCTGTTGATCGAGTGCCCGTTCCTACCGGCGCTTGGCGGCCTGGAGCAGATCCTGCTTGGGATCGCGCGGCGCGGGCACCGCGTCATGCTCGCCCACCCGGAGCGCTGTCCGACCTTTCAGCGCGACCCGCGGATGCTTGCAAGGCTCGTGGACGGCGGAATCGCGACATCGATCACGGCGGGGTCGCTGACGGGTCAGTTCGGCGAGTCGGTGCGGGCATTCGCGCTGGAGCTGGTGCTGGCGGAGCTCGTCCACAACGTGACCTCCGACGCGCACGATCCCGTGCGGCGCCCTCCGAGCGTGCTGGCGGAGCTCGAGCGGGCAGGACTCGCGCCACTCGCGGGGTGGCTCACCGAGGACGTGCCGTCAGCGATCCTCCGAGGCGAGGATGTACCGGCGCGCCCACCCGTCGCGCTGCCGGTGCTCTAGCCGGCCGTGGGGCTCAGACGGTTCGCCCCGCCCGGCCGTGCGCGGCTCAAGTGGTGCGGATGACGAGAACCGAGCAGGGCGCGTGGTGGGAGACCTTGTTCGGCACCGAGCCGAGCAAGAAGCGCTTGGCGCCGGTCATGCCCTTGTTGCCGACGACGATCAGATCGGCGCCGCGCTCCTCGGCGACGTCGAGAATCGCGTCGGCGGGGTCGCCCTGGCGGGGGTAGACATTGACGTCGACGCCGGCTTCGCGCGCCGGCTTCGCGGCGGCGTCGAGCGTGATGTCGACATCCTCGCGGGGATTGATCGCCCACTGCAGGTCCTCAGGGGCGTCGCGCCGTTCCTCGCGCAGGCGCTGCGCAGGCACCGGCTCGTAGGCGCTGACGATCTCAAGTTTCGCTCCAACGGTGCGTGCGAGATCGGTGGCCTGGCGCACAGCCTCACCGGCGGTGTCCGACCCGTCTGTGCCAACGACGATCGATTTGAACATACGTGAAGAACCTCTCCTCGCAGCTTTGTCGGCGGCGGCCAGCGTGCCGCTCCGCGTCGATCATATCCGCGTCCCGCGTCCAGCGGGAGGCATCTCGCGGCCACCGGTTGAGTTCAGGCGAGCTTGGTGATCGCGACGATCATTCCGACGGCGACGAATAGGACGATCGCGACCTGCATCCAGATCCAGTTGACCGGCATCGTGCAGTCAGCGTACTTCGCGGGGGCGGCGGATATCGTGTGGCGCAATGGCAGGACGCCGACGCAAGCCACGGACGGGAAGCCTTCGAGAGCTGGCGGCGGCATGCGGAGCCGCAATCTGCATGTGTGCCGCACTGGCGGGAACCGGCGCGGCGAAGCGCGCTCCGAACTCGCGCCCGTCCTCAGCGGCGCCGCTGAGCGGCGTCAACATTCCGGGCCTGGGACCGAACTCGACGCTCGCGGGAGCCGACCGGTCGGTGGCGCGCACGCGCGCCCTGCACGCACGCATCATCCGACTGGGGGTGGGGTGGTCGACGCTGGAGCCCGAAGCGCCTGGCCGCGTGGACGCGCGTGCGCAGGCGTTCCTCGACCGGCTCACGGCAGATGCGGCAAAGGACGGGATCGGCGTGGTGATGACGGTGGACAGCACTCCGTGCTGGGCGTCGTCGGCTCCGAGCTCGTTGATGCGGACGTGCGTGGCGAGCATGTCGAGCAGGGCCAACGCGTGGCCGCCGCGCGACCCGGCGGACTACGCGGCGATGGTGGGCTATCTCGCGGCGCGCTACGGCCCGCGGCTGGCGGCGATCGAGGTGTGGAACGAGCCCGACCAGGCCAACGAGCTGTACTTCGCGGGCCCCGAAAAGCCACAGCGGTACGCGGCGATCCTGCGGGCGGCGTACCCGGCGATCAAGCAGGCGGACCCGAATGTGCCCGTGCTCGGTGGCTCGCTGGTGGGCTCGAACGGCGTGTTCCTGCGAGCGCTCTACGCGGCGGGGGTCAAGGGCTACTACGACGGCCTGGCGGTGCACTTCTACAACCTGACGCTGGGCTCGCTGCGCGCGATCCACGAAACGCAGCTGGCCAACGGCGACGCGACGCCGCTGTGGCTGGACGAGTTCGGCTGGAGCAGCTGCTGGCCGCACCATCGTGTCCAGCAAGAACAGGCGTGTGTGACGACGAAGGTGCAGGCGGCGAACGTGACGAACCTGTTTCGCTCGCTGGCGCGCACCCCGTACGTGGCGGCAGACGCGTTATACGACCTGCAGGGATCGGTGGCGGAAGACTTCGGGGTGCTGAACGAACACGGCACGCGCAAGCCGGCATTCGGGGCGCTCTCGCGAGTCTTGGCCTCGCCGTTTGGGAGCCCGAGCCGTGTGACGCTGAAGCTCGGTAGCCGCCACGGCGCGATCCTGGCGAGCGGATCGGGCCCGGTGGGCGACTACATGGAGTTGGAAGTCTCGCGCAGCGGCTTGCTGCGCTACAAGGCGCTGTTCACGCTGGACCGCTTCAACCGCTTCTCGATCCCGCTGCCGGCGGCGCTCGGAACGCGCGGGCTGACGGTGCGCGTCTTTCAGTACTGGGCGGGACGCGGGCGCGCAGCACAGCGCAGCATTTGACCCACCCTCGGCCTTCCGCACTTCCGCATGCACCTCGCGCGCACACGCGCGCGGCGGGCTCACTCGGCGTTGTGCAGCACCGCGCCCACGGTGAGCGCGAGGATCTTCATGTCGAGCCCGAGTGACCAGTTGGCGATGTAGTAGTTGTCCCACTCGACGCGCTCGGCGAGCGAGGTCTGACCGCGTAAGCCGTGGACCTGCGCCCAGCCGGTGATCCCTGACTTGACGCGGTGGCGGTCGCCGTAACGGGCGACGTCCTGGCGGAAGAGCTCGACGAACTCGGGACGCTCGGGGCGAGGCCCGATGAGGCTCATCTCGCCGCGCAGAACGTTGAGCAGCTGGGGCAACTCGTCCAGCGAGCTGCGACGCAGGAAGCGCCCAATCGAGGTGCGGCGATCTTCGCCCTCGACGCCACCGGGGGCGGTGTCGCCGCCGAGCATGAACTCGAAGGCGGTGACGTCGTCTTTGTTGAGAGAGAGCCCGAGGGTTTCGTGATGACCGGCGCCGTTAGGGCAGGCGTCGGGATCATCCGGGCCGGCATCCCCGTCTCCATGCGCGTGCATGCGCGCGGCGGACCGCGCGGAGATCCGCATGGAGCGGAACTTGTAAAGGTCGAACAGGGTCCCGTCGCGCCCGACGCGGCGCTGGCGGAAGAGCACGGGACCAGGCGAGGTGAGGCGCACGAGCAGCGCGACCAGCGCGAGCAAGGGTGAGAGCACGAGCAGCAGCAGGGCAGCGCAGAGGCGATCGGAGGCGTGCTTTACGGCGAACTGCAGGCCGCGGGGGTCGACGCTGGTGAACGACATCAGCGGGAGCCCGCCGATCGTGTCGTAGCCGACGCGATTGTTGATGGTGTCGAACATGCGCGGGACGACGGAGACCTCGATGTGGCGTTCCTGGCAGTGCTGGATGAGGCGGCTGACGCGAGCGTCGGTGAGGGAAGAGAAAGCGACGATGACGTTGCGGACGCCGGTGGAGGCGATGACGTCGTCGACATCCTCGGCGTTGCCGAGCACGGGGACGTCGCGGCCGCCGACTTCAGGCAGCGGGCGAGGATCGTCGTCGAGGAACCCGACTGGCACGAGCCCGTACTCGGGGTGGTCTTCCAGGCGCCGTGCGACCTGCGCGCCGACGAGCCCGGCGCCGAGGATCAGCACGGGCCGTCCGATCAGGCCGCGCTTGCGTGCGGTGTGCTGAGCTCTCGCGAGCACGACGCGCCCAAGGCCGATGGCGAGCAGCGCAAACAGCCAGGCGCGGACCCAGATGGACTGCGTGGGGACTTCGCCATTGGCGAAGACCCCAATCATCGCGACAGCCATCGCGGCGACGGAGACGGCGCTGAGGACGGGTATGACGCCGTCGAGGATCAGGGCGCGCAGCCGCGAACGGTAGAGGCCGCGCAGGTAGAGCAGGCCCATCGTGAGCGCGGGGAGGATCAGCAGCGGCGCGTCGATTGGGGTGGGGTGCAGCGTGGCGTTCACTCCGCCAAGAGCGAGCACGACGGCGAGGCACAGCAGCACGCAATCCGCAGCGGGGCGCAGCACGCTCCAGCCGGGCTCCTCCAGGAGTCGCTGCAGCGGCCCGTGGAAGATCCCGATCGCGGCGGAGCGCGGGCCAGGCGCATTACGCGCGGACGAGCGCCCCGCGCGGGGAAGCGAGGGGGCGGTTGTTGTCTGCTGGGTGAGGTGCGGGCCGTTCATCGGGTAGGGCGTCCTTGTCCGTCTTGCTTGCGTCTAGTTCTCTGTCGTCATATTTGCCCGCACGCTTAATGATGCTCGGTTCGCGTGAGGCGCACGGTGGCGAGCCCGACGAGCAAGAGCGCTGCGGCGGCGAGCACGACAGCCAGGGTGTCGGCCCCGGAGAACCACGAGACCGATGTCGCGTTCGCGTCCTCTGAGGTGGAGATTTGGGAGGTCGCGCCTGCGGCGCGGGGATGGGTCGCGCTGCTGCGCCCGGAGGCTGACCCGGCGTGGCCGCCGGAACGCCCGGGATTTGCGGCCTGTGCACTGCTGCCAGTGTGCGTGGCGGACGTGGAGCCGTTCGTGGGTGTGGTGGCGGCCGGGCTACCCGCCACTTGCGAGCCGCCGCCTTGCGAGCCGCCGCCTTGCGAGCCGCCGCCACCCTGCGAGCCCCCACCCCCGATCAGCGTGGAACCGAGAATCGCCTGGGTTCCGGCGCCGGGACCGCCGTAGCCACTGAGCAGCGGGCCGGCGGCGAGCGCGGCGGTGGGCGCACAGACGCACAAACCTGCTGTGAGGACAAGCGTGGAGGCGATGGTGCGGTGGCGTTTCATGGGTTTCCCAACCTTGGGTTTGTGACTACGGCGTGAGCGGCCATTGGGGCGGCCGCTCTCCTTGCCTGTGTGCCCTGGCATCGGCTCACCACGCGCGCTTCGCACCCGATCGCCTCGACACCCTTGCTCGCCGAGGCCGGCCAACCAAAAAACAGGCTTGCACTAGGAAAGTAGCGAAGCGGGTGGACTGTGTCGAGGGGAGAGTCCCCGATCTTTACCAGTAATTTTGCACAGCGCTAGGAGAACTGGCGAGCATTGCTGAGGATCGAGCGGTTCAGCGCGGCGACATCGACGCGGCGTCCGCGCCGCACGAGCGCCAAAGCGTCTCTTGTCAGGGGGTCGCGTGGGTTGAGCTCCGCGGCGCGCCGCAGCAACGCCAAGGCGACATGCGGCCGTCCTTGCGTCGAGGCGATCGCACCGCGCTCGAGCGTCGCGTACGCATCTCCGGGAGCGCGCTGCAGGGCACGCGCGAATTCGCTGTCGGCGCGTCGCAGTTCGGCGCGGCGCAGCGCGATCGAGCCGGCGACGAGCTGCGGCTCATCGAAGAGCGGGTTCAGTCGCGCGGCGTCATCCAGCAGTGCGTATGCGTGCGCGGGGGCGCCCACCCAGATGCGACCGGCGCTTTGCACTTGCAGCTGACTCAACCACGGAGCCGTGAACGACGCGATGGCGGCCAGCCCGAGCAGTCCCGCTGCAAGTCCAATAGCGAAGACCCCGCCGCGCGCGCGTGCGTGCGTACGCGTGCGCGCGGCGGGCTCGCCGACAGCCAACCCTTCACCTCCACCTTCCTCGCCGGCGCCGGGCCCCGCCGATGTCGCCAAGACGATCCCCACGCGCGGCGCGAGAGCGCATGCGAGCCCAAGCAATGCGAAGGCCGGGGCGCCGAGCCCGGCGAACTCCCAGAACCAGTCAAAGGAGCCGTGGACAACCCAGTAGGCGAAGCCGGCGAGCGCGGCGGCGGCGAGCGCGCGCGCCAGCGGCTCAGGCGAGCGGCTAACGGCTCGCCAGCCCGCGACCAGCGCACCGGCCAGCCCGACGAGCGCCAGCAGGGCGCCGACGAGGCCGGTTTGGGAGAGCGTGCGCAGCTCGACGCTGTGCGGATAGTGCGGCGTCTCGCCACTGCGCCCGTGGGCGAGGTAGGGCTCGGCGAAGTTGTCCGCACCGATCCCGAGCAGCGGATGGGCGGTGAATTCGTCGAGGGCGACGCGATAGAAGTCGTAGCGGTTGCTCCCGAGACCGCCGGTGAGGCGATCTCCGCCCGCGTTGGCGTTGTAGCCGCTGGGACTCTTGAAGGTGGTCCACGCGTGGCGGGCACGGGCGACCGGATCGCCCACGGCGACCCAGCCGCCGACGCATAGCACGAGCAGACAGATCAGCGCGAGTGCGCCGACGCCGCGGTGCACCCGCACAGCCGTGGCTTGCGGGAGCGGCGCGCGGCGGCGCTCGACGGCAGCGGCGACTGCGACGAGGAGCCCGACGACGAGCGCGGTGAGGAACGTCGCGGCGGTCGCCGTGTGAATCGCGCTCGTGGTCTGAGCGGCTGCCGCTGCGCCCTGGCCCGAAGCGGCGCCTTGACCTGCTTCGATGCGTTCGCCGACGCGCAGGATCGCGGGCGCCGCGGCGCCGATTCCGGCGGCGACGGGGACGAGCAGCGCGAATGTGCGCACTCGTCCGGGGAGCAGTGCGAAGACGAGCACGAGCATCACGGGCGTCGCATACAGCGAGCCACGGCTCTGGCTGAGCAGCGCCACCTCCGCCAGCAGCACCGCCCCGCCGGCCAGCAGACCACGCAGCACCCACGGCAGCCGTCCGCTGCGCGCCAGCAGCAATGCCGGCCAGAAAGCCATCAGCCACTGCGCCGCGCTTGCATTGGGATAGCCGGTCGGATAAG
>DASXOX010000034.1:0-31042 GCA_036493975.1 Solirubrobacteraceae bacterium
GGCCATCGCCGGCGGTGAGCTTGCGGTCGATGTCGCGGCAGAACTGCTTGATCCTGCGCACCGAGCCGGCGTTCGTGGGGTCCTGGGCGATCTGCGCCAACGGGTTGCGATCCCACGAGAGGTCCATGTAGCGGCGCGGCACCCGCTCGCGCAGCCGTCGCGCGCGCGCATGGGCGACCTGCCGTGCGCGGCAGGCGCAGTCGCGCGCGGTGTTGGTGTCCTCGTCGACCTGGAAGCCGCTGCCGTCACACGTCTCGAACGGGCAGCGCGGGGTATTCGCGGTCGGGCTTCCCCTAGAGATCGCCATCGCCTCCAAGTCAAGCAAGCCCACCGGCGCCACGAGCCCCCCAACCTGCACGCTCCAGGCTTTTTCGGAGCGCCTCCGCGCCGATTAGGGTTCGCGCGTCGCGGCGGCGCCGGCAAGCGACGGCAGCGGGCGCTCCAGCAGCGTTCCGCCCTCGCCGCGGACCTCGCCCTCGAAGCCCAGGCGCCGAAGGCGCAAAATCTCGCGTTCGCCTTCGACGCGCGCCGGATTATCGGGTGGCAGGTCGGCGATCAGTCGCGTGAGGCGTTCGCCGAGCTGCAGCGCGAAGTGCGGGGTCGAGGCGCCCATCAATGCGCGTACGTCCTCGAGCGTCACCGCGTGCGCGTCCGCGCGCTGCAGACGATCTGGGTCTTCGGCTTTGCTCATTGTTCCCTTCCGCTGCGCGGCAGCGTCTCGAGCAGCGTGTCAAGTTCGGCCTGGGTGCTGGGCGCGATCGCGGCTTCATCGCCGATCAGCCAGCCGTGATTGTAGAACCCGCGGGTCGGCTGGTATTCGGGATAGCTCGGCTGGATGTCGCTTAGGTAGCGAGCCAGTGGCTCGGGAATGCCGGTTGGGCTTTCGAGCAGTAGCAACGGTCCGAAGTCACCGCTCGCCGAGAGCGATGCGGCGGCGGGGGCATCGAGCGGACGCGCCGTGCTCGCGAACACGAGACCGTGCCCGGGTTCTTCTACTCCCCAGCCGAACGAGCCATCGCTGAAGCGCGCGACCGAGATCGCGTTCGTGACGGGGTCTGTGCCCGATTCCACTGCGACGCGCCGGACCGTGCCGTAGCGGCTCAGCTTCGCGAGTGTGGCGTCGCTGACGCCGGCCGATCCACCGACGACGTAGATCGTGGGATGGCGCAAGGCGATGAGCGTCCGGCGTGTCGCGCCCGGGATCCCGCTTGCGGTGACCGGCAGGATCGGGGAGCCGCTCTCGGCGGCGAGACCGGCTGCCGGCATCGCCAGCGCGGGCGGTCCGTCGGCCCCGATGACGATCACGTGCCGCGGCGCTGCGCCGCGTGCGCGCGCGAGCAGCCGCTCGATCCGCGCGGCCAGCCCGGCCGTCGTTGCGCTTGCGAGCACATGCGCGCGATATCCGGCGGGCGCGGCGGAGGTGCCGATCTCGATCACCTGGGCGCCGTGCAGGACGGGGGTGCCACGCGGGTGCAGCGCACCGAGCGCTGCGGCGGAGAGCGAGGGCAGGCTGTTGCCTTCGGTGTATAGGAGGGGGGCGCCTAGCGGCGCCGAGGAGAGGGCCGCGGAGGCCAGTGCAGCGGGCCAGTCGCGTTTATCGACGAGTACGACGACACCCGGGCGGGTCGCCGGCGTCAGGCCGGGGTGCACGGCAAGTGCGACCGCGGCGGCGTCGGCAATTGCGTTTGCGCCACCTAGTCGCGTGGTGTTCTTCGTCGCGAGGCCGTTCGCCGCAAGTGCCCCGGGGCCCGCGACTCTCGTGACACCGGCTTCGCGGTTCTGGCGTTCGCTGGGCAGCGACTTGCCGCATCCCGCGAGCGCGATTCCGAGCAGGAAGGTCCCAAGGAGCGATCGGGCCGCGACGCGGGCTCCGGGGAGCCGTTGCGGCGCGGTGTGCAGTAGGCCCATCGGCGGGGCACATTAGCGAGCTGATCCCCGGAAACTGCGGGAAAGACCCTGCAGCGCATGCAACCGTCATTGCGGTTTGGTAGGGTCTCGCCCCGAACGCCGAATCCGTGGTCAGACGCCACGGAACGGGGGACCCAAGTTGTTGGGGCGAATCCCACGGTGGAACCGTGGGAAGCGCAGGCTCTTTTAGCGCTAGCCCGTCAGCTAACCCCGCAGGCCAACGAAAGAGGTTGTTTTGCGGGTGCGAGCCCTTAGAGCGACGCTATGCAGTTTGACGTTCCTGGCAGCCGTTACCGGCTCCATCACGGGCTCCTTCGCAGCCCTCCTTGCGGGCGGCGCAGCACCGGCCCTCGCGGCTAAAACGCTGTCCGGCGGCACCTCCGCGGAAAGCCTTGCGCGCACGACCGCTGTCTCCCCGGCGACCGCCGGCGGCTCCACGCCCGGGGCCCTGGGCACTCCCGGCGCCCCGATCCCGACTCAAGCGCCGGCGATCCACGCGCCGGTCACGGGTCACAAGTCGAGCATCGCCTACAAAGGGCCCGTCTACGAACGCACCGTCACCGGAGCGGTCGTTCCGTACGTGGTTCCGCCCCCGGTGGGCGCTACGAACGGCTCGACCGGCGGCAGCGCGGCGGCGGTAATGGCAAACACGAAGCCCGAGCTGCTCGTGCCGGGCGCGATGGCGCGCTACGTCGACGGTCTCGCGGCCGCTCCGATGGCGGCGCCGCCATCGGTCCAGGAGATCGTCTGGACTGGCAACCAGATCATCGGCCTCCCTTACATCTTCGGCGGCGGGCACGGCTCGTTCGTCTCACCGGGCTACGACTGCTCGGGCACGGTGTCCTTTGCGCTGCACGGCGCGAGCCTCTTGAAAGCCCCGATGGACTCCTCGGAATTCATGGGCTGGGGCGGCCACGGCATCGGGCGCTGGGTGACGGTGTTCACGAACCCCGAACACGCCTACATGACGGTTGCGGGCCTGCGCCTCGACACGAGCGCGGCCGACGACCCCTCCGACCAGCAGGGTCCGCGCTGGCGTCCGCTGCGTCCGGCCAACGCCGGCTTCAGGGTGCGCCACCCAGCAGGGCTCTGAGCGGCGGCCTGTGGCGGTGGGTCCGGGCACGGCCGTCGGCTACGCTTGAGCCTGCCCGGATGACCCATATATCGGAGAAATCAGGAGGAACGCGATGCCCGGCTTGACGGGGCGGATGTCGACGGTGGTGAAGGCGAAGGTCTCCAAACTGCTGGACAAAGCCGAAGATCCCGCGGAGACACTCGACTACAGCTACCAGAAGCAGGTCGAACAACTGCAGAACGTCAAGAAGGGGATCGCCGATGTCGTGACGGCGAAGAAGCGGCTGCAGATGCAGGAGAGCACGCTGCAGCAGCAGGTCGTCAAGCTCGACACGCAGGCTCGTCAGGCGCTGTCTTCCGGCCAGGAGGACCTCGCGCGCACGGCGCTCGAGCGCAAGAACATCGCGCAGACCGAGCTGCAGTCGCTCGACACCCAGGTGCACGAACTCGAAGACCAGCAGCAGAAGCTCACTGACTCCGAGCAGAAACTGCGCGCGAAGATCGAAGCGTTTCGCACCAAGAAGGAGGTCATCAAGGCGCAGTACTCCGCGGCGGAGGCGCAGGTGCGGATCTCCGAGGCCGCGACGGGGGTCGGCGAGCAGATGGCCGACGTCGGCCTCGCGATGCAGCGCGCGGTCGACAAGACCGAAGGCATGCGCGCTCGCGCCGACGCGGTTCAAGAGCTCGAAGCCGCGGGCACGTTCGACGACGTCACCGCGCTGGGCTCGGGCGAAGACGACATCGACCGTCAGCTCAAGCAGCTCTCGAGCCAATCCGCCGTCGACGACGACCTCGCGAAGCTCAAGGGCGAACTCGGCGGCGGCACACCGGCGGCGCAGATCCCGGCGGCCAGCGAGCAGCCCGGGCAGGACGCGGCGCAGCCACCGAGCGAGGGTGGCCAGGGATGATCGTTCGCATCTCCGGCGAGGACCAGTACCGGCTCGATGAGGGCAACAGTGGGCGCTTGAACGAACTCGACGACGACGTGCTCGCGGCGATCCAGAGCGGCGACGAGCAGCGCTTCGGCGACGCCTACGCGCGGCTGCTGGAGTTCGTGCGCTCCAACGGCGAGGTCGTCGGCGACGATGAGCTCGAGGGCTCGGATGTGATCCTGCCCCCGACCGATCTCAGCCTCGCCGAGGCGGCTTCTGAATTCACCGGCGAGGGTTTGATTCCGGACTGATCAGCTCACCGGTCGCGGGCTTTGATCCCTACTGATCAGCCTGATCTGTCAGCCGATCAGATCGGAATGCCCCACAGCGGGAACCAGCGCTCGATCTCGGGCTCGATCGGCAGTTCGCTGCTCATCTGCGCCTTGATCTGAAGCTCGCGCTCGGTCGAGCGCTCACCGTTCTGCGCCCCGGCGTGGTAGCCGCCGGTGCTGCTCGTGGCGGCGGAGGCGCCGGCGGGGACGAACGGGTACCAGAAGCCGCGCTTGTAGTTGTAGATGAAGTAGACCGGCGCAGATGAGGCGCCTGCGCGGTGGTCGGCGAACGCGAACACCGCGCACAGCAGCCGCTCGCCGTAGCCGGCGGTCTCGATCGAGCTCGACACGGCGTTGATGGCGACCGCGAGGTCTTCGACGCTCGGCGCGCCCGGGGGGTTGCGCATGACCATCCAGCGGTAGCCGTAGTCGTCGTCTTGGATGGCGACCTGCGTGGCGCTCTCGCCGCCGGTCGCCTTGACGACCTCCTCCATTTCGTGGATCGTCGATTCGAAGTCGCTGGTTTCCAGGCGCTGGAAGACGATCGCGGCGGCCCCGGCGGGCTCGACCTGGTGCTCGCTCTGCAGCGTGACGTACGCGGTCGCGATCGCGAACAGGCGGTCGGGCGCGGGGCCCTTCACCTTGTGGCGGCCGGTGAGCGCGTCGAGCAGGCCCACTAGGAGGTGCCCTGCAGCTGAGACTCGAGCCGGTCCAGTGCCGCCAGACGCTGCTCCAGCGGGGGGTGGTCGGCGAAGAGGTTCATCAGCGAGTTCTTCGCCCGCGCCGGGATGATGAAGAACGCGCTCATCCCTTCGGCGGTGCGCAGGTCGCGGCTGGGGATCTGCTCCATCGTGCCGCTGATCTTCAGTAGCGCGGAGGCCAGCGCGGAGGGGCGCCCGGTGAGCACCGCGGAGCCTCTGTCGGCTGCGAACTCGCGGTAGCGCGAGAGCGCGCGCAGCAGCACGAATGAGACCGCGTACACGAGCATCGCGACGATGATCACGACGAAGATGTCCTCCTCGCCTTCGTCGTTGCGGCCGTAGCCGCCGCCAAAGCCGCCGCCGAAGAAGAAGCCGAACTGCACGATCATCGAGGCGACGGTCGCGAAGAAGCTCGCGAGCGTCATGACCATCACGTCGCGGTTGATGACATGCGTGAGCTCGTGCGCCATCACGCCTTCGAGCTCGGCGGGGGACAGCAGTTGCAGGATGCCGCGCGTCGCGCAGACCGTCGCGGACTTCTGCGAGCGCCCCATCGCGAACGCGTTTGGCATCGCGTTCTCCATCACGCAGACCCGCGGCTTGGGCAGGTCGGCCTGCACGCAAAGGCGTTCGATGATGCCGTGCAGCTCGGGCTCCTCGGCGGGCGAGACCTCCTTGACGCCCATCAGGCCCATCGCGATCTTGTCCGAGGAGAACAGCTGCAATCCGAGCAGCCCGAGCGCGACGATCAGGATCGTGACGCCGCCGGCGCCGACCGCGAGCAGCACGCCGACGAGCACGACATAGATGAGCCCGAGGAGGAACATCGTGAACAGCATCCGCGCCTGCAGGCCGGTGTCTTTGCCGAAGGCGGAGCGGCGATTGTGGGTGGTGGCGGCCATGTGAGGCGATTGTCGCAGAACGAGCTTGCGCTTCCCTAAAGTGCGCAGGCGTGAAACCGTCCTTCGACCTGCTGGGTCTCTCGATCAAGAGCTTCGGCGTGATCTTCGCGTTGGGCTTCCTGGCGTGCGGGCTGCTGATCGCGCGCCGTCTGCGCGAGCTGGGGCGGCCGGTGGACTGGGCGTATGAGATCGTCTTCGCGGCGCTCCTCGGCGGGGTTGTCGGCGCGCGCGGGTACTTCCTGATCCAGAACTACGGCGAAGTCAAGAACCACCTCGCGAGTAGCATCTTCTCCGGTTCCGGCCTCGTGTGGTACGGCGGCGCGATCGGCGGCGCGATCGGAGTGCTCGCCTGGATGCGCTGGCGCGGGGTCCTGGAACTGACGATGATCGACATGGCCGCGACGGCGCTCGCGCTCGGCTACGCGGTCGGGCGCATCGGCTGCCAGGTCTCCGGCGACGGCGACTACGGGATCCGCTCGGACTTGCCGTGGGCGATGGGCTACCCGCACGGCACCGTGCCGACGCCGCCGGGCGTGCGTGTGCAGCCGACGCCGATCTACGAGACCGTCGCGATGGGGCTCGTCGCGTATCTGCTGTGGCGGCTGCGCGACCGCGTGCGTCCGGGCGTGGTGATCGCGCTGTACTGTGTGCTCAGCGGCCTCGAGCGCTTCCTCGTGGAGTTCGTGCGCCGCAACAAAGAGGTCGTGGCGGGTCTCACGACGCCGCAGCTGGAGAGCCTCGGCCTGATGATCGTCGGGGTGGTGTGGCTCGCCTGGATGATGCGCGGGCGGGGGCTCGCCGGGTTGCGCGTCGGAAGCGGCGGCGCGCCCCGTCCGGCGGCGGCCTGAGCGGCACGCGATAATCCAGCAGGCAATGGCGACGGAGACAAGCAACAGCGGCGCGCTCGCGCAGGGGTTGCAGCGGGTATTCCCGCTCGGCAGCCGCGTCAACGCGCGCGGGCGGCTGGAGATCGGCGGCTGCGACACGCTGGAACTGGCGCGCGAGTTCGGGACCCCGGCGTACGTCGTCGCCGAGGACGACCTCCGCGCCCGCGCCCGCGCGTTCGTGCAGGCGGGGCGCGCGGCGGGCCACGACCAGCTGCACGTGCTGTTCGCGTCCAAGGCATTTCCGTGCAGCGCGGTGCTCTCGCTGTTCGCCCAGGAGGAGCTGTGGTGCGATGTGGCCTCCGGCGGCGAGCTGCACCTGGCGCTCGGTGCGGGCTTCGCGCCGGAGCGGATCGTGCTGCACGGCAACGCGAAGTCGGAGGCCGAGCTGCGCATGGCGCTGCGCCACCGCGTGGGGCTGATCGTGGTCGACAATCTCGACGAGGTCGACTGCCTGGAGCGGTTGATCGCTGAGGGAGGGCTCGCCGATCGCGGCCCCCAGCCTGTGCTCGTGCGCGCGACGCCGAACGTGAAGGGAGACACGCACGAGAAGATCTCCACCGGGCAGGCGGATTCGAAGTTCGGGTTCGCGATGGATCAGGTCGGCGGTGCGATCGAGCGCGTGCGCTCGGTTGCGGGGCTGTCGCTGGAGGGAGTGCACGCGCACATCGGCTCCCAGCTCTTCGACCTGGAGCCCTTCCGACGCAAGGTGGCGGCGCTCGCGGGGTTGCGCGAGCACGCGATCGAGGGCGCCTTCCCGACATGGGACCTGGGGGGCGGGCTCGGCGTGGCGTACACCGCCGATCAGCGCCCGCCGGCGATCGAGGAGTACGTGGGAGCGCTGGTCGGCGCGGCCAACGAGCAGCTCGGCGAGCACGGGCGCCTGCTGATCGAGCCCGGGCGCGCGCTTGTCGCGAACTCCTGCGTGACGCTGTACACGGTGCAGAGCGTCAAGCGCAACGTGTCGACGTGGGTTGCGGTCGACGGCGGGATGTCTGACAACCTGCGCCCGATGCTCTACGGCGCGCAGTACGAAGCGCATGTCGCGGATCGCCTCGGCGGGGGAGATCCGGCGGCCGGTGCGCTGACGCCCTGCGTGCTGGCAGGCAAGCACTGCGAGTCGGGCGACGTGATCGTGACGCCCGCGACGGGGGCGTACGGGTATGCGATGTCCAACAACTACAACGGCGTGCCGCGGCCCCCGGTGATCTTCTGCGCGGGTGGCGAGGCGCGCGTGGTGGTACGGCGGGAGAGCTTCCAGGACATGACAGCGCGCGATGTCGGCTGAGCCGCGCCCGACGTCCGCCGCGCCGCGCGCGACGCCGGCCGAGCCCTTCCGCGTCGGCCTGCTCGGCCACGGCACGGTCGGCGGGGCGTTCGCCGAGCTGCTGGCGGAGCGCGCCGAGGAGATCGAGCGCTTCAACGGCCGCCGGCCGGTCGTCACGGGCGTGTTGACGCGCTCGCGGGGGAGTTTCGAGGAGGTGCTCGCAGAGGCCGACCTGCTGGTCGAGCTGATGGGCGGGACCGAACCGGCGCGTGAGTACCTGCTGGCGGCGATGCGGGCGGGCAAGGACGTGGTGACGGCCAACAAGCAGCTGCTCTCCCAGCACGGGGAGGAGCTCTTCGAGGTGGCGCGCGAGCACGGCGTGCTGCTGCGCTTCGAGGCGGCGGTGGCGGGCGCGGTGCCGATCGTGCGCCTGCTCGAGGAGTCGCTTGCGGCGACGCCGATCGAGCGCATCCACGGGATCGTCAACGGCACGACCAACTTCATCCTCAGCGAGATGGCGCGCGGCAGCGACTACGCGCAGGCGCTGGCGGAGGCGCAGCGGCTGGGCTACGCCGAGGCGGACCCGAGCGACGACGTCAGCGGCCGCGACGCGGCGGCGAAGATGGCGATCCTCGCGCGCCTTGCGTTCGGCGCGCCGGTGAGCCTTGGCGACGTGAGCTACGAGGGCATCGAGCAGTTGCGCGTGGAGGACCTGGAGTTCGCGCGCGAGCTGGGTCTCGGTCTGAAGCTGATCGGGACCGCGGAGCGCATCGCGGACGCGCTGTCGGTGCGCGTGTACCCGGCGTTCTTGTATGCGGGGCATCCGCTGTCTTCGGTTTCGGGACCGTTCAACGCGATCACGGTGGAATCGGACACGATCACGGAGATCACGATGTCGGGCCCGGGGGCGGGTGGCCTACAGACCGCGAGCGCGGTACTGGGGGACGTGGTGAGCGTGATGACCGGCGGCGCGCGGCCGCCGGCGCCTCCGCTGCAGATGCCCTTGCTCGAAGACGTCGAGAGCGCCTTCTATCTGCACCTCGAAGTCGCCGACCGTCCAGGCGTGCTGGCGGCCGTGACACGGGTGCTGGACGAGCGCGGGGTATCGATCAAGTCGTTCGTGCAGCGCGATGTCGGAGCGGCGCAGCGCGACGCGGGGGAGGAGCGTGGGGGTGCCCCGACAAGCGCTGGAGCGTCGGCGCCCGCCAAGCGCCAGGACGTGCGGCTGGTAATGGTCATCCATCCGCTGCCCGAGTCGCGCCTGCGCGAGGCCATCGCGGCGCTGGGACAGCTCGACTTCGTCCGCCCGTCGCCGCGGGCGATCAGGGTGATAGAAGAGGAGTTCGGATGATGCCTGTCAGCCTGATCGACCAATATCGCGAGCACCTGCCGTTCGAGGACGACGACCCGGTGGTGACGCTGTACGAGGGCGGGACGCCGCTGCTGCCGGCGCCGGTGCTCTCGGAGATGGTCGGCGCGGAGGTGTACCTGAAGTGTGAGGGCGGCAACCCGACGGGGTCGTTCAAGGATCGCGGGATGACGTGCGCGGTGTCGGCGGCGGTGCGCGAAGGGTCCAAGGCGGTGATCTGCGCCTCGACGGGCAACACCGCGGCGAGCGCGGCGGCGTATGCGGCGAAGGCGGGGCTGACGTGCGCGGTGATCGTGCCGGACGGCAAGATCGCGATGGGCAAGCTCGCGCAGACGCTGATCCACGGCGCACGGGTGATTGCGCTGTCGGGCAACTTCGACCGGGGCCTCGAGCTCGTGCGGGAGCTCGCCGAGAAGCACCCGATCACGCTCGTGAACTCGGTCAACGAGTTCCGCATCGAAGGGCAGAAGACCGCGGCGTTTGAGCTCGTGGAGGAGCTCGACGGCGGGCCCGACCTGCTCTGTATCCCGGTGGGGAATGCGGGGAACGTGACCTCGTACTGGCGCGGCTTCACCGAGATGGGGGTGGCGCCGCGGCTGTGCGGCTTCCAGGCCGAAGGGGCGGCGCCGCTGGTCTTGGGGCACCCAGTGGAGCACCCCGAGACGGTGGCGAGCGCGATCCGGATCGGCAACCCGGTGCGCTGGGAGGATGCGATGTCGGCGATGACAGCCTCGCGCGGCGCGATCCGGGCGGTGGCCGACGGTGAGATCCTCGCGGCCTACCGGCTGCTGGCGGCCAAGGAAGGGATGTTCTGCGAGCCGGCCTCGGCGGCGTCGGTGGCGGGCCTGCTCAAGTACGGGGCGGACGGCGCGGGGCGCGTGGTGTGCGTGATGACGGGCCGCGGCATCAAGGACCAGCAGACGGCGCTTGAAAACAGCAACGGCCGCGTGATCCCGTGCGCGGCGGAAACGGTGGCCCTCGAGGAGGCGGTGCTGGGGGATGGGTAGTCGTCGTCGCGCGCGGCGGAGCCGCGGAGCGGGTAGTTGTCTTTTTGCGCCCCGCCGCGCGTGCGTGCGCGCGTACACGCGCGCGCGGCGGAGTCGCTGAGTGGGAATGACCCGCCGGCGCGTGGTGCGCGTGCCGGCCTCCTCGGCGAACCTCGGGCCGGGCTTCGATTGCATGGCGGCGGCGCTGTCGCTGCATCTGGAGCTGGAGGTCGAGGAGACGGGGGAGTTCGGGGTCAGCAGTGAGCTGGCGGTGCCGAAGGGGCGGGAGAACCTGTGCGTGCGTGCCTTCGAGCGCCTGCACGCGGCGGATGGCTTCAAGTTCCGCATCCGCTCGCAGATCCCGCTGTCCGGTGGCCTGGGCTCAAGCGCGGCGGCGATCGTGGCGGGCCTGATGGCGGCGGACCACCTGTTCGAGCTCGACGCGGATCTGCTGGCGCTCGCGAGCGAGCTGGAGGGGCACCCGGACAATGTCGCCGCGGCGCTGCGAGGCGGGTTCGTGATCTGTGCGGATGGCGAGGCGGTGCGCTTCGAAGCGCCGACGGGCCTGGAGGCGCTGGCGGTGGTGCCGCGGTCCGCTGTTCGCACCCGCGCGGCGCGCGGCGCGCTCGACGCGGAGGTGCCGCTGCAGGAGGCGGTGTTCAACGTTGCGCATGGCGCGCTGCTGACGCTCGGGTTGGCGCGCGGTGACTGGGACCTTGTGGGGCGTGGGCTGCAGGACCGGCTGCATCAGGAGCGCCGCTCACACCTGTTTCCTCGCTCCTATGAGCTCGCGCTGCGCGCGCGGGAGCTGGGGGCGCTGGGCGCGACGATCTCGGGCGCGGGGCCGACGGTGCTGGTGTGGTGCTTTTACGAGCAGACGGGCGCGGTCGTGCAGGCGCTGGCATCGCAGGTCGAGGGATGGGCGGAGGTCATCAGAGCGCCGTTTGAGGCGCAGGGGGCTTACGTAGAGGGGATGTAGGGCACAGTTGTTCACGCACCTCGATTGCGGGAGCGAGGTGCGCTTAACGGTTACCCGCAGGCCGCCTGCCGGGCGTCCAAATCGAGAAGGAGCTATGCGCGATGAGCCACACGATCAAGAATCTGGATGAGGTGCACGACGTCGCCAAGGACCACGGTCTCGGCGAGCACGGCGAGGCGCGCTTTGCGATGGGCGACCTGGAGGCGACCCAGACGGGCCTAAGCCATCAGCGCCTGCGCCCTGGTAAGCGTCAGACCTTCGGACACCGCCACAACGAGGCCGAGGAGATCTATCTCGTGCTGTCAGGCGGTGGGCGCGTGAAGCTGGACGACGAGGTCCTCGAGATTCGCCGTCTGGACGCGATCCGGGTCGACCCGGGAACGATGCGCTCATTCGAGGCCGGACCGGAGGGCTTGGAATTCATCGCGTTCGGACAGCACTTCGGCGGCGATGGCGAGCTGGTCAACGGCTGGTGGAGCAACTGATTGGCCAAGCGCGCGACCGCTGAGCCCCTAATCGCGGAGCGCTTCGGCGCCCAGCTCCTAACCGGAGAGCCGGCTCGCGATCCGGTGGCTGTGGTCGAGCGGCTGCTCGCGGTCCAGGGCCAGGATCCACGCGGCGCGCGCCTTGCGATCCGCGTGCGCAGCAGCGGTGTGTCGGCTGCGGATATCGACCGTGCGCTGACGGACGAGCGCACGCTGCTGATCACGTGGCTAAATCGCGGCACGCTGCACCTGGTGCGCCGCGAGGACTATCCGTGGCTGCAGGCGCTGACGACGCCTCCGCTGTTCACGGGCAACGCGCGGCGCCTGGCCCAGGAAGGGGTCACCACGGACGCCGCCGATCGCGCGGTAGCGGCGATCGAGCGAGCATTGGGCGAGGAGGGTCCGCTGACGCGCAAGCAACTCGAGCAGCGGATCGCCGCCGTGGGTGTCCCGACGGCAGGTCAGGCGCTCGTGCATCTGCTGATGAAGGCGTGCCTGCGCGGCGTCGCGGTGCGCGGGCCGATGCAGGGCCGCGACCATGCCTACGCGCTCGTCCACGATTGGCTGGGGCCACCCGCGCCCGTGGATCGCGACCGCGCGCTGGCGGAGCTGGCGCGGCGCTACCTCATCGGTCACGCTCCGGCCGACGAGCGCGACCTGGCGAAGTGGGCGGGGCTGCCGTTGCGCGACGCGCGCGCGGGCCTGAGCGCGATCGCGGGCAAGCTGCGCATTCGCGAGGACGGGCTTGTGGAGCTCGCCAAGCATGAGCCGGTGGCGGAGCTCCCGTCGCCTCGGCTGCTCGGGCAGTTCGATCCGGTGCTGCTCGGCTGGACCTCGCGTGAGGCGCTGCTCGGAGCGCACAAACAGATCGTGACGACGAACGGTCTGTTCCGACCGTTCGCGCTGGTTCGGGGTCGCGCGGTGGGGGTCTGGCGAATGCAAAAAGGCGTGGTGCAGCTGGAACCGCTCGGGCCGCTGGGGCGCCGCGATGCGGCGGCGCTGGAGGCGGACGCGCGGGCCGTTGTGCGTTTTCTGGGCGGGTAGTGCGGCTGTCGGGACGAGGAGTCTGGCGCGAAGCGCAGACCTACGAGCTCCGCGTTAGGCTCGTCTCGTTCCAACGAACGGGAGGACAAGATGTCAGAAGAGCAGGTTCAGTCGTCGGTAACGCAATCTCCGACACAGACGCCAAAGCCCACGCTGTACGTCTGCCACGGAGACGACGGCGGCCCACGGATCCATCCGTGCCGGCGCGTGCAGGAAGCGATGCGCGCGGCGGGCATCGAGTACGACAAGGTGGTCGCGGCTCACGGCAACCCGATCCCCTTGCTGCGCAAAGGCTCGCGCGAGGAGCTGCGCCAGGCGACGGGAGAGACGAAACTGCCGGCGCTGAAGCTGCCGGACGGGACTGTACTCACGCACTCCCGCGCGATCCTCGCGTGGGTCGAGGACCAGGGGTGAAGCCCAATCGCTCGATACCGCGTTCGACCGTCGTTCCCGTCCTCATCTATCCCGACGTACGCGAGGCCGTCGACTGGCTCACCCAAGCTTTCGGTTTCGCAGAGCGTTTGCGGATCGGGGAGCATCATCGCTCGCAGCTCAGCGTCGGCGAGGGCGCGGTCATCGTCGGCGACGTGCGCGGTGAGCGCTGCCCGCCGCGCGCCGGCGAGGTCACGCACTCGGTGATGGTCCGCGTCGAGGACGTCCACACCCACTGTCAGCGCGCCCAGGAGCACGGCGCGCGGATCGTGATGGAGCCCACCGACTTCGAGTACGGCGAGCGGCAGTACACCGCGGCAGACCCCGCCGGCCACCAGTGGACGTTCTCCCAGACACTTGCCGACGTCGCGCCGGGGCAGTGGGGAGGAGAGTTACTGGAGCAGGGTTGAGGTCCGTCGCTCCCGCTCGTTGCACCCAGCCCGCGTCCGCTGCCCGGAAGTAGCGCGCGAACGGCGCGCGAGGAGTCACGGATCGGGTGGCTGCCTCGTCCTCTGTTCATGCCGCTGCCGCGATGCCAGGATCAGCCCATGACACAGGACGTCTTCGCTGCCAATCGTCCGCGCCTGCTCGGCGTCGCATACGGGATCGTCGGGGAGCTGGCGGCGGCCGAGGACGTCGTACAGGACGCATGGCTGCGCTGGCGGGCGGCTGACCAGGACGCGGTGCGCGACGCGACCGCCTTCCTCGTCACGACGACGACGCGGCTTGCAATCGACCGGTTGCGCTTGGCGCGGGCGCGGCGCGAGAGCTACGTTGGCACGTGGCTGCCCGACCCGCTCGTCGCTGATCCCGACGACCCGGCAGACGCGGCGATCGAGGCCGAGCAGTTGAGCGTCGCGCTGCTCGTCGCGCTGGAGCGGCTCAACCCCGTCGAGCGCGCCGTGATCGTCCTGCGCGACGCCTTCGGCTACGAGTACGGCGAGATCGCCGATGCGCTCCACCTCTCGCCTGGCAACGCCCGCCAGATCGCCAAGCGGGCGCGCGACCGTGCCGGCGACGCCGCTCGTCGCCGACCGGTCTCCCGCGAGGAGCAGCAGCGTCTCACGGTCGCGTTTCTGGCAGCCGCCCACGCCGGCGACGTCGACCGGCTCCGCGAGTTGCTCACGGCCGACGCGGTCCAGTGGTCCGACGGCGGCGGGCACGGCAACGTCGCCCGTAGGCCGGTTGTTGGCGCGGAGAAGATCGCGCGCCTCTATGCCGGCGTGCGTCGCACCAGGGCGATGCCGAGCGACCTCGTCCCGCGGTTCGTGCTCGTCAACGGCGATCTTGGCGTGCGCCTCTCCAGCCCCGCGACCGGGCCGTACGCGATCACCACGCTGGAGGTAGCCGACGGGCGGATCGCCGCGATCCGCAACTTCGTCAACCCCGCCCGCTTCGGCCCCCGCCATCGCACCCGCTGAACCAGAGGAACGACTGATGCCCTTCCGCCGCCCGCTGCCCCACGTCGAGCCGGCGCCGCCGCGGGACGTGCACAGCCTGCTGCTGCGCGCGATGGGCGGCCGCGCCTTCATCGTGGTCGAGCGATCGCTCCCCTTCCGGCTGATTGTCTGGCCGCTCGCCCCGCGCCTGATACGCCTGACTGGCGGCCGGCTCGCCGCGCTGCTGCCGTTCCCCGCCGAGGTGATCGAGACCCGCGACCCGCGCAACGGCCGCCCGCACCGCCGGGTCGTCGTGTACTTCCACGACGGCGACCGCGTCACGGTGGCTGCCTCCAAGGGCGGGATGGCCGACGATCCCCACTGGTACCGGAACGCGGTCGCTGACCCCGAGGTACGCTTCGCCGGCTGCGCCTACTGCGCACAGACCGTCACCGACGACGGCGAGTTGGCGCGACTGTGGACGCTGGCCGACTGTGTCTACCCGCCGCACTCCGCCTCCCGCGCGCAGGCCGCCCGCAGCGGCCGCACAATCCCGCTGGTGCAGCTCACCCCGATCGGCTCGCGCGGCTAATCCCCGCGAAACGGCGAGTGCACACCGCCCGGCTCGCCTACCGCAACCCCGCCACGCGCTTCCGAGCGTCCCCCAACCCCGGCAGTCGTGCAAGGACCTCCTCGGCGACCCCGAGGTAGTCGGCCCCGAGGTCGGGTCGGTGATCGAGGATCGAGACGGCGCGCTCGGCGGATTCGGCGTAAGCGATCGAGGAGCGCACGACGGTCTCCAGCACCTTCTCGCCAAGCTGCTCGCGCAGCGAGGCCAGCGCCTCACGCGAGTGCACAGTGCGCATGTCGGCGAGGTTCAGCAGGACCCCCAGAAGCTCGAGCTCGGGATTGAGCGTGTCGCGCGCCAGCTCGATTACCTCCAACGCCTGCTCGACACCCTGCAGCGCGAAATACTGCGCCTCGGCCGTGATCAGCGCATAATCGGCGGCGACGAGCGCGTTGACGGTCAGCAGCCCCAGTGATGGGGGGCAGTCGATCAGGATGAGCTCGTAGGTCTCCTGCGGCAGCTTCGCGAGCGCGCGCCGCAGCGTGAGCTCGCGTCCCAAGCGTCCTCCCAACGAGAGCTCGGCCTCGGCGAGGTTGAGGTTGGCGGGGATCACGTCGGCGTGGATCGCCTCGGCGACGCCCGCACGCCCGCCCAGCACGTCGCTGATCGTCGGCTGCGCGTCGGGCGGGACGTCGAAGTAGTCGGACAGGTTGCCCTGCGGATCGAGGTCGACGGCGAGCGTCGCGACGCCGGCGCGCCGCAGGGCGTCGGTGAGGGTGCGCACGGTGGTCGTCTTGCCCGTACCGCCCTTCTGCGAGAGCACCGCGATCGTCTGGGCCATCGCGCGATACTATCCCGGCATGGAGGAGGCGCAGGGCACAGGCGGCGATCCGTCCGAGGAGGACCTGGCCGGCGCGGCCGCTGAGACGCCCGGCTCCGGCGCGCATCCCGACGCCGAGGCGGTGCGGGTGGGTGGGGATCCCAACGTCAACGCAACGCTGGACGCGGCGGCGGAGTTCGAGTACCACTCGGACTTCGACTGGGACAGCGAGCACGGCGGCGACGCGTGGTCGATCCGCTGCTACGACGTCCACAAGCGCCTCGGTGGCCTCCCGGTCCTGAACGGGCTCAACGTGGCGATTCCCGACGAGACGGTGACGGTTGTGCTGGGTCCGTCGGGGACGGGCAAGAGCGTGCTGATCAAACACCTGATCGGCCTGATGTTCCCGGACTCGGGCGACGTCATCGTGCACGGCCAGTCGGTGCCGAGCCTCGCGATGCCGGCGCTGCTGGCGCTGCGCCGCAAAATCGGGGTGCTCTTCCAGGACGGGGCACTGTTCGGGTCGATGTCGCTGTACGACAACGTCGCGTTTCCGCTGCGCCAGCACACCGATATGTCGGAGGCGCAGATCGGCAAGGTCGTGCGCCAGCGCCTCACCGACGTGGGGCTGGCGGACGCGATGGACTTCGCCCCGAACCAGCTCTCGGGCGGGATGCGCAAGCGCGCGGGGTTCGCGCGGGCGCTGGTGATGGAGCCGGACATCGTGATCTTCGACGAGCCGGACTCTGGCCTTGACCCGGTGCGGACGGCGCTGCTGTGCGAACTGATCAAGGAGATGCACACGCAGTACGGCGGGACGTACATCGTCGTTACCCACGACATCGCTTCGGCGCGGCGCATCGGCGAGTACATCGCGCTGCTGTGGCGCGGTCGCATCGTGGAGGCGGGCGACGCGCAGAAGATGTTCTCCTCGGAAAACCCGTTCGTGCGTCAGTTTCTCAGCGGCTCCGCCGAGGGGCCGCTGGGTATGGATTAGGGATCCTCCGCGAAGGCCCGCCGCGCCCGCGCCCGCGCGCGCTCGCGCGCGGCGGGGTCCTCAGCGACCGAACGTCCGCACGAGCTCCCGCGAGCGCACGCCGACGTCCGCGATCAGCCGGCGGACCTCGGCTAGTCCCTCGCGCAACTCGGGGTCGCCGACCTCGATCGGGAGCATCGAGTCTTGGAGCTCGGCGAGCTCGCCGTCGGCGCCGCTGACCGCCGCGGCGGTCTCTTCGAGGAAGCCCTTGACGCCGTGCGAAGGGGCTCCCGGGGCGCCCTGCGTGAACGTTTGGCCGGGGAGGCTGTAGCGCGCGGCGAATTCGGAGTACGTGCGCTGGGCGCGTCCGTAGGCCATCTGCAGCGGCCGGAAGAGCTCTTGCTCGAGCCGCTCGGCGTTGTTCTCGTCGAGTTGCTCGTAGGCCTCGCCGAGGTTGGCGAGCGCGGCGCCGAGCTCCTCGGTGGCGTGCGCAAGAGTGTCGAGCAGTTGCTGGCGACCTTCGGCGGTGGTGTACGTCATGGGTCCAGGTTATTGGCCCGGTGCCAACGTTGATCTGCGGGGTCCGCTCACGGGCTCATGCGTCCGTCCAGACAGGGTCGGCGAGAACGCAGACAGTGAGCGCTTGCGGGACGACCCAAGCGTGTGCGAACATATGTTCGTATGGTCATCTGCGTCTACCTTCCCCGTTTCGAGCTGACCGTCGCCGCGGGCGGCCCGGAGGCCCTGACGGGCAAGGCCCTGGCGATCGCTCCTTCCCCCGGCGGGCCGGCGCGCGTGGGAGAGGTGTCGGGCACCGCGGAAGGGTTTGGGGTCGCGGTGGGGATGGCGCTCGGCGAGGCGTTGGCGCGCTGCCCCGAGCTGCGGCTGGTGCCTGGTGACCCGCTCGGGAGTGCGCAGGTGTGGGAGCGCACAGCGCGCTCCCTGGAGGGCATCGGCGCGACCTTGGAGCTACCGCGGGTAGGTCTGGCCTATTTCGAGGCCGATGGGCTACGCGGCTTGCACGGGGGCTACGAGGGAGTGATCGCCGCGACGCGTCGAGCGTTGCGGCGTCCCGCGCGGGTGGGCGCGGGACCGACGCGCTTCTGCGCGCTCGCGGCGGCGCTGGAGGGCAGCTCGCGAAGCGCGCGCGTGCTACAGGAGGTCGAAGCTAGCCGCTACCTCGCTTCGCGCCCGATCGCTCTGCTGGGCTATCGCGCCGAGACGGCGGCTCTCGTGGAACCGTTGCGGCGGCTCGGCGTGCGCACGCTGGGGGAGCTGGTGGCGCTGGGGGCCGATGCGATTGCGGACCGCTTCGGCGAGGCTGGCGTCCTGGCGCGGCGTCTGGCGCGTGGCGATGACATGCCGCTGCGTCCGCGAGCGCTCCTTGAGCGTCTGGAGGAGTCCTTAGAGCTATGGGAGTCAAGCTCGGGCCTCGCGCTGGAGCGGGTCCTGGGCGCGCTCGTGGATCGCCTACTGGCGCAGCCGCAGCGCCGAGGGCGCACGCTGCGCGCGCTGACGCTCTCCGCGCGGCTCGTCGAGGGTGGGACGTGGAGTGAGCGCGTGGTCTTGCGTGAAGCCCTCTCGGATCCGCGGCGCGTGCGGCTCGCGCTGGGTCCCCGCTTGGTTCTGTTGCCGGCGCCCGCCGCGGCGCTGCGTCTGAGCGCGGAGCGTTTCGGGCCGCCGGAGGGCGAGCAGGGTGCGCTGGCGCTGGACTCATCCGCCGACGCGTACGGAGCGCGCGTCGCGCGCCGCGCGCGACTGCGGGAGGCGGTCGGGCAGGTGCGCACAGCAGCCGGGCCCCAGGCGGCGCTGCGCGTGCTGTGCGTCGACCCCGACTCGCGTGTGCCGGAGCGGCGTGTCGTGCTGACCCCCTTCACGTCATGAGCGCGGCCGTGCGCGGGTCGAGCGGCGGTCGCACACGTCAGGGCGGCGGTCGAGCGCGCGGCAAGGGCGACGGTCGGGCTCTGGGCGCGCCGCGCTTCGCGCGCGTGCGGGCGGGGGCAGAAGGCACGCCGCTACAGGTCGACGGCCGGCCGATCGAGGCGGTACGCGAGTCCTGGCTGATCGAGGATCGCTGGTGGACGGGGCGCCCGCTGCGCCGACGCTACTGGGAGGTTCTGAGTGCGAGCGGACGCAACCTCGTGGTTTTCCACGACCTCTGTACCGGCGAGTGGTTCGCGCAAGGGGGCTGAGCGGTGACGGGGGGGATGCGCGCGGCGGGTACGGCGAAGCAAGCGACGGGCACGCCGCCGTACGCCGAGCTGCACTGTCACTCTGCCTACTCGTTTCTGGACGGCGCTTCGCAGCCGGATGAGCTCGCGGACAGCGCTGCCCAGCTGGGCTACACCGCACTGGCGCTGACCGACCACAACTCGGTGTCGGGCTCGATGGAGCTGGCCCAGATCGCGCCCACGCACGGCCTGCGTGCGATCCACGGTGCCGAGATCGACCTAGCCGACGGCCGTCACATCACTCTGCTCGTGCGCGAGGCGCGCGGCTGGCGCAACCTCTGCCGGGTCCTGACCCACGCCCACGCCGGCACGCGCGAGGGCCCGGGCCGCGAGCGCGGCGAGCCCACGGTGGCGCTGGCGACGGTGCTGGAGCACGCCGGCGGGCTTGTGTGTCTGACGGGCTGCGCCACGCGGGGTGTCCACGACGAGCCGACCGCGCGGCGTCTACTCGATGCCTTCGGTCCGTGCGACCTGCGCGTGGAGCTGCAGCGCCCCTACGCGCGCCGCGACCGCGCGCGCAACCGTGCACTGGAGATGCTCGCGCGCGGGCTGGGCGTGGAGTGTGTGGCGACCGGCAACGTCCACGCGCACGCGCGCTGCCGCGCGGAGTTGCAGGACGCGTTCGTGGCGCTGCGCCACCACATGACGCTCGACGCCTCCGAGCCGCTGCGGCGCCCGAACCACAGCCACGTGATGGCGACCCCCGCAGCGATGGCGGCCCGCTTCGCCGAGCACCCGCGTGCGGTGCGCGCGAGTGTGAGTCTCGCGGAGGAGCTGAGCTTCGACCTGACGAGCGAGCTCGGCTATAGCTACCCCGGCGCGGAGGATCCCACCTCGATGCGGCGCCTCGCCGAGCTCTGCCACGCGCGGTTGCACGAGCGCTACGGCCTGCGCGCGGCTCGCGGCGCGACTGCCTTCGAGGAGGCCGCCGCGCGCTTGGAGGAGGAGCTGCGGATCATCGACGAGCTCGGTCTCGCGGGCTTCTTCCTGCTGCACCACGAGCTGCTGGAGCTGGCGCGCGAGATCGCGGCTGAGGTGCGCGGCGCGGACTCCGCGAGCGCGCTGCTGGCGCCCGGCCGCGGGCGCGGCTCCTCGGTGTCCTCGATCGTCTGCTACCTGACTGGTCTCTCGCATATCGACCCGATTGCGAATCGCCTTTTACTCGGGCGCTTCCTGCACACCGGCCTCGAGCACCTGCCTGACATCGACCTTGACTTCCCGCGTGACATCCGCGAGGTCCTGATCCCGCGTATCCACGAGCGTTATGGGCGCGAGCGCTCGGCGCTCGTGGCGGCCTTCCCGACGTTCCGTCCACGCGGCGCGATCCGCGAGCTGGGCAAGGTCCTGGGACTCCCGCCCGCGGAGATCGAGCACGCGGCGCGCGCCGCCGAGCACCACCTCGCGGCCTCCGAGCATCGCCTCGGCATCTCCGAGGACCGCGATGGCGCAGCGTCTTCCGCGCCCGCGCCGCGGGGGCCGGCCTCCGACCGGTCTCCGCGAGGGCCGACCTCCGATCGATCCCGCGCTGCCCGCTCCCCTCGGTGGGTATGGCTCGAGCGTCTGGTGGCGGAGGCGCAGCGGCTGCCGCGCCATCTCTCCCAGCACTCGGGCGGGATGGTGCTTGCGACGCGGCCCCTGATCGACTGCTGCCCGATCGTGCCGGCCGCGATGGAGAGTCGCCAGATGGTGCAGTGGGACAAGGACTCATGCGCCGATGCGGGCTTACTGAAGATCGACCTGTTGGGGCTCGGGATGCTCTCCGCGGTGGAACGCTGCGTGGATCTGATCGCGCAAGCGCGCGGCGAGCGCATCGACCTTTCGCGGATCCCCTACGACGACGCGGAGACCTTCAAGGCGATCCGCCGCGCGGACACCGTGGGGGTCTTCCAGATCGAGAGCCGCGCGCAGATGCAGTCGCTGAAGCGCACGCTCCCGCGAGACCTCGACGACCTCACGATCCAGGTCGCGATCGTGCGCCCCGGACCGATCCAGGGCGGGGCGATCAACCCTTACATCGAGCGTCGCCGGCGCCTGCGCGAAGACCCCGATTACGAGATCCCATACACGCATCCGGCGTTGAAGCCTGTGCTGGAGGCGACGCTGGGAACTGTGATCTTCCAGGACCAGGTCATGGAGGTGGCGCAGGCGTTTGCGGGCTTCACCACCAGCGAGGCCGAAGGGCTGCGCCGCGCGATGAGCCGCAAGCGCTCCCAGGAGGCGCTGCAGAGTCATCGCGAGCGTTTCCTCGACGGTGCGCGTCGCCACGTGGGAGCCGACGGGGCGACCGCGCTGCAGGTCTGGGAGATGGTTTCGGGCTTCGCGGGCTTCGGTTTCCCCAAGGCGCACGGCGCGGCCTTTGGTCTGCTGGCTTACCAGTCGACGTGGCTGCGCGTGCACTACGGGCCGGAGCTGCTGTGTGCGCTGCTCAACGAGCAGCCGATGGGCTTCTACGCCCCCGACAGCCTCATCCACGAGGCCGAAGGCCGCTCAATCCCGATGCTCCCGCCGGACGTCAACGCTTCGGCGGTGGAGTGCACCGTTGAGGAGGGCGGCGTGCGCCTTGGTCTTGGCTACGTCAAGGGCGCGGCGGTCGCGGATGTGCGCGCGCTAGTCGCCGAGCGCGAGCACGGGGGATCTTTCCGCAGCCCCGGCGAGCTCGCGGCGCGCTGTGGCGCCGCGCGAGCGACGCTGGAGCGGCTCGCGTGGTCGGGGGCGTGCGACGGGATCGTCGAGACCGCCGGCTACGGTCTGAGCGGCACCGCCGAGCAGGTGACGGAGATCGATGGTCCGTCCGCCAGGAATGCCCGGGGGCGGGCCGTGGACACCGAGACCGCCCGCACGCGCCGCCGCCTGGCGCTGTGGCAGCTGGGGATCGCGGCGCCTGGTCGCGCGGTCGCGCGGGGCACTCAGCTGGCCCTGCCGCTGGAGCTGCCCGCGGCGCCGCGCCTGCGACCACTCAGCCGCTGGCAGAAGCTGCTCGCCGACTACGCCTCGACGGGGGTCACGATCGGCGATCACGTGATGGCGGCACTGCGTCCGCGCCTGACCGCGCACAAGCTCGCGACGAGCGCCCAGCTCGCGCGGCTGCCGCAGGGCTCCGCTGTGAGCGTCGCCGGGCTCGTGATCGCACGCCAGCGGCCCGGCACGGCGCACGGCACGATGTTCTTGCTGTTCGAGGACGAGTGGGGAACGATCAATCTGATCGTGCCACGCGCGGTCTATGAGCGCTATCGCCCGCTCGCGCGCGCGGAGCCGCTGCTGCTCGCGCATGGGCGCCTGGAGCGCACCGCGGGGGAGACCGTGCGCGCGATCCGCGAGGTTGCCGACGGGGACGGCGAGAGGGTGCCCCCGGTCGTCAACGTCGTCGTCCGCGAGCTGCTCGCGTTGGAGCGCTTCGTCGCCTCCGAGGACGCGCCGGTGGCGGCGCAGGTGCACCGCTTACCGACCGTCGGTGCGGGTCTGCGCGCGGTGGCGCCCGCGGTGCAGAGCTTCGCCGCGGGGCGGCGGCGCTAGCGGACGCTACCCTCATCCGATCGTGCGACTCGGCGACACCGACCTCGATGTCTTCCCGCTGTGCCTCGGCGGGAACGTGTTTGGTTGGACGCTTGACGAGGAGGGCTCCCACGCGGTTCTCGATGCCTATGTGGCGGGCGGCGGGAACTTCATCGACACGGCCGACATCTACGCTCGCCGCGGTCCGTTGGGGATGGGCGGCTCGGAGCGGATCATCGGCAGTTGGCTGGCCGCGCGCGGCGGGCGCGAGCGGCTTGTGATCGCGACGAAGGTCGGGATGTCATCCGAGCGGCCCGGGCTCTCACGGGAGGCGATCATGCGGGGCGCGGAGGACTCGCTGGGGCATCTCGGGGTCGACTGCATCGACCTCTACTACGCCCACCAGGACGACGAGCAAACGCCGCTACAGGAGACATTGGCGGCGTTCGCGGAGTTGATCGCGGACGGTCGCGTGCGCTACGTCGCGGCCTCCAACTACAGCGCGGCGCGCCTCGCACAGGCGCTGAGCCTCGGGGCCGAGCGCGAGGACCTCGCGTCTTACGTGGCCCTCCAGCCCCACTACAACCTGGTGGAGCGCGACTACGAGCGCGAGCTTGCGCCGCTGTGCGAGCGCAACGGTTTGGCTTGCATTCCCTATTTCGGGCTGGCACGCGGATTCCTCACCGGCAAGTACCGCCGTGGCGGCGTCGAAGTCGATAGCCCGCGAGCCGCGGGGGTGCGCGAGAGCTACTTCAACGAGCGCGGCTTCGCCGTGGTCGAGGCCCTTGACGAGATCGCCGCGGCCCACGGCGTCGCCCAGGCAGCGGTCGCGCTGGCGTGGCTGCGCTCGCAGCCGACAGTGCTTGCACCGATCGCAAGCGCGACCTCTCCGGAGCAGCTGGCGGAGCTGATGTCTTCGGCGACGCTCGAGCTCACCGCCGACGAGCTCGACCGCCTCTCGGCAGCGAGCGGGTAGGCTCCGCGAGATGAGGTTCCGCAAACTCGGCTCCAGCGACCTCGAGGTCTCAGAGATCAGTCTCGGCTCATGGTTGACCTACTCCGGAGGCGTCGCGCGCGAGCAGGCTGAGGCGTGTGTGCGGACGGCGTTCGAGGAGGGCATCAACTTCATGGACACCGCCAACGTGTACGGACGCGGCGCGTCGGAGTCGTTGCTGGGCGAGGTGCTGGCGGGCTACGAGCGCTCCTCCTATGTGCTGGCGACGAAGGTCTACTTCCCGATGTCCGACACCGACATGGGCCTCTCGGCGGCGCAGATCCACAAGCAGATCGACGCGTCGCTGAAGCGCCTGCAGACCGACCACGTGGACCTCTACCAGTGCCACCGCTATGACGAGCGGACCCCGTTGGCGGAGACGATGGGGGCGCTCACCGAAGTCGTCGAGGCCGGCAAGGCGCGCTACATCGGTTTCAGCGAGTGGCCGGTGGCGCGGATCGAAGAGTCCCTCACGCTCCCCGGGGCCGCGCGCTGGGTGTCGAGCCAACCGCAGTATTCGATGCTGTGGCGCGCGCCCGAGGCGGAGGTGATCCCGGTGTGCGAGCGCGAGGGGATCTCGCAGATCGTGTGGTCGCCGCTCGCGCAGGGCGTGCTGACCGGCAAGTACCGCCCGGGTGAGACGCCGCCGAGCGACTCGCGGGCGAGCAGCGAGAGTATGAGCGGCTTCATGGACCGCCTGCTCGACGACCGTGTCCTGGAGGCCGCGCAGCGCTTGATCCCGGTCGCCGAGCAAGCGGGGCTCACGATGGCGCAGCTCGCGCTCGCATGGGTACTGCGTCAGCAAAATGTGGCCTCGGCGATCGTCGGCGCGAGCCGCCCCGAGCAGGTGCGCGCCAACGCGTCGGCCTCCGAAGTGCAGCTCGACGCCCAGACCCTCGCCGCGATCGACGAGGCGCTGGGCGACGTAGTGGTGCGCTGAAAAATTCAGTTCTTGGTGACTACGCCTGCTTCACCGCCGATACCTCCACCAAGATCTTGACCTTGTCACTAACGACCACGTTCCCCGAGCCGAGCGCTGCGTTGAAGCGCATCTCGAAGTCCGAGCGGTTGATCTGGGTTGTCGCCGAGATGCCGACGCGGGTGTTGCCCTGGTGATCCTCGGGCTCGACGCCCTCCAGTGTCGCGCCCAGCGTGACCTGGCGCGTGACCCCGTGGATCGTGAGGTCGGCGACGATCTCGAACTCGTCCTCGCCGGTTGCTCGGATCTCGCTTGAGCGGAACGTGATCTGGGGGTACTTGTCGACCTCGAAGAAGTCCGGCGAGCGTAGGTGCTCGTCGCGCTGGGGCTCGCGTGTATCGACGCTCGCGGTGTCGACCGTCCCGTAGGCCACGACGCCGTCGGGGTCTGACACGAGTGTGCCCTCGAACTGCTTGAACTGGCCCTTCACGGTCGCGATCCCGAGGTGTTTGACGTGGAACTCCACGCTGGAGTGCACGGGGTCGACCTTCCAGGTGCCCGGTGGGATCACCTGTGCCGTCGCGGTTTGGGTCGCGGTCGGAGTGGCGGCTGCGGTTGCCTCTGACATCTGATTGCTCCTTTTGCTCGATCCTTGCCGGCCTCGTCAAAGGCCGCTGACTCCCCGGACCACTCCCTCAAAGGATGTAGCCCGCTGGGCTAGTTGTGCAAACAATGATTGCTTGCACAACTATATAGCAGATACTTGCTAGCGCAAGTAGTAGCTCGAGGAGGGGGAGGCGAAGACCGCCAGGGGAGAGGGTCGCCACCGACGGGGGTAGGCTCGGCGCCGCCACCGTCAGGAGGTGGGCGGCGATGCGTGAGTGCGACTGGATGACGCGCTCAGCGAGGCTGAACGACGAGTGTCTGGCGAGCGCGACCGAGCGGGCCGCACTCGTCGTGCAGGACGCTCTCGGCCCAGCCGATCCCGTCGGGGTGCAGGAGCGTGCGGGCGTCGAGCCCGATCCACTCGCCCACCGGGCGACGGTCGAGCTCGATCGAGAGGTCGGCGTTGATGAACAGGTAGGAGTCGAACGGCAGCACCGACGCGACGCCGTTGCCGAAGTCCGCCGCGGCCGGGACGCGGGCAAGCGCACTCGTAGGCTCGTCGGGGAGGAGTGGGTGGCGCAGGCGCATCCATACTGCCGCCGCCCCCACAGGGTCGTGACCGGCACTGAGGGCGTCGTCGGGCAGGCCGCCCTTCAGTGGCCTGCCGTGGACGAAGCGCATCTCCATCGCGGTCGCTGCGAAGGAGCGACGATCGAGATCGTCGAGCGCGAAGCGCACCCCGTGTCCCTCCTCGGGGTCGGGTAGCGGTGTCGGGGCGCTTTCGCGCACGAGTTCGCGCGCGTGGGCTGGGAGCTCGCCGGGGACTGCCAGGATCCGCAGCGCGCGGGCCCGGCACACGAGCTGGTCGGGATCGTCGGCGAGCAGCTCTGCTTCGAGCGCCTGGACACGGCGGCCGGGGCGCGTGATCCGGGTGCGCAGTCGCAGCGGCGCGAGCGGGACGGGTCGCAGGAACTCGAAGTGCAGTCGCGCGAACGGCAGCTCGCCGCCGGGCTCCACGCGCTCCAGCGCCGCCGTCATCAACGCCGCCGGCGCCCCGCCGTGCTGGGCGCGCGGATCCCACGGTCCGCGGGCGTGCTCGGTCGGCTCATAGCGGTCCTCGCCGGTGCGCACAAAAACGCTCTCGCCCTCTGCCGGCGGCGCCTCGCGATCCGGGCCCGGGGACACGGCCGTGTCCGGGGTGCTCTCGGCGCTCACTGCGGAAGGCGCGCCACGAAGTCCGCGAGCTTGCCCGGGTCGCGCAGGGGAGCGCCGTGCCCGAAGCACGCCAGCGCCGGCCGCAGCTCCGCGAGGCGCCGTGCCGACTCGCGGTTGCGCGCGGGGTCCGGTGTGAACAGGTCCGGTGGCAGGTGCAGGCCCGGCATGCCCGTGATGAAGTGCATGTTGCCGAGCACGTCGCCGACGATCAGCGTGCGGTCGGATTCGCGCCAGTACGAAACGTGACCCGCTGAGTGCCCCGGGGTCTCCAGCACGGTGAAGCCCGCGACCTCGTCACCCTCGTGCAGCGCGCGCGCGACGGGATGCGGCGGACCGGTCCACATGCGCTGCTGCAGCGCGTTCAGCCAGCCCGGGGCCTTGGGGTTGCGGATCGCGCCCGCGGTCTCCATCGCCGGGACGTCGCCCTGTCCGCACCACAGCGGTATCCCCAGCTGCTCGCAGATCGCGTGGCTCGAGCCCTGGTGGTCGGGGTGGGCGTGCGTGAGCGCGTGCGCGCTCAGCGTCAGCCCCTTGATCTGGCGCGTGATGCGACGCCGCGCCTGACGGGTCGCGGCGTCGATCAGGACGTCCCCGATGACGTACACGTTGATCGCGTTCGGCGGCAGGCCGCCCAGTTGGTAGACGTCCTCGGCGAGCTCCTTCATGTGGCGTGCCACCCCTTTTCGTATGTCATGTGCGCGATCCGCCGGCTTGCGCGGCCCGGTCGCCCCGTCACGAGCGCGACTCCCACGAGAAGCCACGCACCGCGAAGACCAGTCCGAAGGCCCCCCAGAGCGCGATCACGGCGAGCGCGTCGAGATTATCGCTCAACGTCGCCCCGCTCACGAGCGCGCCGTAGAGCCCATCGATCAGGTGCACCAGCGGCAGCGCTTCGGCGATGTTGCGCACGAACGCCGGCGCGTGGCGGTCGTCGAAGACGTAGAACGACACGAACACCACCGGCAGGAACACCGCGTTGACGTACGCCGCCGTCGACTCGAAGTTCGGGATCGCGTGCGCGAAGGCGACGCCCAGCGCCGAGAAGCACACGACGCCGACGAGCACGAACACGATCAACTCGTCCCAGTGTCGCGGCCAGCCGATCCCATAGAACAAGCGGCCCGCGAGCACGACGATCGCGATCTGCAGCCCCGTGTTCGTCACCGCGTTCGCCGCGACCCCGCCGAAGTACGACGAGGTCGGCAGCGGGGTGCCGTGGATCCGCTTCAGCACCCCGCGCTCGCGCAGGAACACGATGTTGTACGCGAGCGCCGTGAACGTCGTCGACATCACGCTCATCCCCGCGATCGCCGGCACGAGCCGGTCGAGCTGGTGCTGGTTGCCGTGCAGAATCGCCCCACCGCCGACGAGGAACAGCAGCGGCAGCACGAAGTTGAAGAACGCGGCGCTCGGGTTGCGCCAGAACATGCGCCGCTCCAGGCGATACTGGCGCCAGGAGAGCGCCAGCGTCTCAGGCATCGGCGGTCAACTCCAGGTAGACGTCCTCCAGCGAGGGCCGCCCGACGCTCAACTCCTCCAGGCGCTCCCCGCGCGCGAGCGCGTCGGCGGTCAGCTCGGCCAGCAGCGCAGTGGGGTCGTCGGTCTCGCGCTCCACGAGCTGTCCGCGGGCGTCGCGGTAGGCGACGCGGTAGTGCGATGCCCCCACGCCGAGCTCGCGCGGCGGCCCGATTGCGAGGATCCGCCCGTCCTTGACGATGGCCACGCGGTCGGCGAGGGCTTGGGCCTCGTCGAGGTAGTGCGTGGTCAGCAGGATCGTCTTGCCCAGCGCGCGCAACGCGCGGATCGTCTCCCAAGCCGCGCGCCGCGCCTCGGGATCGAAGCCCGTGGTGGGCTCGTCGAGGAAAATCAGCTCGGGATCCCCGATCAAGGCCAGCGCGAAGTCCAGGCGCCGCAGCTGTCCGCCGGAGAGCGTACGGCAGCGCGCTTCGGCCTTGTCGGTCAGGCCCACGAGCCCCAAGACCTCCTCGACCGAGCGCGGATGCGGATAGAAGCCCGCCCAATGCGCCAAGGCCTCGCGCGGGGTGACGTGGCTGTAGATACCGCCCGATTGCAGCACGATCCCGATGCGCCGGCGCAGCTCGCGCGGGCGCCGGCCGGGGTCGAACCCGAGCACCGCGACCTCGCCGCCGTCGCGCGCGCGATAGCCCTCGAGGATCTCCACCGTCGTCGTCTTGCCCGCGCCGTTGGGGCCGAGCAGGCCGAAAACTTCACCGCGGTGTACGGCGATGTCGATTCCGCGCACCGCCTCGTACTCGCCGTAGCGCTTGCTCAGGTCATGGACCTCGATCGCGGGAGCGGCGTCACGGACCTCGATCGCTGGGGCGGCGTCACTCACGGTGCTAGAGGATCGCAGAGCCGTCGTCTCCGACGAGCAGCGTTCGCACCGGATACTGAGCGACCGCGGCGTCGGCCGTGAGGATCGCCACGTCGAGCGCCCCGGCCTGCGCCACGAGCAGCCTGTCGAAGGGGTCTTTGTGCAGCGGCTCGAGCTCCGCGACGGCCAGCGCGTGGCTGTGCTCGATCGGTAGCGCCGTCGCTCCGATCGCGCGCATCCGACTCGGGACGTAGCGCTGCGGCGGCTCGGGCAGCGGCAAACGGCCGAGGCGGTACTTGATCGCGATCTCCCACGAGCTCGCCGCCGAGAGCAGCCGTTCGTTGCGAGGGTCTTCGACGAGCCGCAGGTGCCGCCCGAGGCGCTCCGGCGCGGTCTGCAACCACAGGAACACGTGCGTGTCGAGCAGGATCTTCACCGCTCGAACTCTGCGAGCAGCTCGTCCGGCAGCGGCGCGTCGAAGTCCTCAGGCACGACGAAACGTCCCGCGTCGATGCCAAAGCGCAGGGGCGCCTGGCTTGGCGGGGGGGCGAGGACGGCGACCGCCTCGCCGCGACGCGTGATCACGACTTCCTCGCCCATCGCGACGTCTTCGAGAAGCTGTGAGAGGTGCGTCTTGGCCTGGTGTACGCCGACCGTCTTTGCCATTCCATATCTCCTACTCCGACGCGGGGAGGGAAACGGGACCCAAACCCGCCCAAAACTTAGAGGACTTAGTCGTTGACTTAGTCTATCAGGAAGGCGGGCGGCTGCTACCAGTGCACGCCGCGCGTGAGCGTTGCCATCGCGATCTGCTCGAACGAGGCGCGCTCCTCGACGTCGCTGTGCCCGCGCGAGGCGGCGGAGTCGGGGAACACGCGGTAGGCGAGGTGCAGGATGCGGTCGACGGCCTTCGGGGACAGCGCGTAGGCAACCTCTCCCGCTGTGCCGAGGCGGGTGCCCATGTGCTTGGGGTGGCTGCGCAGGGCCTCGCAGATCATGTCGGCCGCCTCGTCGGGGGTGATCGCGGGGAACGCGTCGTACATCTTCGTCGGCGCGATCATCGGCGTGCGCACGAGCGGCATGTGGATCGTCGTGAACGTCACCCCGTCGCCGATCGTCTCCGAGGCCACGACGCGCGTGAACGCGTCCAGGGCGGCCTTCGAGGCGACGTAGGCGGAGAACCGGGGTGGACTGGTCTGGACGCCGATCGAGGAGATGTTCACGATGTGCCCCGAGCCGCGCCCGCGCATCTGCGGGAGCAGACCCAAGATCAGGCGGATCGCGCCGAAGTAGTTGAGCTGCATCGTGCGCTCGAAGTCGTGGAAGCGGTCGTAGGAGAGCGCGATCGAGCGCCTGATCGAGCGCCCGGCGTTGTTGACGAGCATGTCGACGTGCGTGTGGTCGGCGAGCACACGCTCGACGAGCCCGTCGATCGACTCCATGTCGGACATGTCCGCTGCGTACACATAGGCGGCGCCGCCGGAGGCGACGATCTCGGCGCGGACCTCCTCGAGCTTCTCGACGTTGCGCGCGACCAACAGTGGCACGCCACCGGCCGCCGCGACCTTCAGCGCCGTCGAGCGGCCGATCCCGGAGGACGCGCCGGTGATCAGCACGCGCCTGCCGCGCAGGGCGTCCTCGAGTGTGCGGTCGCGGCTGAGGTCGGGATCCATCGCGCGCTCCCAGTAGTCCCACAGGCGCCCCGCGTACTCGTGCAGCGCCGGCGGCTGCTCTAGGCCCGACCCCACGAGTGCGAGCTGGGTCTCGCGGCTGTCGAAGACGGGCAGCAGCTCCATGTGCGCGAGTACCTCCGGTGGGATTCCGAGCTCGCGCAGCGTAAGCCGCCACAGTTGTCGCCACGGGGGCAGGCCCAGAGCGAGCTTCAGCGGCCACGTCGGCAGCGCGTCGGTGAGGCGTTTGTCGATCGTGATCCCCACCCGCGGCGCGTGCGCGGCGGTCGCGAGCTCGTTGATGAGCGTGTCCACGCGCTGGGGCTCGGGATTGGTCAGGTGGAACGCGCGCCCGTCGAGATCGGGCTCGTGCGCGAGGCGCTCGAGCGCCGCCGCGACCCAATCGACGGGCACGACGTTCGTATTGCCCAGGTCGGGGCCGACGAGCGGCACCCATTCGGGCACGAGCCGGCGCGCGCGCTGGATCGACTTGAAGAAGTAGTACGGCCCGTCGACCTTGTCCATCTCGCCGGTCCGCGAGTCGCCGACGACGATCCCCGGCCGGTACACGCGCCAGGCGCGCGGGCAGTCCTGGCGGACCA
>DASXOX010000035.1:0-20331 GCA_036493975.1 Solirubrobacteraceae bacterium
ATCGTCGCTACCGTCGCCGCCGTGGGCTATGCCGCGCACGGCATCGCTGGCGGCGTGCTCGCCGCGGTCGTCGCCTTTACGCCGTCGTTCTCGTTCATTCTGCTCGGCGGCCAGCGCTTCGAGCGCCTACGCCAGAACGCCGCCGCACACGCGTTCCTCGACGGCGCCGGACCCGCCAGGATAGGCGCGATTCTCGGTGCCGCGATCCCGCTGACGAGTGCTCTACAAGAGGGGTGGCAGTACGCCGTGCTGGCCGCCGCCGCGGTAGCGCTGCTGCTTCTGCGGCGCGGGGTCCTACAAACACTGCTCGCTGCCGGCGCCGTGGGCCTGTTCGCCTCAGTCGCAGGCGCTCCCCTGCCGCACTAACAGCGGGCAGCGCGGCGCGTCGCCGAGGCCCGCCGCCCCTAGCCCAAATTGGCGCAAAACGTCTGTCCGGGAGCGTCGCTATCCGCCCGCGCCAATTGGAAAACGAGCGGCCGGACGGATGTTGGCGCACCCGTGCGGCCTGTTAACACCAAAGCTCCTGCCTTCGATGCCTGGGCCTACCGTAGCTGTGTCTGCGACTAGGTCGCCTGCTCGCTGGCTGCTTCCTTCGGTGCGCCGAAAGGAGGCGCCAATGACGGCAACAGCGCTCACGGTGGCGCACCGAACGCCGGCCCTCCGAGGCCGCCCCGGCACGAATCGCTGCCCCGCCTCCCTCCTGCCTGCTACCGATTTGCTACCGATTCGGCGCCCACTGCTACCGCTTCGCTACCAAGAGGTCGGCAAAAGCCCGCAAAAACAGGCGAAACGGACGACGCCGATTCCCCGTGTTTCGGTAGCTTTCGCCCGCCATTGCTGGCCTTCGCCAAACACTAACCAATCGGGGCGATCGGTTAGATTTGGCTTGTTGATGCGATTTTCTGGGCCACTGCTACGGATTTGCGACGGCCGCGCCGGCGCCGATGCCGGGGTTCCGCGAAGCCGGGCCGGCTGTATGCCATCGTGAACAAACGTTCTGGCGGCTCCGTAGAGACCATATCGTCGCAGCCGTTGACCCTCGTGTTCTGAGCATCGCGAGGACCATCGACGACCAAGCTTTCTCCGGGCTATCGCGGGTCCGGTCAGGCGGATAGCCTGGATGCGTGCTCCCGGCGCAAGCGCAGTTCCTCGACAGACAGCATCCTTGACCGACAGCCCAGAGACACGTCAACGACCCATCCTCGCTGAGGCGGCGACGCCTGAGGGCATACGAGTGGTGCTGTTCGAGGACACGTGGCTGCGGCACGTGCTCGATCCACGCAGCGGCCATGTCGAGCTTGAGCCGCATCTCGGAGCGGTGCTCGAAGCGATCGACTCGCCGGATCACCGAGAACCAGACGCCTGGCCGCACAGAGAGCGGTTCTTCAAGCGGGACGTAGGACCAAGCCGCTGGCTGATGGTCGTCGTAGACTCTGAGCAAGAGCCAGCCCGGATTGTGACCGCGCTCGGCTACGGACACGGGAGATCGCCCGCCGGATGGATGCCATGACCGTCAAGATCGATGACCTCATCTTCGACCGCGCCAACTACGACGCGGACGGCGACGTGCTCTACCTCGCCCGCGGAAACAGCAGCGTGGCATCCGAGGCTGCGCTTACGCCGGAGGGACACGGCGTCCGCTACGACGCCGATGGCGATGTGATCGGCGTGACGATTATCAACGCGCGACGTATCATTGGGCGCGACGGACACGTGACGATCACGCTCCCACACGCAGTCCAAGTCGATGCGGGAGAGTTGGCGGCGGCACTCGGATAGGCGCACCGGGAGATCGGCCCCCGAAGACGCTCAGGGTCTCAGTGAACGTCTCGGCTGAGCGATGCGCCTGATACGCAGCGAACACTTGGTGGAACCGTACGAGCGCTATCAGCGCTTTACGCAACGCGATGATCGTCGAGCACTTGGCGCAAAAAATAGACATTCAAGGCAGCCAGAACGAGGCTGCGACTCTGTAATTCCGATGTAATTAACTTGAGTGAAGTCGCGTCGTGAGATGATGGTTTTCCGAAGCCTGTAGGCATCACCAAGTCCAGCCGGGAAGTTCCTCCAAGCGGGCGATCCGCAGTGAGTGATGAGCTTGCATCCATCCGGAATGGTACCGTTGGCGTTGGTTGCCGACCCATCTGCCAAGCGTCACATCCTCCTCGACGTGCTTCGGTGGCACGCTCGCATGCCCTTCGCGTTTGACGAACTTCACCAGTGCGGCGTAGTGACGGTCCCACCTCTCTGCATACGACCTCGACCACTTCCAGCCAGGAACGTCTTCGAGGCGGACCGCGTGATCTCCCTGCCGCTGGATTCGCCCCATAAGAAAGTGCTGCCGCGGACGAGTGATCCACGCATCGAGGCGCACATCATTCTCGATGTGTCCCGCTGGAACCTTGATGTGTCCTTCGCGCTTTTGGAACGCCACAAGTGCACGATGGCCCCGCTCCCACTTGTCGGGCCCACGCTCCCATGTCCACCCCGGCAGAGCAACCAACCGGTCGATCTGCTTCTTGGTAAGTCGTCCACCGCCGTGGACACCCTTGTATACATCGCGCTGCTTCTTAACCCAGCGGCCGAGCGGTTCACCCTCCTCCAAATGCTCACGGGGCACTAGCGCCGTCTTTTCGCGCTCTACAAACCTTTGCAGCAGCGTGACCATGTGCTCCCATTTCGCGTCGTAATGATTCCACGCCCAGCCCGGGAGCGCCTGCAGACGCTCTACGCGTTCATCGCTCAGCTTGCCTCGACTGTGCAGGCTGCGCTGTTTTCTACACCACTTACCTAGACTGAGCTCCTCAATCACAGTGCTCTGTGCCATCGCTGCCGTTCCGTTACTTTGGACGTAACGCTCGAGCAACCCGAACCAGAACTCGAAGGAACTCGTGTCGCCGCGTAGGGCAAGGCGGCGCTGATCGACTGAGTGTCTCGGTGGGCGCAGTGGCGGGGGGAGACACAGGTCGGGCACCGGCGGACGGGGGCGACGGTAGCCGAGCGCGGCCTGTACGCTCGACGGCCGCCAGTGGTCGCCGCCGCGTGGCGTCGGCACACCTTCGTCGTTGAGCACGTTGGCGATGGCTTGCAGGCTTTCGCCTGCGTCACGGAGCGTCCTGATGCGATGGGCCAGGCCAGGCGAATGATGAGCGAGCCCAGGGCGACCCCGTGGGGGCCTACCGAATCGCGGCTCGCGCTCCCAGCGCTCGACCTCGCGCAGCACCCGAGCCACGTGGGCTCCCGCCCGCGTTGCGGTATCCAGCTCGACGTCAAGCGCGATGAGGTCGCCGCCAGCGGCGTCGAGCCAGTCGAGCAGCGCAACCAGCTCGCGCGACGAACCTGCCGCGTCCGCGAGGCGAGCCACGAACACCGTCGACGCCTCTCCCGCGCCGACGCGCTTCAGGGCCCTCACGAGGTCGTCGCGCACGACCCCGATCACATCGACACCGACCTGTGCCCCATCGGCGTCGGGACCAGCCCCTACGTCTGCTGGGTAGTACGCAACAGCGGTACGCTCCACACAACTACTATACGCAAATCATTGCGTAGATGCCTGTGGCGCACGGATCCATGAGAGATGCACTGGGCATAAGCTTGCTTTTCCTGTAGGGTATGGCAGGTCGGACCGGCTTCCGCAGATTACGCTTTGACCCAGAAAACAGGCCAGAGGTCTCTGACGCCTCACGATGCGACATGAGCCAGCTACAAACGTCGAATAGCGTGAGCCCTGAGCACCGCGCAATGGGCTGGGCCGCGATTGGGGGCGCACTGATGGGCGTCGGCGCGCTCGCTGGCATCAGCCTCGGCGTGTGGGGCGCCGGGGCGCATCTGTGGAGCGACGATTATTTCTTGGCCGGGTTCGCAGCTGCCCTACTACTCACTCTGCTGGGCTTCTATGTGCTCATCGCCGAGTTCATCGGCGGTGTCGGCCCGATCAAGTTCCCGCTACCGCCCACTCGCTTTGAACGGGCGCAGCAACGTGCACAGAGGCGCAAACCCGTTGAGCGAACCAAGCAATCTGCCACAGGCCCAGGCATCCTGCCAGCCGAAGCCGACCAGCGGTTGGTAGCCCTCTATCGAGAGGGCGAGCAACTACGAGCGCGCATCCTTTTGAGCGGTGCTTCTATTCCCAGCGATCTTGTGTATGGGAGGGCGAGCCAGAGACAGGTAGAAGGCGAGCAATGGGCGCGAAACTGGGATGAACGGGTTCTCGATGCTCTCGCTGCCGACCTTCGTCAGAAGTGGACTGATGCTGGGATGCTCCCTATCGACAAGTTGGATTACGTCACTACGATCGCGGGGGTCAGAGCATTTCTCGGCAAGAAGCTCGAATGCCTCAGAGAGATCATCGTTGAGGCGGATCATTCCCCGGCAAAAACGGCAGGGACTTGAGACCCCAGCGACGATCTGATCTCATCCCGCAGCCCATGACGCATGATCCCGAGCACGAGCACCGACCGCCCGAGCCCTGGGTGACCAAGCGACAGCTTGCTGACCACCTGAGCGTGACGCCACGCTGGATCGAGCTCCAACAGCCACTCGGCCTCCCGCGTATATCCACTGGCGGCATGAGCCGCTATCGCATCTCAGAGGTCGAGGCCTGGCTGCGCGAGCGCTACGGCTCCCCGTCGGCGACACCCGAATGGTCGCTGACCGAGGCTCATGGCTGTCGCGGCTTTCGCACCTATTCGCCTCCGCACGTCTTCGTTCGCTCCAAACTCGACTCGACCGAAGTTTTTTGTCCCGTATCGGCCCCCAAGACGACCTTTCTAGGTCGGGAGACCAAATCGAAAATCGGGGCGCCCAGATTCGAACTGGGGACCTCACCGACCCGAACGGTGCGCGCTACCAGGCTGCGCCACGCCCCGACGCGCCCCCAGTATCCCACAACGCGCCCACCCGCCGGCTCCGCGACCCCCTCCCCACATCGGTCGCCCCAAACTTCGTCCCCGCGACCCGCCGCTATCGTCGGTCTCGCTCCCCTTCCGCTCTCCCTCCCCCCAATGCCAGCCGCCCTCGCCGACATCGTCCAAACCCTCAACGACCTCCTGGCGCCATCGCGCTTCAAGGACTACGGCCCCAACGGCCTGCAGGTCCCGGGCGCGGAGACGGTGGAGACGGTGGCGACCGGCGTGACGGCCCACCTCGACCTCTTCGAACAAGCCCAAGCGCGGGGCGCGCAGCTGATCCTCGTCCACCACGGCCTCTTCTGGGGCGCGGGCCCGGGCCCGATCGACAGGGCCCTCGCGCGGCGCCTGCGGGTGCTGTTCGACGCCGACATGTCGCTGCTGGCCTATCACCTCCCCCTCGACGCGCACCCGGATGTGGGGAACAACGCGCTGCTGGCGCGCGAGCTGGGGTGCATTCGACCGACGCAGTTCGCGCTCCACGGCGGCGAGCCGATCGGGTGCGTGGCGGAGTTCCCGGACGACGGCGTGCCGATCGCGGAGCTGCTCGCGCGGGTCGAGGCGGCGACGGCGCGGGAGCCGCTGGTGTTCGACGGCGGCCCCGCGGTGGTGCGGCGCGTGGGCATCGTGACGGGCGGCGGCGCGGACTACCTAGGGGACGCGATCGCGGCGGGAGCGGACGCGTTCATCACGGGCGAACCGGCGGAGCGCGTGATGGCGCAGGCGCGCGAGGCGGGCGTCCATTTCATCGCGGCGGGCCACTACGCGACGGAGACCTTCGGCGTGCGCTGCCTCGGCGAGCGGCTCGCGCAGCGGATGGGCGTGCGCCACGTCTTCATCGACGTCCCCAATCCCGTTTGAGCCGCAGTGTGCAGGGAAAAGCACGGTTGCCAACGTCCGCTGGCAGCGGTATATGTACATGTAGTCCCCAAGATCCACAGAAGGAGATTCACGATGGCCAACCATCTGACTCCGACCGAGCTCGCGCGCGAGGCCGGACTTGGACGCCGAGAAGTCCTCTCGAAGTGCACCGAGATGGGCGTGCCCGTCTTCAAGGGCCGCATCGACAAGAGCCTGTTCCTCGCGAGCCTGCGCCAGGGGCCGCAATCTCCGCCGCGTCCAGCGGCGGCTAAGGGCTGACGAGGTCGGCTGCCGACGGGCGAGTCTGAGTCGCCCGCGCGGCGCCTTTCGCTCGCGCGGCGCCTTTTCCCCGCGCGGCGCTTTTCGCCGGGGCGGTGCTTTTCGCTTTCGCTGAGCGACCCATTGAGGAGCCATGGATCAGCGCGGCGTATCCGCCGGCGGCGAGCCGACCGAGGGCCCGGCCGAGCGTCTCGGGCGTCCATTGCTCGGGCGCGGTCAACAGCATCCGGACGCCGGATTCGCCGATTCCGAGAAGTGTGTGCCCGACGAACCGCGCGGCGGCGTCGAGACCCTCGGCGGGCACCATTCCATCCAGCCACTCGCGTGCGGCGGCGGACATCGCGGTGACCTCGTGTTCGCGCCCGCGGCGGACGCGCATGTCGATGACGGCGTCGGTGTCACCTCCGCCGAGCAGCACGATGCGGTAGGCCTCTGGTGTGTCGGTGACTGCGCGCAACATCGCGGTGAAACCGGCGATCAGCGTGGATTCGGGGTCTTCGCGGTCCTCGGCGGCGGCGAGGGCGGCGCCGAACTGCCCGAGCATGCGGCGCTCCTCGCGGTCGAGGAGCTCGTTGAAGAGCTCGGCCTTGCTGGAGAAGCAGGCGTAGATGACGGGCTTGCTGACGCCGGCGGCACGGGCGATCTCCTGCATCGAGGTCTCGCGGTAGCCGCGGTCGACGAACAGCTCGAACGCGACGTCGAGAATCTGGGGGCGGCGGCGCTCGGGGCCGAGATGCGCCGCGCGCGGCCGCGGGCCGGCTTCGGTGGCTGCTCCGTCGTTGCTCGTCAGATTCATACTCTGGTAGCTTTCCTACCTCAGTAGATTCTAGGGCTGGAGGCCTTGAGTAGTGTCCGGGACAGAGACAGCGCTGCCCGCCCGACTCCTCGGAAGGTCACAGGAGGAAGACTGGGAAACGCTGGACGGCATCTGCGAGTCGGACGGCGCGCGCGATGCTCCCCGACGATCCTCGCGGCGGGTACCGGGCCAACCATTACTCGCGGCGGCGCGAACCGCATATCCTTCCTCCTCACAAGGTCCGTCAGCCGCACCGAAGGAGGAGAGGGCGATGGAGGCAAGCACCGCAGAGCAGGCCGTCAAATCCGCGCAGATACAGGGCGAGGGCCCGTCGGCGACGCCGCCGGCGGACCCGACGCGAACGCTCGCGGACCTCGTCCCGCACGCGGCGGCGCAGTTCGGCGAGCGCTCGGCGGTGCGCTACAAGCGCGACGGGCAGTGGCTTGACGTCAGCTATACACAGCTCGATGCGATCGTCCAGGAGGTCGCGCTGGGTCTGATCGACGTCGGGATCGAGGCGGGCGAGCGGATCTGCATCCTCGCGAACACGCGCCCGGAGTGGTCCTACGCGGACCTCGCGGCGACGGCGATCGGGGCGGTGGTGGTCCCGATCTACCAGACCAACTCTCCCGAGGAGTGCCGCTGGGTGATCGCGGACTCGGGCGCGTGCGCGATCGTGTGCGAGGACGCGGCTCAGCTCGCGAAGATCGCGGCGGTGCGCGACGAGGTGCAGCTGCGCAGCGTGATCGTGATCGACCCGCCTACGGCTGGCGATCCGGACGCTGAAGCGAACGCGCGGACGCTGGCGGCGATCACGCTCGACGAAGTGCGCGAGCGCGGGCGCACGGGCGATCCGGCCGAGCTGGAGCGTCGCCGCGAGGCGGTCGGCCCGGAGGACCCGTACACGTTCATCTACACGTCGGGCACGACGGGCCCGCCGAAGGGCTGTGTGCTCAATCACGGCAACTACGCGGCGATGATGAACATGATCCGCGACGTCGGGCACATCGACTCGGAGGAGATCATCTATCTGTATCTGCCGCTGGCGCACTCCTATGCGCTGCTGATCCAGCTGGCGGTCTTCGAACTTGGGGGGACGCTGGCGTACTTCGGCGGCGACACCCAGCAGATCGTGGCGGAGCTCAGCGAGGTCAAACCGACCTACCTACCGTCGGTGCCGCGGGTGTTTGAGAAGGTGTACGCGCTCGCGCAGGGCGCGATCCAGGCGCAGGGCGCTGAGGAGCAGGAGCGCGCGCAGGCGGCGGTGGCGCTGGGGTGCAGGGTGCGCGACATGGAGGTCCGCGGCGAAGCGATCCCGCCGGAGCTGCAGGCGCCGTTCGAGGAGGCGGAGGAGAAGCTCTTCAAAAACGTGCGCGCGATCTTCGGCGGGGACGTGCGGCGAGCGACGAGCGGGGCGGCGCCGATCGCGCGTGAGATCCTGGAGTTCTTCTGGGCGGCGGGCGTGCCGGTGCTCGAGGGCTACGGCATGACGGAGACAGCGACGGCGGCGACGATCTCGACGATCGAGGACCACAAGTTCGGGACCGTGGGGCGCCCGCTGCCGGGGGTCGAGCTGAAGATCGCCTCCGACGGGGAGATCCTGATCAAGGGCCCGAACATCTTCCAGGGCTACCACAACAACGCCGACGCGTCGTTCGGGGCGGTCGAGGACGGCTGGATGCACACGGGCGACCTCGGCTCGATCGACGCGGACGGCTATCTCTCGATCACGGGCCGCAAGAAGGACATCATCATCACGGCGGGCGGCAAGAACTTGACGCCGGCGAACATCGAGAACGACCTCAAGCGCTGCCGCTGGATCTCCCAGGCGGTGATGCACGGCGACCAGCGCCCGTACCCGGTCGTGCTGGTCACGCTCGACGAGGAAGAAATCGCGCTCTACGCACGCGAGCACGGCCTTCCCGAGGACCCGGCGGCGCTGACGCGCGAGCCGGCGATCCGCGACCTGATCGGCGCGGAAGTGGACCGGGTCAACGAGGCGTACGCGCAGGTGGAGCAGGTCAAGAAGTTCGCGATCCTCGAGCGCGACCTGACACAGGCCGGTGGGGAGCTGACACCGACGCTGAAGGTCAAGCGAAATGTGGTCGCGGAGAAGTACGCGGACGTCCTCGACTCCCTCTACACCCGCTAGCGTGTAGGAGGAGCGAAGATGCGCAGCGATCCCAGCGATAACGGCGGTCTATTCGTCAGCAGGCGCCCCGGCACGGCGCCGGTGCATTTCCGCGGCGCGCCCAAGCGGGGCGGCTCGGCGCGCCAGCGGATCGACAAGCACATGGCGGAGCTGCTGTTCGCGGCGATCGTGTTCCTGAGCCTGCTGTGCTGGGGCCCGATCCCGGTCGCGTGCCTGTGGGTAGGAGCGCAGGCGAACTACCTCGCGGGCAGCGTGAGCTTGGGCATCCTGCTGGCGTTCGTGGCGCTGTTCGTGTTGCTGTTCGGCGCCCTGCGGCTCATGCGCGGGCTGGACGAGATGTGGATCCTCGTGCGTCGCGCGGCGGGCTTCGACCAGCGCGCGGGCGTGGTGGGCCGGGTCTTCGCGATCACGGCGGCGATCTGCGCGAGCGCGTTCATGGTGTGGTTCGTGTTCATCCACGGGCCGGGGTCGAGCTTCATCTCCGGCGGCGGCGGAGGCGTATGAGCATCTCCGCGACGGCGTTCGGGACCTTCGCGGCCCGCGACGAATGGGATAACTGAGCCGCTTCGGCGCTCGTCGGTCGCCGCAGCGATGGGACTGCTCGACTACTACCGCCAGTTTGAAGGGCTCTCCGAGGAGGAGGTCAATCGCGGGCTGCGCGAGGAGGCGGCGGAGCGGCGTCGCAAAGCGCTGACGCGCGTCGCGACGCTCGATCTCTCACAGACGACGTGGCCGGAACTGCCGCACGCGAACATCTCGGCGGCGATCACGTTCACGGCGCGGCGCGGCCTGCAACGCTATCCGCACCTGCGTGGCTCGCAGCTGCGCGTGGAGCTCGCAGAACGCCACGAGATCCCGGTGGAGCGCCTGATCATCGGCAACGGCGCGGCGGAGCTACTGAGCTCGGCGACGCGCGCGTTGATCGAGCCGGGCCAAGAACTGCTGACGTCATGGCCGTCGTACCCGCTGTATCCGATCATGGCGCGCCGCGCACACGGCCGCGCGGTCCCGGTGAGCGGCGGCGTCGACGCGCTGCTGAGCGCGGCGCGTAAAGAGAAGGTGCGCGTAGTCGCGCTGGCGAGCCCCAACGATCCGACGGGGGAGCTGCTGTCGAGCTCCGAGCTCGAGCGCCTGCTGAGCGGGCTGCCAGAGGGCGTGGCGATGCTGCTCGACGAGGCGCTCGTCGAGTTCTCCGAAGCGCAGCCGATCGACTCGTCGCTGAAGCTGCTCGAGGACCACTCGCGGCTGCTGGTGTTCCGCAGCTTCTCCAAGGCGTGGGGGCTGGCGGGGATCCGGATCGGCTACGCCATCGGAGGACCGGGCTCGGAGGAGCTGCTGGCGGAGCTCGAACCGGACCTCGGGGTCAGCGAGGTCTCGCAGTCGGGGGCCCTGGAGGCGCTGCGCTCGGGGGCGGACTCAATGAACCACCACGTGCGCAGTGTGCGCGAAGAGCGCGGACGCCTCACCGAGGCATTGCAAAAGCGCGACTTCGAGGTGACCGCCAGCCAAGCCAATTTCCTGTGGGCCGCGCACGCCGAACTCGACGGCAGCGAGCTCGCGGCACGCTTGCAGCAGGCCGGCGTGTTGATCGCAGCGGGGGCCCCGCTCGGCGAGCCCCAGCATGTGCGGATCGCGCTGCGTAACGCGGCGACGACCGAACGGCTGCTGGGGGCGATCGACAAAGCTCTTTCGCAGGCCGACTAGCTGTCAGGATTTTTGGATGGGACCCTTCGGGTCCGGGATGGGTTCGGTTTGGCTTCAGTCGGAGGTTGTCTGGGGGCGACGGCGAGCCCGATCCGCGCTGGCGAGCCCGATCCGCGACTGGAGGGCTCAACAAAATCGGGCCGGGGTTCTCGGAGCGTAGGCTCGTGGAGTGTCTTGGTTCTCCAAACGCCGTTCCGCCAGGGAAGCGGCGGTGGCGATCGGTGATCCTCGGCTGGAGGACTGGGAGACGGTGGGTACTTTCGAGGACCAGACGACGGCGCTGGCTTGGCGAGATCGGCTTCGCGAGGTAGGGCTCGACGCGCGGTGCGCCGCCGATCATCCGCTCGACCGGTTTGGGCGGGGGGACATCTATCTCGTGGTGCCGCCCGAGCAGTGGTCGCGCGCGAATGAGATCATCGAGAACCTCGACTGACGCCGCGCACGCTGCACCACGCTTGCGTCAGGGCTTGCGCGCGCGAAAGCGAAACGAGCTGCCGCCGCGATCGACGCGGGGCTCGACGAGCCCGGCGCGTTCGATGCGCGCGGGCAAGTCATCCGGGGCAACGGGAACGAGCGTGTCGTGGACGTGCAGCAGCTTGAACGCGCGGCCCGTGCCGAGACTGTCGGTACCGGCGAACACGCCGCCGGGGCGCAGCACCCTGGAGACCTCGGACATAAGCCGATTCTGCATCTCCGGCGAGGGCACGTGGTGGAGCATCGTGAAGCACACGACGCCCGAGAAACGACCGTCGGCGAACGGCATCGCGGTGGCATCGGCCTGCACGACCTCGACATCGGAGTCAAGCGTGCGCCGCAGCCGCTCGCAGTAGCTCTCGGAGAGCTCTAGGACGGTCAGCGAACCGGGGCGACGAGCGAGCACACGGGTCGTGGCGCCAAACCCGGGACCGATCTCGAGCACGTCATCGCCGAGGTCCACGTCGGCGAGAGCCCAAGGGAGCAACTCGCGCTCGACGGTGCGCGCCCACCAGCCAGATGAGCAGATGACGGCGTGCGGCCAGTTCATATCGAAAGCAATCTACCTGAGCGGCCGCGGGCCTTGAGCGGTACACCACTCGGGCGGCAGCGAACGCATCCCCGGATCGTTGACCGGCACGCGGTCTGCGAGTATGAGCGCCGTGACCGTCGCCGAGCTTTGGGCTCGCGGCCAGGCGGGTTGGCCGCGACGTTTCCCGATCGCGCAGTTCCCGAACCCGCCGCTGCTGCTGGCATTTGCGGGATGGGGCCTTGCGCGAGAGACCGGCGGCACTGCACACGATGTCGGTCGAGCGGTCTCCACGCTCGGTCTCGCGGTATGGGCGTGGGAGGAGGCGGTGGATGGGGTCAACTGGTTCCGCCGCGTACTCGGAGCCGGGGCGCTCATCTGGATCGCTACCCGTCTCGCCGGCGAGCTGTGAGACCGCCGAGCAGACCGGCGCGCTGCTGAGATGTTCGTAGTCCTTCTGATCGCGATACCGGTCATCGAGGTGTTCGCCTTCATCGAGGTCGGCCGCGCCATCGGCTGGCTCCTGGCGGTGGTATTGCTGTTTGGAACCTCGGCGCTCGGCTTGCGGATCCTTCGCATCCAGGGGCGCACAGCGATCGAGCGCTTCTCACTGGCGGTTTCGGAGCGGCGCGCACCGGCCCGCGCCGTGATCGATGGGGCACTCGGATTTCTCGGAGGCATGCTGCTCGTGGTTCCGGGCTTTGTCACCGATGTCCTCGGCGCACTGCTCCTGCTTCCCCCCACGCGGACCCTGACTCGCCGCTGGGTCTCACACCACTACGCCGGTCCCATGATGAGCTTCCTCGCAAGGACAGGACGCTTCACCTCGCGTGAGCGTGACGTGCGTCCGGCTGATGTCGAGTCAACGGCAGTCGAGGACGAGCCCGACCAGCTTGGCCGTTGAGCGTGTAGATGCAACCCGCCACCCCTTCCCCCGGGCAGCCTCAGCTGCCCCAGCAACTCGATCCAGGCCACGTCGACGCGCTCGATCACGACGCCCGCGTGAGCGACATCGAACTGTCCGACGCCGCATTGGTCGATCAGCACGCCAACGGCGTGACGTTCGGGACCGCCAAGCTCGACCGCGTCGACGTGTCGGGCTCGCGCCTTGAGCACCTGCGAATCGTCGACGGCGTGCTCAGCGGGTGCAACCTCGCCAACGTCTATGGCCGCGGCACGCACATGAAACGAGTGAGCATCGAGAACAGCCGCCTGACGGGGATCGATCTCGCCGAGGGCACGTTGAGCGATGTCACGATCCGCGACTGCAGGACCGACCTCGCGTCGTTTGGCTTTTGCCATCTGGAACGTGTCACGTTCGAAGGCTGCGTGCTCGTGCAAACAGACTTCCTTGAGGCCAAACTCGACGCGGTCCGCTTCCATCGCTGCGACCTCACGCGCGCCGACTTCCGCGGCGCGCGTCTGAAGCGCTGCGCGTTTCGCGCCAGCAATCTCACGGGCCTCGAGGGCGTCGAGAGTCTCCGCGGCGCCGCCATGGACTGGCCCGGCATCGTCGAGATGGCCGGGGTCTGGGCCGCGGCGCTCGGCATCGAGATCCTCGACGCCGACTGATTTCGCCGACCGAATAGTCGAGCAGGCGCCCTGGACGCCGTCGTCATCGACTACGGCCACTTCGGTGAAACACACGCAGGCCCTGTAGTCTGTGTCGTCATGGGCGAGGTCTTTCCTGCGGTGTACCGCGCCGGGTCCGGTGAGCCGCTCCTCCTCTTGCACGGCTTTACGGGAACGTGGCGTCACTGGCGTCCGCTGCTAGACGGACTGACCGCCGACCACGAAGTGATCGCACCGACGCTCGCCGGCCACGACGGCGGCCCGGCGTTTCCGAGTGACCTGCCGATGTCGTTCGCGAGCTTGGGCGACTTGCTGGAAAGCCACCTGGACGAACTCGGTGTCGACACTGCACACGTAGTCGGCAATTCGCTGGGGGGCGCGCTGGCGCTGGAGCTCGCCAAGCGCGGCCGGGCACGTTCGGTCGTCGCGCTCGCACCCGCCGGCGGCTGGTCGGACGGCGATGGTGAGGCACTGCGCATCGCGCGCTTCTTCGCGCGCCAGATCCGGGGAGCCCGTGCAACCCGGCGACTGACCGCGACAATCATGAAGCGCCCGCGCAGTAGACGTCTGGCGCTCCGCGACATCATGCGCCACGGCCATCGCGTCGCGCCGGCGGACGGGGTCGATCTCGCGTATACCTCGACACGCTGCTCGGTCAGCGCGCCGGCGATCGCGGCGCTGCGCGCCGACGACGGCTTGGCGCTGGGAGACCTCGACCGCATCCGCTGCCCCGTGCTGCTCGTGGCTTCGGAGTTCGACCGCGTTCTGCCCCCCGACCGCCACACACCGCGCTTCTTGCGGGAGATTCCAGGCGTCGAGTCGCGAACCCTGACCGACTGTGGGCATCTCCCGATGTGGGACGCCTCGGAGTTGCTTGTGGAGATGATCGCCGAGTTCGTCGCTCGCGACGCCGCACCCGCGCCCCACGCGGACCTGGTCGTCGCCGGCGACTCCTAGTTTTTTTGTTGACGCGCACTACACCAGGTGAGACACTCAGGCCGTGAGCACGCTCTCGGCAAGCGTCACCGGTGGGTTTCTCGATGCGATCCTGGCCAGGGATTTTTCGCGCGCCCGCGACCTCCTGCACCCCGCGATCGATTTCAGGGCGATGACGCCAAAGCGGGTCTGGGAAGCCGACGATCCCGCCGGCGTCGAGGAGGTGCTGCGCGCGTGGTTCGAGCATCCCGACAGGGGCGTCGAGCGCGTCGAGCCGACGGAGCCCGCGTCAGTGGAGGACACCCTGCGGGTGGGCTGGCGCGTGTACGGGGACGGCGCCGACGGTCCGTTCGTCTTCGAACAGCAGGCGTACCTGCGCGAGCAAGACGGTCAGGTGATCTGGCTGCGCGTGATGTGCAGCGGCCCGCGTCCCACCGTCAGCGCCTCTCCGGGTAGCTGACGCGGCCTACCCCGCCGACCCGGACTGCCGCAGCAACGCGCCGGTGGTTCCCTCGAGGATTTTGCGCCACGCGCTTGAGTCCGGCTCGGCCTCGGCGGCGTCGAAGTGCTCCACTACCTTCTTCAGCCGCTCCGGTGAGATTTCCAGGCCGTGGCGCTTGGCGACCTCGCTGTAGCGCTCGTATTCCTGCGCAAGGTGGTAGGTGACCGACTGGAAGCCGTGGCGCGCGATCGCCAGGCGCGAGGTGAAGTTCATCATCGAGGTCTGGAACATCAGCTCGTCGGTGGGCTCGGGCTCGATCAGCACGATGTCGACGCCCGGATAGCGCTCCTCCCAGCGCGAGGCCATCTCGTGCAGTCGCTGGTGGGCGACGAGCTTGAACGCCTGGTAGCCGATCTGGGGGAAGCCCATGTCGGACACGCGCCGCGGACGCCGTCCGCGCAGTGTGCGCACCTCGTGCTCGAAGTCGTTGACGTAGGGCACGATCGGGTTGATCACAATCACGAGCTTCGCGCCCGCCTCGACCGCGATGTCGAGGTTCGTCGTCGAGACGATCCCGCCATCCACGAGCTCGCGGCCGCCGAGCTGCACCGGCGCGTAGACCATCGGCAGCGCCCCCGACGCGCGCACCGCCGTCGAGATTGGGACGCCATCGAAGGGATCGGCGCCAAACACGATCCGCTCGCACGTATCGAGGTCTGTCGCAGTTATGTAGAGCTCGTGCGCGAGCTTGCGGAAGTCGTCGGTGCGATCGGGGTCGGAGAGGACCTTACGCAGGTACTTCTCGATGCCCGCGCCCGTGTAGACGCCGGAAGGCAGCGCCTCGGCGAGCCCCAGAACGAGATCCATCGCGGAGATCTGCCCGGGCTGAGCGAGGACCTGGCGCGCGATCGAGGCCAGACGCAGCGGTAGCTGCGCGCCCTTGCGCACGAGCTCCACTAGGTTCGGCCGCAAGAGATCCGATAGGTCGACGTCCCTGAAGGGCTGCGGGCCCTGGCTGGTGACGACGCGCATCATCTCCTCGGGCGTCACGCCGTTGGCGCAGAGCGCCGCGATGAACGAGCCGGCGGACGTCCCGACATAGACGTCGAACTGGTTGACCGTGCTGTTGACCGCCAGCAGGTCCAGCGCGCGCAGGGCGCCGATCTCGTAGACCCCGCCCGTGAAGCCGCCGCCACCGAGCACGAGCGCGGTCTTGCTGGGCCGCCGCCGTCCGGTGCGTGCCGGACCCGCTCCATTGCGCGACGCCGCGCGCCTGGTTGACCCCGAGCGCCCGCGCGAAGCGGACGTCGCAGCGCCACGCCTCTCCCGGGTAGCTGGAGGTTCCAGCTTGACAACCCGACCCATACTGCTGTTGATTGTACGCCGTGCCTCGGCACCGCTCCGGCAAGGTGGCGCTCGTCTGCGCCCTCGCACTCGCTTTCGGGCTCTTTACGAGCACCGCGTCGGCGGGCGCCTCGACGGCCGCGCTGCAGGCCCACATGGCCCACGAGCTCGCGCTCGCCGGGCCGCACTCCGGGGGGCTCGTCTACGACCTCTCGACCAAACAGACCCTCTTTGGCGAACGTGCCGAAGTCTTGCGCGCGCCGGCGTCGGTGGAGAAGCTCTACACCGCGACCGCCCTACTGGAGCGCCTCGGGCCCGATGCGCACCTGGAAACGACGGTTCTCGGCAGCGGGCATCTCGGCCCCGAAGGCGTCTGGGAAGGCAGCCTCTACCTGCACGGCGGCGGCGATCCGACGTTCGGCACAAACGCGTTCGTCCGCGCCCACTACGGTGGCCTCGGCACATCTGTCTCGACGCTGGTCACCCAGCTCGTGCACACCGACGGTATCCACCGCGTGACCGGCGCGATCGAGGGCGACGAGTCCTACTTCGATTCCCTGCGCGGCGAGCCCGCAAGCGGCTACCGCTTCGACCCCTACCTCGAAGGAACGCTCAGCGCGCTCGCTTTCAACCGCGGAGCGAGCGGCTCCTATCGCGGCGCCCACGCCCCCGCGGCGTATGCGGCACACGAACTTCTGCGCGCGCTGCGCGCGGCCGGCGTCAGCGTGCTCGGCGGCAGCGGCACCGCGACGGCCCCTGTTGGCACCACGAGCCTCGCCGCAGCACCCTCCCCGACGATCGCGCAGCTCCTCGGGCTGACGCTTCCGCCGTCGGACAACTTTTTCGCCGAGACGCTTCTCAAGGATCTCGGCGCCCGTGCCGGCGGCGCCGGCACGACCGTAGCGGGAGCCCACGTGGTGCGCGCGACGCTCGCTGCGCTGGGGCTACACCCGCGCATCGTCGACGCCTCGGGGCTCTCGCGCTCCGACCAAACCTCGCCCCAGCAGGTCGTGATGCTGCTTGCGGCGCTCGCGCCGACGACGCTCGGCACGACGTTGCGGGATGACATGGCGGTCGCGGGGCGCAGCGGGACGCTGGCCGAACGGATGCGCGGGACCGCCGCCGCGGGGCGCTGTCAGGGCAAGACAGGGACGCTCATCGGCGTCTCCAATCTCGTCGGTTACTGTCAGGCGATCGACGGCCAGTATCTGGCGTTCGCGTTTTTCAACGACGGGATCTCCACCGAACGGGCGCACATCCTGCAGGACAACATGACGATCAGCCTCGCGAACTACTAAACGCGCGACCCCGCCGCGCGCGTACGCGTGCGCGCGCGGCGGGGCGGCAAACGCACTTACCCATCCTCACCTCCAAGCAGCCGCCGCAGGCCGTCCTCGTCGAGCACCGGCACGTGCAGGCGGCGGGCCTTCTCCAGCTTGGACCCCGCGCTCTCGCCGGCGACGAGATAGTGGGTCTTTTTGGAGACCGCGCTGGAGACGTGCCCGCCGGCGGCCTGGATGCGCTCGGTGGCGTACTCGCGGGTCCAGTTGGGCAGCGTCCCGGTGAGCACCAGCGTGTTGCCCGCAAGCGGTCCCTGCGACGGTGGCGGGCCCTCCTCGGCGAAGCGCAAGCCAATCAAGCGGAGATCGGCGATGACTTCCCGCATCACGGGGTCATCGAGCTGCGTGCGGATTGAGCTCGCCATCTTCTCGCCGATCCCCGGGGTTTGCGCGAGCTGCTCCTCGCCGGCGTGCAGCAGCGCGTCGATGTCGCGGAAGCGCTGAGCGAGATTGCGGCCCGTGACCTCCCCGACCTCCTCGATACCCAGCGCAAACAAGACGCGTCCGAAAGGCCGCTGCTTGGAGGCCTCGATCGCATCGAGCAGGTTGCGCGCGGAGAGCTCCGCGAAACCTTCGAGCTCCACCAACTGCTCGACGGTGAGCCTGTAGTAATCGCCGGGGACCCGCACGAGCTCGCGCTCCTGCAGTAGTCGGACCTGCTTCTCGCCGAGCCCGTCGATGTCCATCGCGCCGCGCGAGACGAAGTGCTTGAGTAACTGCCACGCGCGCTCCGGACACTGGCGATTGGGGCACGTCGTGAAGACCGAGTCGCGCTGCTTGACGGTCTTCGTCCCACAGTATGGGCAGCGCGTGGGCGGGCGTGGACGTCGCGGGCGCTTCTTATGCTCGACTACGTGCGGCGCGGGTGAGACGACCTGCGGGATCACGTCCCCTGCACGCAGCACGATCACGTCCTCGCCGGCGCGGATGTCCTTACGACGCAGGTCCTCCTCGTTGTGCAGCGTCGCGGAGCTGATCGTCACACCACCGACGGCAACGGGCTCCAGGATCGCGTAGGGGCGCATGTCGCCAAACTTGCCGACGTTCCAGCCGATGTCGCGCAGCCGCGTGACCGCCGTCGTGGGTGGGAACTTCCACGCGATCGCCCAGCGCGGATCGCGCCCGACCGAGCCGAGACGGTGCTGGAGCGCGAGGTCGGAGACCTTCACGACGACGCCGTCGATCTCGAAGTCGAGCTCGCCGCGACGCTGCTGCCACTCAAGGCACTGGGCGACGACCTCGTCCTCGCCGCGCAGAAGTTGGACGTCGGAGTTCACGCGAAAGCCGTGCTCGCGCAGCCAGTCGAGCGCCTCCCAGTGGGTCTTGAACTCAAGTCCCTCAGTGACGCCGACCTGGTAGCACCAGATCGACAACGGACGTTCCGCCGCAAGCGCCGGGTCGAGCTGGCGAATCGTCCCCGCCGCGGAGTTGCGCGGGTTCATGAACGTCGAGAGCCCCCGCTCGGCGCGGCGCTCGTTGAGCGCGGTGAAGTCTTTCAGCGACATGTAGATCTCTCCGCGGACCTCCAGCAGCGGCGGCGCGTCCTCGATGCGCAGCGGGATCGCGCCGATCGTGCGCATGTTGTGTGTGACGTCCTCGCCGATCTCCCCGTCGCCGCGCGTGGCGCCGCGCTCCAGCACCCCGTCGCGGTAGACGAGGCTAATGGCAAGGCCATCCACCTTCGGCTCGACGACGAACTGAAAGCGCGGCTGCGCAAAGCCTTCGCGAGCGAGGTGGTTGCGCATGCGCTCCACCCACGCACGCAGCTCCTCCTCCGAGCGCGCGTTGTCGAGCGAGAGCATCGGCTCCAGATGCGCGACCTTCTCGAGCTTGCTGACAGGCTGCGCACCAACTCGCTGGGTCGGGGAGTCCGGCTTTAGGAGCTCCGGGTGCGCGGCCTCCAGCGCGCGCAGCTCGTCCAGCAGCGCGTCATATGCGTCGTCGCCGACGGTCGGGTCATCGAGAACGTAGTAACGGTGCGCGTGCTCGCGCAGGACGCGGCTCAGCTCGGCGACGCGCTCGCCGGGATCCTCGACGCCCTGGACCTCTGCTCTCCGGCCCACGTCACCCGGCCTCGACCGCCGCGGAAGCGAGCAGCGTGTGCAGGTCGAACTCGCGCAGCGCGTCGATGCCCGGATGGTGGGTCAGGTCGAAGTGCAGCGGCGTCACCGCGATCCGCCCCGCGGCGACCGCCGCGAGGTCGCTGCCGGGCTCGTCATGGAAGCCGGGATCGTCGCCGTAGATCCAGTAGCGCCGCCGCGCCGGCGGACCGGCCTCCTCGCGCTCGAGCTTGAGCTCGTCGCGGTAGATGCGTTTGCCCAGGAACGCGACCTCGACTCCCTCGGGACTCCCAGCGGGGACGTTGACGTTGAGCAGCGTGCGCTCGGGCAACGGCAGCGACTCCAGGCGCTCGACCAATCCCGCGACGAAGCGCGCCGCGAGCTCGAAGTTGAAGCCGCCGTGATAGCGATAGTCAAGGGCACGTCCGCGCGATTGCTGAGAGACCGCGATGCTCGGGATCCCCAGCACGACGCCCTCCAGTGCCGCCGCGACGGTGCCGGAGTACGTGATGTCATCGCCGAGGTTCGCCCCGTGATTGATACCGGAGACGACGAGGTCGGTCTTGAAGTCCTCGACCACTCCAAGACTCGCCAGGCGCACGCAGTCCACTGGGGTCCCGTCGGTCGCGTAGCCGACGCTGCCGTCCGCGAACGGAACCTGTTCGACCCATAGCGGCCGCCGCGTCGTGATCGAGCGCGCCATCGCCGAGCGGTTGCCGTCGGGGGCGATCACCGCGAGATTCACGTCGGGCAGCGCCGCGAGCGCGGCGCGCAGAATGGCTCGTCGAGGGCGACTTGCTGTCGTTCTGGATCGAGGCAGACATGTTCTTGCGCCACATGAACCGCGCGCTCGTCGGCACGATGCTCGACGTCGCTGCACGGCGCACGAGCATCGAGCACTTCGCGTCGCTGCTCGACGGCCGTCGGCGTGCCGA
>DASXOX010000036.1:0-18343 GCA_036493975.1 Solirubrobacteraceae bacterium
CCCGCCGCGGAGGCTCGAGACGCTGCGCGAAGACTTCCAGCGCCTGCCCGAGTTGCTGGCGCTGCCGGCCCCTGAGCAGCCGCATAGCCTCGAGGTACCGGAGCCCGCCGATGAGGAGGGTGAGGGTTTGGGGGAGGGGGATGGGGGTCGCGGAGCTGAACCCGTCGGTTCGTCAGAGGGTCCCGGCGGGGGAGGAACCAGCGAGGTTGACCAGCTCGGCCTGTTCTGAGCAGGAACGCGCCGCTCTCCTCCCAGCTCAAGTCGCCACCAAGGGCTGCCGATAAATACCTGTCTCCATCCTCCCAGTAGTGCGGCCGGCCCACACCTCCCTCTCTAGTGGGCCGGCCATTTTTTTGCCTGTAGGGTTGGCGCTGTGGGAGCGCTGAGCCGTCTGCTGCAGGATCCGCCGCCGGCTGTACGCCGGTGCCTTGGAGGCCTGATCTCGACGCTCTTCGCGCTGCCCGATCCCGTGCTGAGCGCGCTTGCGGGCCCGCTTCCAGCGCAGGCCGCGGGTCTCCAACCCGATGCCTGGATGGTCGCGCGGCTCTCGGAGGTCGCGCGTCTGCCGGCCGGCGAGCGCCCGGTGGAGGAGATGCGGGAACGTTTCGAGCTGATCGCGGCGCCGTTCTCGCCGCTCGCGGGCTCGGGAGTCGAGGCTGAGGAGCTCGTGCTCGCCGGACCCGCCGGGGGGCTCGCCGCGCGTCTGTACGCGCCGCGCGACGCGCCACGGCCCGGTCCGCTGCTCGTGTACTTCCACGGTGGCGGTTGGGTGCAGGGCTCGATCGCGAGCCACGACAGCGCGTGCCGGCTGCTCGCCCACCTATCGGGTGTGCGGGTCGTCTCGGTCGAATACCGCCTTGCGCCCGAGAATCCATTCCCGGCCGCTGCTGAGGATGCGCTGGCCGCCTATGCCGCCGTGGCCGAGCGCCACGCCGAGCTCGGCGCCGACCCCACGCGCCTTGCGCTTGGCGGCGACAGCGCCGGTGGCAACCTCGCCGCCGTCACCGCCCAGGCGTCGTGCGCCGATCCGAGCGTGCCACACGCCGCGTTTCAGCTGCTGCTCTATCCCGCGCTAGACATGTCCCGCAAGTGGGACTCCAGGCGCCTGTTCGGGGAGCGCTTCCTGCTGACCGAGCAGAGCATGTCGTGGTACGAACAGCAATATGTGCCCGACCCGACGCAGCGCTCCGACACGCGCGTCTCCCCGCTGCTGGCAGCGGATCTCAGCGGCGTGCCGCCCACGTACATCGCCACCAGCCTCGCCGATCCGCTGCGCGACGAGGGCGAGGCCTACGCGCAGCGGCTGCGTGAGGCCGGCGTGCCTGTCGCGCTGCATCGCCATCCGCTGATCCACGGCTTCTTCAACCAGACCGTCACCCGTAGCGCGCGGCTCGCGATGGCGAGCATCGCTGGCGTTTTGCGCCAGGGTCTCGCGTAAGAGTCCTTAGGGGCCTCGGGCGGTTCACCCGTCGTCACCGGTCTGGTCTTACCGGTCTGGTCCATATATGATATTCTTGATCTACTTTATGAGGATTAGATCCGGCAATGCCGGTATCGGACCCGTCAAGCCCCGAGGAGCCATAGGAGCGACGTGCAGATCGATGTCCATCAGCACTTCTGGAGCGACCCGCTGCTGGACGCCCTCGCGGCTCGGCGCACGCTGCCGTTCGTACGGCGCACGAACGGCCTGACGATCCTGCACGCCGCCGGCGAGCAGCCATACCTGCTCGATGCGACTGCCGAAACGGGGCGGCGGCGAGCCAGCTTGCTCAGCGACGACGGTCTCGACCTCGCGTTCGTTGCCCTCTCAAGCGCGATTGGGGTGGAGGCGCTGCCGCGCGGCGAGGCTCAGGAACTGATCGAGGCTCATTTGGAGGGTGTTTTCGAGCTGCCCGATGGGTTTGCTCCCTGGGGGCCGGTCGCGCTCGATCGGATCGAGCCCGACGACGTCGATCGGCTGCTCGCGCGCGGCTGCATCGGGATTTCACTGCCGGCGGGTGCGCTCGCCGGGCCCTCTGCGCTCGCACGCGCCGCGCCGCTGCTCGCGCGGGTGCAGGCGCGCCAGGCGACCCTGCTCGTGCACCCCGGCCCCGCGCCGAGCTCAAACCCACCGGCGGAAGCGGCTCTGAACGAACCCTTGTGGTGGCGGGCGCTGACCGACTATGTCGCGCAAATGCAGGCTGCCTGGTTGACGTTCGCCACGCTTGGACGGCGCGAGTATCCGGGTCTGCGGATCCTCTTTGCGATGCTCGCCGGAGGCGCTCCGCTCTTGAGCGAGCGGTTGGCGGCTCGCGGAGGGCCGGCGGTCGATCTCGGCGATCCGCTGGTCTTCTACGACACGTCGAGCTACGGTCCGGCGGCGGTCGAGACGATGGCTCGACGGATCGGGACCGAGCAGCTCGTGTACGGCTCGGACCGTCCGGTCGTCGAGCCCACGAGGACCGGCCGCGAGGCGATGCTGGCAGCAAACGGGGCGATGCTCCTGGAGCGGGCGCGGTGGGCGCCCGCTTGGAGCATGGCATGAGCCCCGAGCAGCTGGATCGCCTTGTAGCGAGCCTCGCGGCAGAGCCCGCTCGCTGGCGGCATCTGGTCCGTCACGAGCACGATGTGCGGGTCTACGAGCAGCTTCTTAATGAGGACCACGTAAATGCCTGGCTGATCTGCTGGAGCGGCGGGCAGGACACGGGCTTTCACGACCACGACGAGTCCGCCGGTGCGATCGCGGTGCTCTCGGGCCGGGTCCGTGAGGAGCGCCTGGCCGTCGGCGCGCCCGCCCTCGCACGCGATTTCGCCGCTGGCCAGCGCTTTGCGATCCCGCCGAACGCGATCCATCGCGTCGTGCACGCCGGACGCGCGCCGGCGGTCACGCTGCACGCGTACTCGCCGCCGCTACTGCGGATGGGGGCCTACGCCGTCGGCGCTGACGGTGAGCTTGAGCGCCATCCGCTCGACTGCCGGCAGGAGCTGCGCGCCGAGCGAAGCCTGATCGAGGCGATCGGGTAGAGCCGGCCCGCGAGGCCATCCCGTGTGCCGAGCGGACGGCGCCCGTGAGGCGCCTTGATAGGTTCCAAATGTGTTCGTCGTGGAGACCTCGGGCCCCGCCGAGACAGAGGCGCTGGGGGCTGAGCTGGCGGCGGGTCTGCGCGCCGGAGACCTGGTGCTGGTGCTCGGTGAGCTCGGCGCTGGCAAGACCACGCTCGTTCGCGGCGCCGCGCGCGCTCTCGGAGTCAGCGACCCTGTCACTAGCCCCACATTCGGCATCGGGCATCGTTACCGCGGGGCGCATTGCACGGTTGCCCACCTCGATCTCTACCGGCTTGGAGGTGTGCGGCGCGAGGACCCCGGACTGCTCGATGACTACCTCGGGCCGGACCGGATCGCGTTTGTCGAGTGGCCCGACACCGACGCCCCCGAGCTCAGCGAGGCCGTGCTGAGCGTGACGCTGGTGCACGCCGGCGAAGATCGCCGCAGGATCGAGGTTCGCGATGAGCGTGAACGCGGCGCGGCCGAACGCCATGCCACCGAGCTGAGTGGATCGTGATCGTCCTCGGGTTTGACACAGCGACCGCCGCGACCGCTGTCGCGCTACGCCTCGCCGACGGCAGCACGCTGCGCGCCCGCGACGATCCCGGCTCGGGGCAGCGCCCCGGGCATACCACGCGGCTGCTGGCGCTCGCGCGCGAGCTGTTGGCGCAAGCGGGGCTGAGCTGGAGCGAGCTCGGGAGGATCGCGGTTGGCGTCGGCCCGGGTACGTTCACGGGCCTGCGCATTGGGGTCGCGACGGCGCGTGGGCTTGCGCAGGCGCTCGCGGTTGACGTCGTCGGCGTTTCGACTCCGAGGGTCCTCGCCGAGGCCGCGATCGCGGACCCCGCCGCGCGCGTGCGCACGCACGCGCCCGCGCGCGGCGAGGGCGTTTTGGCCGTCATCGATGCCCGCCGTGGGGAGGCGTTCGTCGCCGCCTTCGCGGCGCACGAGCGCCGAGTGCCGCCCGGCGCTTTGGACAGCGGATCGCGGGCTGTTGACGGCGACGGGCTCAGCGCGCATGAGCTGAGCGCGGTACAGGCGCTCGCGCCCGACGAGCTCGCGGGCGTCGCGACGGCAGCCGATCCCAGCCGCCGATGGCAGGCGGTCGGTGACGGGGCGGTACGCTTCCGCGCAGAGCTGGAGGCGGGCGGCATCGCGGTCGCGGCGGATGACTCGCCGCTGCACCGCGTCGACGCCGGGGTACTGTGCGAGCTGGCCCTTGCGGCGGCCCACGGTGCGCCGGAGGCCGTGCTGCCGGACTACCGCCGCCGGCCGGATGCGGAGATCGCCTTGGAGAACGCACAGCGTTGACAGCACAGTTCGCCGCTGAGAGAACCTCCGAGGAGCCGCGTGTGCGTATCCGGCGCCTTACGTATCCCGATCTTCCGCAGGTCATCGGGATCGAGCGCCGCGCGTTCCCAACGCCGTGGTCGCTCGCGATGTTCGTCCTGGAGCTCTCGAAGTCCTCAGGCATCTGCCTCGCCGCGGTCAGCGGCGGGCGGCTCGTGGGCTATCTGATCTGCTCGCGCTACGAGACGGTCTGGCACATCATGAACGTCGCCGTCGACCCAGAGCGCCGCCGCGAGGGCGTCGCATCGGCATTGCTCTCCGAGCTCTATGGGCGCGTCGACGACGAGGGTGCGCGCTACACGTTGGAGGTCCGCCGCTCCAATCTCGGTGCGATCCACCTCTACGAACGCGAGGGCTTTCGCGCCGCCGGACTGCGCAAGCGCTACTACCAAGACAACGGCGAGGACGCGCTCGTGATGTGGCGCACTCCCGCGACGCTCGCGGGGTCGCTCGATGACGTGCCCAACCCGGGCTTCGTGTGATCCTCGCGCTCGAGAGCAGTTGTGACGACACCTGCGCCGCAGTGCTCGATCGGCGCAGCGGAGTCGTCCGCGCGAACGTCATCTCCTCCCAGGGCGTTCACGATCGCTACGGCGGGGTCGTCCCCGAGATCGCCTCCCGCCGGCACCTGGAGCTCGTCAACCTCGTTGTCGCCGAGGCGATGCGCGAAGCCGGCTGCACGCTCGATGACGCCGAGCTCATCGCGGCGACCCGCGGGCCAGGTCTCGTAGGGGCGCTGCTCGTCGGCTTCGCGACCGCCAAGGCCCTCGCGGCGGCGCGTGAGCTGCCGTTCGCGCCCGTCGACCACCTCCAGGGCCATGTCGCGGCGAACTTCATCGATGGCGCCTTCGAGCCGCCATTCGTGTGCTTGATCGCCAGCGGCGGTCACACGCTGCTGGCGCACGTCCGCGAGCACGACGGCTTCGAGGTCCTCGGCCGCACGCTCGATGACGCCTCCGGAGAGGCGTTTGACAAGGGTGCACGGATGCTCGGGCTCGGCTACCCCGGCGGCGCTGCGCTGGAGCGTCTCGCGGCAGCCGGCGACCCCGAGGCCTACCCGTTCCCGCAAGGCGGCCCGCGCCCGGGGCTCGGCGTCGCCGCCCAGGCGTTCGCCCAGAGCCTCGACTTCTCCTTCGCCGGGCTGAAGACCGCGCTGCTTTACAAGGTCCGCGAGCTCTCCGAGGCCGAGCTCGCGGCGCACGCAGCGGACCTTGCCGCCTCCTATCAGCTCGCGATCGTGCAGCGGCTGATCGAGCGCGCCGAGCGCGCGCTGCAGGCCACTGGCCTGGACCGCCTCGCCGTGGGCGGTGGGGTTGCCGCCAACGGCGAGCTGCGCCGCCGACTCGCGGAGCTCGGGGCGACCGTGCACGTGCCCGAGCGCGTTCTGTGCACCGACAACGCCGCCATGATCGCCAGCGCCGCGCGCTTCGCTGAGCAGATCCCGTACCCCGACTATCTGGATCTCGACGTCTACGCCACGGGCGAATTGCCGCGATGATCCGGCACATGCGCCATGCCTCGGGGGCCGCGTGGTGACGCTGGTCACCCTTTACACCAAGTCCGACTGCCACCTCTGTGAAGAGGCGCGCGCGGTGCTTGACGAGGTACGCGCCCAACAGCCCTTCGAGCTCGCCGTCCGCGATATAACGCTCGATGAGGACCTGCATCGCGCGTACTTTGAGCGCATCCCTGTCGTCAGTGTCGACGGTGAGGAGCTGTTTGAGTACTTCGTCGACGCGGAGCTTCTCAGGGAGAGGCTAGAGTCATCACGGCGATGGCCTACAGAGAACTAATCGAGCCTGCCGACGCGCAGCGCGAGGCTGAGGAGAGCGCCGCCGAGCGCCTCTCGCTCGGGGTGGCCGCGCGCCTGTCGCGCTACCTGCAGGTGCTCACGCAGGCCAAGAAGATGGGCAAGGAGACGATTTCCTCGCAGGAGCTCTCCGACTACACCCACGTCAACTCCACCCAGATCCGCCGCGACCTCTCGGGTTTCGGCAAGTTCGGCAAGCGCGGTGTCGGCTACAACGTCGAGTCGCTCGTCTCCCAAATTCGAAAGATCCTGCGTACCGCCGGCCAGCACAACATCGCATTGCTCGGCGCCGGGCATCTGGGCAAGGCGATCGCCTCGTCAGACATTTTTGCCGACCACGGCTTTCGCGTCGTCGCGATCTTCGACGTCGACGAGCGCAAGGTTGGCACCCAGGTCGGCTCGCAGACCGTGCGCCACACGCGCGACCTGCGACAGGTAGTCGAGGACGAGGACATCGTCGTCGGCGTCCTCGCTGTGCCCGGCGCTGCCGCCCAGCAACTCGCCGACGAGCTTGTCGAGGCCGGCGTGAAGATCATCTTCAACTACTCCGAGTCGCTGCTTGCGGTCCCGCCGGAGGTCACCGTTCACACGTCGAGCCCCGCTGTCGATCTGCTGTACGCGCTGTACTTCTACCTGACCTGAGTCGCGCTTCTGCGACTGTGGAGCTTTGCGCATGAGCAGCCTGAACCTCGATCGAGCCACGCAGATCTTTGCCGACGCCGTCGATGGCACCGTCGGCCTCGAGGAGGAGTTCGCGATCCTCGACCCCGCGACACTCGACCTGGTGCCCCGCTTCGAGGAGCTGCGCGAGGCCGCGCGCAAGGAGGACCCGTTGCTGCACGAGTCGATCACCGGCGAGCTGATCTCCTCTGAGATCGAGATCGTCTCGGGGGTCGGGAGGGACCTTCACGACGCGATTGCCCGCCAGCGTGAGCGGCGCAGACGTCTATTCGCGCTGGTCGAGCGCCACGCTGTCGTGCTTGGGGCGACAGGTACGCATCCATGGGCCGACTATCGCGAGCAGCACATCATTGATACCGAGCACTACCGTCGCGTGCAGGATGGCCTCAAATACGTTGCGTGGCGCAACAACACGTTCAGCATGCACGTCCACGTCGGCGTGCGCGACATCGATCGCGCGGTACGCGTCTGCGACCGTCTGCGCTCGGTGCTGCCATCGCTATTGGCGATCTCGGCCAACTCCCCCTACCTGGACGGGCGCGATTCTGGTTTGCACTCCGCGCGCACGCAAAGCTTCACGCGCAGCTTTCCGCGCTGCGGGGTACCCGATGCGTTCGGTGGCTGGGATGCCTACCGCGAGTACATCGAGATGCTCGTGCAGACGCGCTCGATCGTCGAGTTCACGCAGGTCTGGTGGTCGGTGCGCCCCCACTTCGCCTTCGGCACGGTGGAGATCCGCATCTGCGACGCCCAGACCGGCGCCGGCGAGTCCGAGGCGCTTGCCGCGTTGGTCGTCGCGTGCGTCGCACAGGCCGTGCGCGACATCGACGAGGGGGTCCCGTTCGTCGATCCCGCCCCACGACTGATCGAGGAGAACATGTGGCGCGCGATCCGCTTCGGACTCGATGGGCGGCTGATCGACCTCGAGCGCGCACAGGAGTACCCGGCGCGCGAGGCGATCGACCGTCTGCTCGCGTGGACCGCGCCGGTGCGGGGCGAGCTCGCGATCGAGCCGGTCTTCCCCGAGCGCAACGGCGCGCAGCGCCAGCGCGCCCTGATCGATGCAGGCGCGAGCCGCGAGGAGGTCTTCGCGGCCTGTGCACGAGAGACACGACAAACCTACTCAGAGGAGATAAAGGTATGAACGCACAGGCCGAGCGGCCCGATCGCGAGGCCGGCCAAGCCGGCGCGCAGCCCGACGAAGCGCAGCTGCGCGCTGCCTACGAAGCTGAACTGAGCAGGATCACGAGCGTTGACATGGTGCTTCAGGCGGCCGCGTCGTTGCTGAACATCGGTGCGCACCGTCTCGGTCTCACCGGCGGCGATCCAGCTGCGAGCGCGGCCGCGGATCGGCGCGGGGACCTCGAGCAGGTTCGCGACGCGATCGATGCCGTCCGTGGCCTGTTGCCCGTCATCGAGCGCAGCGCCGCCGCCGAGCTGCGTCCACTGCGGGACGCGCTTTCACAGTTGCAGATGGCCTACACGCGCGCCGTTCAGGCGCAGGCTCCGACCGCGCCCGCGCAGGGACAGGGTTCGCCCGGGGAGAGCGCCACGAGCGCTCCAAGCGGGCAGGCGCCGGACGGTCAGGCCGGCGGGGCCGGTGGCACAGCTGGTTCCGGCGGGCCCACTCAGGGCGGCCAGACCGGCGGGGTCACGCCGCAGAACGACCCATCCAGGCCCGGGCCCGCGGAGACCAGCGGTCGGCTGTGGGTCCCCGGCCGCTGAGCGACATTCGACGGGTGGGGCGCGCGCTCGGGGGGATGCGGGCCGGGTATTGTCTGTGGCCGACCCCGCCGCGCGCGGTGCGCATAAGCGCGGGGACGCCTTCCGCCGCCCGGCACGATAGACTGCCCCCGCTTTTGCGCCGGATCGATTCCTCAAGGGACGGTCCGGCGAAGAGGTTGTGCGCGCGAAATCCTCGCGCGGCACGCAAAACGACCGCGGAGGATCTCTGTTGAGCAGCTTCTTGACGAACCATGGGGTCGTCGTCGCCCTCGTATGCGCCGCGTGCGCTGTCGCGTACGGTCTCATGACGACGCGCGCTCTGCTCGCGCTCTCGCCAGGCAACGAGCGGATGCGGAGCATCTCGCTTGCTGTGCAGCAGGGTGCGCGCGCGTACCTGAATCGGCAGTACACGACGATCGCAGTGGTAGGGGTGGTGTTGTTCGTCGCGCTGATCTTCGTCCAGAACATCGCGGTGGCCTGTGGCTTCGCGGTCGGTGGACTGCTTTCGGGTTCGGCCGGCTACATCGGGATGAACGTCTCCGTGCGCTCCAACGCGCGCGTCGCCGAGGCGGCTCGCGGGGGCGTCTCTCCGGCGCTGAGCGTCGCGTTTCGCGGTGGCGCGATCACGGGCATGCTTGTCGTCGGTCTCGCGCTGTTCGGCGTCGCCGGCTACTACGGGCTGCTGACGGCGATCTTCAACGACAGCCAGAAGACTGCGGTCGATGCGCTTGTCGGGCTTGGCTTCGGCGGCTCGCTGATCTCGGTCTTCGCACGTCTGGGCGGCGGGATCTTCACGAAGGCCGCCGACGTCGGCGCCGACCTTGTCGGCAAGGTCGAGGCGGGCATTCCCGAGGACGATCCGCGCAACCCGGCGACGATCGCCGACAACGTCGGCGACAACGTGGGTGACTGCGCGGGCATGGCGGCCGACCTGTTCGAGACCTACGCGGTGACGGCCGTCGCGGTGATGCTGCTCGGTGTGCTCACGTTCAACGAGTCCACCCGCGTCGCGCTCTATCCGCTCGTGCTCGGTGGGGTGGCGATCATCGCCTCGATCATCGGCACGTTCGCGGTGCGCTCGCGTGAGGGCAAGGTCGAGCGCGCGCTCTACCAGGGCCTCGTCGTCTCCGGCGCGATCGCCGCTGCGGCGTTCGCCCCCGTCAGCTACTGGATGGTCAAAGGGCTGACCTACAAAGACATCGAAGGGCTGCCGACGCCCCCGACATGGGGCAAGCTGTATCTCTGTGCGCTGATCGGGATCGCGGTGACCGCGCTGCTGTTCGTGATCACCGACTACTACACCTCGACACGCTTCTCGCCCGTCAAGAAGACCGCGAAAGCGTCGATCACGGGCCACGCGACGAACATCATCCAGGGCTTCGGCTCGGGCTTGCAGGCGACGGCGCTCCCGGCGATCGTGCTCGTCCTGGGCATCTTCGGCGCGTGGAAGCTCGCGGGCGGGGGCACGCAGGGGATCTACGGGGTCGGTGTCGCCGTGATGGGTCAGCTCTCGCTGACCGGCCTGATCGTGGCGCTCGACGCGTTCGGTCCGATCACCGACAATGCCGGCGGTATCGCCGAGATGGCCGATCTGCCCGAGGAGGTCCGCAACGTCACCGATCCGCTGGATGCCGTTGGCAACACGACAAAGGCTGTCACCAAGGGCTACGCGATCGGCTCGGCGGTGTTGGCCGCGGTCGTGCTGTTCGCCGGCTTCCAGAAAGAACTCGAAGCCCACGGTGTCAACCTGAAGTTCGGGATCAACGAACCGCCTGTGCTGATCGGGCTGTTGCTCGGCGGTCTGATGGTGTGTCTATTCGCATCGCTCTCGATGGAGGCCGTCGGCCGTGCCGGCGGCGCCGTGGTCGAGGAGGTGCGCCGCCAGTTCCGCGAGCACCCCGGGATCATGGAGGGCACCGAAGAACCCGAATACGACACCTGCGTGGACATCGTGACGCGGACGGCGCAGCGCGAGATGATCCTGCCCTCGCTGCTGCCGATCGGGCTGACGCTGATCGTCGGGCTGATCGACACGCAGGCGCTCGGCGGTCTGCTGATCGGCGTGATCACGGTCGGCTTCTTCTTCGCCGTGCTGATGACAGCGGGCGGCGGCGCGTGGGACAACGCGAAGAAGCTCATCGAGGACGGCGCCTTTGGCGGAAAGGGCTCGGAGGCGCACGCGGCGTCGGTCACCGGCGATACGGTCGGGGATCCCTTCAAGGACACGGCGGGTCCCGCGATCAACCCGATGATCAAGGTCTCGACGATCGTCGCGATCCTGATCATTCCGCTGATCACCTGAGAAAAGCAGGGGGGAGGGCCTTGCGGGCGTTCCGCAAGGCCCTAAGCTCCGCGTGAGATGACCGGCAGACAGGTCCACCGCCGCACGGCCATGGCGCTCTCGGCGCTGATGCTCGTGGTCGGCGTGGCGCTGGTCGTCGAGGCCGCCGGCGGGGCGGGCGGCGTGCTCTCCGCAAGGACGCTGTTGGGCGTGCTGTTCCTCGCGGCCGGGGCAGGGCGGCTTTACATCGAGCTGCGGCGGGGGTGGGGCGCATGAGCACGCCCGTCGAGGGGCCGCCCGCAGGCGACGGCTCCCCCGAGCACGGAGAGGGAGAGCAGGCGCTCGAGCGGATGAGCGCCGAGCTCTCGGCGTGGTCGATGGCGAAGCTCAGCCGTGGCATCGGCTCTCCGTTGCTGTTCGCGATCGTCTACACGTCGCTGGCGAGCGCCGTGTTCTTCTCGCTCGGCGTCATCGTCGACCACGCGCTGGGACTGACGCCGCTGGTGTTCCTGCTGGCCGCGGTGATGTTCGGGTTGACCGCGCTGACGTATGTCGAGGGCGCCTCGCTGCACCAGGAGCCGGGCGGCTCGACGGTGTTCGCGCGCTACGCGTTCAACGAGCTCGTGAGCTTCGTCGCGGGCTGGGCGATTCTGCTCGACTACGTGATCCTGATCGCGGTCACGTCCTACGCGGCGACGCAGTACCTGAAGGTCTTCTGGCATCCGCTCGGCAACCGCGCTGAGGCGCTGGTGCTGGCGCTCGGGATCATCGTGTTCGTCGTCGTCACGAACATCCGCGGCTACAGTGCGCGTCGCGGTCTGCGCATCGGAGCGATCGTGGTGGGGGCGCTCGCGCTGGAGCTGCTCGTGATCGTGCTGGGCCTCGCGCAGTTCTTCGACCTCGACACCCTGAAATCGCAGGTCCACCTCGGTACCGCTCCGACGTGGTCGAGCCTGATCTTTGCCCTGACGATCACCACGATCGCGTTCACGAGCGTCGAGTCGGCATCTGGGCTCGCCGGCGAGGTGAGGGCCTCACGTGGAGCGCTGCGGCGGCTGCTGGGCAGCGGTACGGTGCTCGTGCTGCTCGCGTATGTCGGTGTCGCTTGCGTTGCGGTCACTGCGTTCCCGGTGCACGGCACCTATACCGCGCTCGCGCACCGTTACCTCGATGACCCGGTGATCGGGATCGTAAGTCGCCTGCATCCACATGGGCTCTCGCAGGTGCTGCGCTACGCGATGGGCGCGATTGCTGCGGCGACGCTGATCGCTGCAGCGAACTCCGCGATGCTGGGGCTCTCACGGCTGGCTTACTCGCTGTCCACCAACCGCCAGATACCAAGCGGTCTTGGGCGGCTGCACTCCAAGTACTCCACGCCGTACGTGCTGATCGTGCTCGCAGGGCTGCTGGCGGCCGCGCTGGTGGTTCCGGAGAACCTCGACTTCCTCGTGGGTATCTACGCATTCGGCGCGGTGCTCGCGTTCACGATCGCGCACCTGTCGGTGTGGCGGCTGCGCTACAGCGAGCCCGATCGCAAGCGACCGTTCAAGATGCCACTGTCGGTGAACGTTCGCGGCGGTGAGTTGCCGTTGCTTGCGGTCGCGGGAGCGCTGTTCAGCGGCGCGGGCTGGGTCGCGTTGCTGGTTGTCCACGAGGCTGCGCGCTATGTCGGGCTGGGCTGGATGGCGGCCGGGCTGGCGTTGTACGTGATCTACAGGCGCGTCGATGAAAGCTCGCTGCTGCGACGCGTGACCGTCGCTCCTGAGGTGCTGCGGGCCGAGCATACGCGCGAGCGCGACTACGGATCGATCCTCGTACCGCTGTTCGGGACGCGGCTGGATGAGGACATCGTGCAGACAGCGGCGCTGCTCGTGGCGGGCGAACCGACCGACGATGCAGCGATCGATACGGCCACCATCGAGGCGGTGTGGGTCTTCGAGATGCCGATGGCGCTCCCGCTCGACGCGCGCCTGCCCGACGCGCAGGTCAAGCGCGCCCGCGCGGCGCTGGCACGCGCGAAGATCGTCGGCGAGGAGTACACCGGCGTTCACGTCGCGACGGCCACCGTGCGCGCGCGCCGCGCGGGCCATGCGATCGTTGACGAGGCACGCCGGCGTGGGGTCGAGGCGATCGTGCTCGGAGCCGAGGAACCCTCGCGGATCCGCGGCGGCGCCCGCCTGGGAGGTGGCGGGCGCCCGGACGACTTCGTCGGGGATGTCATCAAGTACGTCGTCGCGAAGGCGAGTTGCCGGGTGATCGTGACCGCTCCGCCCGCCGATGCACTTGCAGCCGGTACCGATGCGGTCATGCAGCGCGCCGCGGCTATGCCCTAATCTGCGGTCCATGTTCGTTCTGATCGTGGGTGCCGGCCGGGTCGGCTCGGCGGTAGCCAAGTCCGCGCTGGCGTCCGGTCACGAGGTCTCGGTGCTCGACGAGGATCCGCTTTCCCACGAGCGCCTGAACGCGGGCCAGCCGACGAGCTGGGAGGACGCGGGCGGCCAGTTCACGGTTGGGACCGCCCTGGAGGTCGACGCGCTGGTAGACGCGGGGGTCGAGCGCGCCGACGTGTTCATCGCGTCAACCGACGGCGACAACACGAACCTCATCATCGCCCAGATCGCGCAGAAGCGTTTCTCGGTGCCGAAGGTGATGGCGCGCGTAATGGATCCAGCTCGCGCGGGCTGGTACGGAGAGCAGGGCTTGCACACGATCTCACCCACGCGCCACGCGATCGAGATGTTCGAGCAGGCCCTCGAAGTCGAGCACGCGGCGTGAGGCGCTGATGTACGCGATCATCGTCGGCGCGGGGAAGGTCGGGCGCAACCTCGCGCGCGAGCTGATCGCCAGGGGCCAGGAGGTCACGCTGCTTGAGTCCTCGCGGCCGCGCTATCTGGCGATCGAGGAGGAGTTCGAGCACGCCGCGCAGTACGGCGACGCGACCGAGCTGTGGGTGCTCGAGCGCGCCGGCATCCAGCGCGCGGACCTCGTGATCGCGGTGACGGGCGACGACGAGGACAACATGCTCGTCTGCCAGGTCGCCAAGGAGAAGTACCTTTGCGACCGCATCATCGCGCGCGTCAACAACCCGCGCAACTACGACCATTTCAAGCTGCTCGGGATCCAGCCGGCGGTGTCCGCGACCGACCTGATCCTGCGCCTGATCGAGCACGAGGTGCCGCGCTACGGCCTCGTGCACCTGCTCGCCCTCGAAGAGGAGCGCCTGGAGATCATCGAGCTGGAGGTCAGCCCCGGCGCGCCCGTGGTCGACGAACGCGTCGCCGACATCGAGTTGCCCGACGGCAGCCTGATCATCTCCGTCCTGCGCGCCGGGGGAGGCTTCGTCCCGAAGGCCGACACCGTCATCGAAGCCGGCGACGAGGTCCTGCTCGTGCTCGACCCCGGCTTGGAGGAAGCGATCACCGAGTTCTTCGCGCCCGGGAGCGCGGTGGCGCAGGGGTAGGGCGTTTGCTGTTGCGCCCGCCCCAGCTGTCGGTCTGGCTGTGGCAGTTGGGGCAGAGTAGGGCGAGGTTCTCTAAGCGGTTGTCCTGCCCACGGCCGTTGATGTGGTGGAGCTCCAGGGCGATCGGTCGGCCGCGCCATTTGCCAAGCCCGCACTCCTGGCACCGAGGCGGAAGAAGGCCCTCCTTGTTCAGTCGACTCTTGAGATGGCCTCGATCGCGAGGAGCCGCCAGTAGCTTCTCGATCGGCATTGCATGTGGACGGGTCCTGATATCGCCGCGATTCTTGGCGTCATGCCACGTCTTCTTGGAGAAGCCGAAATGCGCGACGCACTCGTTGACGCTGTGGCCCGCGTCATAATACGCCTGGACGATCCTCCAGTCGTAGCGTCGCCGGAAACGCGGGTCCGGCTCGCGGACTCTCCGCGCATGGTAAGCGACGGTGCTCTTGGCGATGCCCAGCGAGCGCGCGATCTCAGCTTGCGAGGTGCCTGTCGCTAGCATCGAAAGACGCGGTGCCGGGTCATAGTACGAACATATGTTCCCATCGTCGTCGGACGGTTTATCCCGTCGACGCCTTTGGCTATCCTGTTGGCCGAGACACCCTTCCGGGATAGTCCAATTGGCAGTGACGCCCGGTTCTGGTCCGGGAGATTGGGGTTCGAGTCCCTGTCCCGGAGTAGAGTCGCGCTCAGCGGCGGGCGAACGGTCGCCAGCGGGGCGCGGCGCGTTCGGCGGCGAACGAGTGGATGCGCTGGGCGGCGGTGACTCAGGCGCCGGTAGCCGAACGTTCCTGCGCGGCCGCGAGGAGCGTTCGCTCGGTGAGGTTGACGAGGTCGTGGCCTTCGATCGTGAGGAGGATTTTCTGGGTTGGCCCGGGGTCGCCGTCGAGCTCCAGGTAGCCGGAGTCTTCGAGCTCGGTGAGTAGCTGCGTGATTGTCGGCGTGTCGCAGTGCGCGCGGTCGGCGAGGGCGGCGGTGGTCATGCCGTCGGGGCCTGGGGGGTAGAGGACGGGCAGGTGCCTGGCTTGGGCGTCGGTGTGGCGCTTGGCGACCCAGAGGGCCAGAACGCGCTCTATCGTCGGCTGGTCGAGCAGGTCGCGTGCGTCGGGGAGCTGCTGTACGGCTGCGCGGCGCCGGCGGTCTCGGTGGTATCCGTAGAGGCACAGCACGACGACGGGTGCGACGAATGGCAGCCACTCCTCGACTGGGATGTTGCCGATGTGGGCGATCACTGGCATCGTGCGTTCGGATTTGATTTTGCCGCAACACGGAGGTGTTGGGCTTCAAGCGGGGCGGCTCGTTGAGTATGCGTCCTGGCGTACACTCGCCCGCGCGATGACCGCTCGACCTCGGCTGCTTACCCGTGCGCTCGGCGGGCTTGGATTCGCGGCGCTGATCTTTCCAGCGAGCGCGCAGGCGCACGGGATCGTCGGCCGCGCGGATCTGCCGATTCCGGTGTGGCTGTTCAGCTGGGCCGCGGCCGTCGTACTGGTGGTGTCCTTCGTCGCATTGTCGGCGCTGTGGAGGAGCCCGCAATTGCAGAGCGAGCATCGCATGCGGCTGGCGCGTTTGCCCCGCGTGCTCGGGTGGATCGTGAGCGCCGTTGGCCTTGCGGTGTTCGTATTGGTGCTCTACAGCGGGTTCGCGGGTACGCAGGTGTGGTCGGCGAACTTCAGCGTGACATTCATCTATGTGATCTTTTGGATTGGGGTTCCGGTAGCGAGCGTCCTTTTGGGAGACGTGTTCGCGTTGCTGAGCCCGTGGCGCTCGTGCGCACGCGTGCTGCGCTGGGCCGGGGCGCGTCTGGCCCCACGCGGGTTTGCCCGTGCCCCGCTGCGCTATCCGGAGCGCCTCGGGCAGTGGCCCGCGGTCGCCGCGCTGATCGGGTTCGCGTGGCTAGAGCTCGTCTATGTCGAACGTGACAGCCCGTCCACACTGGCGGCATTGTCGCTCGGCTACTTCCTAGTGATGCTTGCCGGGATGCTGCTGTTCGGGGTCAGCGAGTGGGGCGAGTCCGGTGACGGTTTCGGCGCGTACTTCGGGTTGCTGTCGCGGATGTCGGCCCTGTGTACCGACGAGCAGGGGGTGCTCTGCCTGCGCCGTCCCCTGAGTGGCCTGACGAGTATGCCGGTGCGCTCGGGCACCGTCGGATTGGTGTGCGCTGTAATCGGTACGACGACGTTCGACGGGTTCTCAAACGATGTGCTCTGGCGCAAGCTCGAGCCGCATCTGCAGAGCTTCTATGCGACCCTCGGTTTTCACCAGACGCTGGCGATCGAGCTCGCCTACACGACCGGATTGCTGTTTTTCGTGGCGCTGATCTTCGGCGTCTACACCCTGGGAATCAAAGGAGTGCGTAGCGTCAGCACCCGCTACGACGCGGCTGAGCTCAGCCGGAGCTTCGCGCATACGCTCGTCCCGATCGGCTTCGCCTATGTGCTCGCGCACTATTTCTCGTTGCTGATCTGGCAGGGGCAGGCGCTCGGCTACCTGGCCTCCGACCCGCTGGGCAACGGTGCGAACCTGCTCGGCACGAGCTCCTACCAGATCGACTACAACATCATCTCTTTCGCCGCGATCTGGTACGTACAGGTCGCCGCGCTCGTCGCGGGGCACGTCGGCGGCCTGACGCTCGCGCACGATCGTGCGCTCGGTCTCTATCGCGGCACACAGGAGGCCGTGCGCTCGCAGTATTGGATGCTGACCGTGATGGTCGCGTTCACCAGTTTCGGCCTGTGGCTGCTCTCGGCAGTCGGGACCTGAAGGAGCGCGTGCGCGTGCTGCGCGGAGTAAGGTTCGCCACGATCGTGTTCGACTGTCCGAACCCGGCTCGCCTGCGCGCGACGCGCGCCGTTGGTTCTGCGCGCGTCCGCCTTGGTCTGCGCGCGGTCGGCTTGGTCGCGCTGACGCTGGCGATGGTCGTCATCGCGTGGATCGATCCGAGTTCGCTGTGCGCGCTGCCTGCCCTGGCGTTGGCGCTGCTTTTGGCGGTGCGCCGCTATCCCGGTGAGCGCGCGCTCGCAGCATTCGCGGCGGCCCGTGGTGAGCGCAGGCCGCGGCCGGCGGCGAGCGTGTTACACAGCGCGCGCGCCACTGTCACGCCGCCCCGCGGCGGTCTGCTGCTTGCTTTTGCGCTCGCGGTGCGCCCGCCTCCCCTGGTATCGCGCGCGGCCGCCTAGCAGGAGCACGTCCCCGTCGCGGGAGGCTGCGCCTAGGCGCAGCCGTGTGCTCGCGCGCCGCCCGCGACGTCTTCTCAGTCCTGTCCTTCGAGCTCTAGAGGAGCTGCGATGTCACGCCGTCCGATGCTCGCCCTGCTCGGGGCGCTCGTCCTGGTGCCCGCGGCTGTCGCGCGCGCCAACCCGTCCTCCACGCAGGAGAGTGGCAACCCGATCAACGACCAGGGCTCCAGCTACCACTACCGCACCTACATAACTTCGATCGCCCCGCGAACGCCGGGGTTGAGCGTCGAAGTGCTGGAGTTCGCAGACCGGCTGCTGCTGCGCAACCACACCGGCAAGACCGTGACGGTGTACGGATATTCGGGTGAGCCCTATGCGCGTGTGCAGCCGGGTGGCGCGACAGAACAGAACGTGCGCTCGCCGGCGGTTTTCCTGAACACGAACTTCTACGCCGACGTCACGGTTCCGCCGTCGGCGACCGCGACCGCGACACCGAAATGGGAAGTCATCGATCGCACTGGCCAGTTCGAATGGCATGACCACCGCATCCACTGGATGAGCCCTGCCACCCCACCGGAGGTCAAGAACATCGGCAAGCGCACGAAGATCTTCGACTGGACGGTCCCGATCACGATCGGCACGCAACCGGGCGCTATCCACGGGGAACTGTTCTGGGTCCCCCAGAGCGACACGAGTTTCCCCACGGGGGCAATCGCGGCGCTCCTCATCATCGTGCTGGCGGGGATCGCGATCGTGTTGATCTCCCGCCGCCGGCGGCGGCGAGGCGGCGGCGATGAAGCACGACCGCCCACGACCGGCGACGGCGAGGCCGC
>DASXOX010000037.1:0-25826 GCA_036493975.1 Solirubrobacteraceae bacterium
CGCGCGCTGGCGACGGATCCAGCCCGGCGCCGCCTCCTCCCAGTGCTCGGCGCTCGCGCGCCGTTGCTCGTCGCTCACCGCAGCTCCCTGCGCAGCAGCTTGCCCGAGCGCGTCCGCGGCAACGGTCCGGCGACGAGCGCGATCTGCTTGGGGACCTTGTAGGGAGCGAGGCGCGCAGCGCAGTACGCGCGCAGCTCGTCCTCGACCAGCGCAGCTCCGGGACGCAGGACGACCAGCGCGGTGACGGCCTCGCCCCAACGCTCGTCGCCACGCCCAAGGGCGGCGGCCTCAAGCACTTCGGGGTGCGCCTCCAGGGCGGCCTCGACCTCGGCGGGAGCGACGTTCTCCCCCCCGCTGACGATCGTATCGGCCTTGCGTCCGGTCACCTCTAGGCTCCCCTCAATATTCAATCTACCCAAATCTCCAGTGCGAAGCCAGCCATCGTCTCCAACCCCGCCCGGCGCGCATATGGGCCCGGCAAGCTCGATCCCGCCATCCGCGCCGATTCGCAGGCGCGTACAGAACAGCGGCGGGCCCGCGTTCGGGGTCGCGGGCTCGGTCGATGCCGGATCGCCAGCCGCGCGCGGCGCGCCGTCCCGCGAGCGATGCCCGGGGACCTCGAGCGCGGCAAGCGGCGTGGTGGTGACCTGCGAGCAGGCCTCCGTGAGGCCGTAGGTGAGACTCACCGGAATGCCCGCCTCACGCGCGCGGTCGAGCAGGGCGGCGGGCACGGGGCCCCCGCCAGTGAGCGCGCAGCGCAGCGCAGGCGGCTCGCGCAGGCCCGCATCGAGCAGCCGCGCGAGCGTCGTGGCGACGAGCGAGACAAGCGTGATCGAGCCCTCCGCGTCGGCCATCAGCGCCTTCAGAACCGGCTCGGTCTCAAAGCGCGGGTGCACGACGGCGGTGGTCGCGTAGACCGCGCTGCGCATCAGAATCGAGAGCCCGCCGACGTGGGCGAGCGGCAGCGCACAGAGCCAGCGCTCGTGCGGGTCGAGGCCGAGCGCGACCGCTGAGCCGAGCGCGCTCCACAGGAAGTTGCCGTAGGTGAGCTCGATCGGCTTGGGCGCAGAGGTGGTGCCGGACGTGTGAATAACAGCGGCGACCGCATCGAGGTCGTGGACGGCATCGATGTCCACGTCTCCCCCATCACCGTCGCGAGTCTCGGCCAGCGGCTCGTCCAGCACAAGCGCGGCGCCGTCCTGAATCACAAGGCGCTCCTCAGCCCCCAGACGCAGGTCGACAGGGACGGCCGGCGCCCCGAGCAGCAGGCACGCGTGTAGCGCGTACGCAAAGTCCAGACCAGCCGGCAGAGCGATCGCGACACGCTCACCGGGCCTGACCCCCCGCGCCATCAGCTCCCCCGCACCGGCGCGTGCGCGCAGCAACAGCTCGCCGTATGAGCAGCTTCCCTCCGGAGTCCACAACGCGAGCGCCCCGGGGGCCGATGCGGCGGCGCGCTGCAGCCAAGCTTCGACCACCATCCCCACAGGCTAGCCCTCACGCGCCACCGGCGACAATCTCCTACAGCTCCCAAAGGGCGGAGATCGGAGCAGCGATGAGCCGCTCGCCGAACGGAAGCACATCCTGCCCGCTGTAAAGGGCGACGCCGGCAATGAAGCTGTCCCCGATGATGTCGCGCATACGCTCGAGCCAGCGGAACCACTCTCGTTTGGGGCTCTGGCCGGCCTTGACCTCCAGTGCTACGACCCGCCCGTCGGCTGATTCGAGCACGAAGTCGATCTCACCACCCGAGCGGTCCTGCCAGTGAAACAGGGCGACGTCCGTTGCCGCCCACGTCAACTGACGGCGCAGCTCCGCAAAGACGAACGTCTCTACGAGCCGACCCGTGGCCGGCTCGGTGGGACTTTCCAGAGCAGCCGGCGACTTTCCGATCAGCCACGCCGCCAGGCCGGGGTCGGTGACAAAAACCTTGGGCCGCTTCTTGACCCGCCGGGTGAGGTTACGCGACCACGCCGGCAACGTCGTGAGGAAATGGATCGTCTCGAGCCAACCCCGATGGTCGTAGACCGCCTGACGCTCGAGCGTCGAGTCGGCGATGACGCTCTGCATGACCAGCTCACAGCCCGAGCGAGCCGCGAACAGACGTAGCAACTGCCCCATCTCGGCGACCTTGCGGATTCCCGACAGCTCAACCACATCGCGCTCGATGGTCGTGCGTACGTAGTCGCGAAACCAGCCCGAGCGCTGCCTCGGCGGTAGCTCGTGAACCTCCGGATACCCGCCCGTGCAGATCCGCTCCAGCAGCGCGCCACGACTTAGGCCGCTCGGCCGATATCCCGCCAACGCGGCAGTCCCGGTAAAGAGGAGGTCGACAAGGCGATCGCTGACGCCAGCCAGCTCGCCCTGGGTGAACGGCCACACCTCGACGAACCCGGCGCGGCCCGCAAGCGACTCTGAAATGGTCGGCACCGTCAAGAAGTTCGACGAGCCAGTCAGAACGAACTGCCCGGGACTGGGGTCGCGGTCGACCCTGGCCTTGATGGCACGCACCAGTGGCTCGCCGCCGCGATGCACCTCGTCGATAACCAGCGGTCGACCGCCGAGAGCGACAAACCCAACCGGGTCCTCGAGGGCCGCATCAAGTACGCCCTGCTCGTCCAGGCTGCGCATGGTCGCTGCACTGGAGAGCTGGCTGCGCACAAGCGTCGTCTTGCCTGACTGCCGGGGACCAGTCACGATCGTCACTCGACGAGCGGCGACCGTTTCCCTATAGCGCTCTCCTACAGCTCGCTTAAGCATGACAGTATCATACAGAATGCTGCCACCGGACCATACATTTCGCCGCCAGTCGGCGGACACTCTGCCCGACGGCCGACGCCGCCGGTCGTCCCGTCGCTAGCCTTCGCGCATGCCAACGACCTGGATCCCCGCGGGGGAGTACACCGACATCCGCTACGAGAAGTCCGACTCCGGCTCTGAAAAGCACGGACCGGTGATCGCGAAGATCACGATCGACCGCCCGGAGGTGCGCAACGCGTTCCGGCCGCTGACGGTGATCGAGATCTCCCAGGCGCTCGAGCAGGCGCGCGAGGACACGGAGGTCGGCGCGATCATCCTGACCGGCGAGGGCCCGGATGCGTTCTGCTCGGGCGGGGATCAGCGGGTGCGGGGGGACTCGGGCTATCTCGCCGAGGACGCGGCCGGCAAGGCGGGGGTCGGACGCTTTCACGTGACCGACCTGCACGTGCAGATGCGCCGCCTGCCCAAGCCGGTCGTGGCGATGGTCGCGGGCTACGCGATCGGCGGCGGACATGTGCTGCACCTCGTGTGCGACCTCACGATCGCGGCGGACAACGCGCGCTTTGGGCAGGTCGGACCGCGCGTGGGATCCTTCGACGGCGGTTTCGGAGCGGGGCTGCTCGCGAACCTCGTGGGGCCGAAGAAGGCGAAGGAGATCTGGTTCCTGTGCCGTCAGTACGACGCCCAGCAGGCGTTGGAGATGGGGCTCGTGAATACGGTGGTGCCGCTCGATCGCCTGGAGGAGGAGACGGTGGGCTGGTGTCGCGAGATGCTCGCGCTCTCCCCCTTCTCACTGCGCCTGCTGAAGGCTAGCTTCAATGCGGCCGAGGATGGCCTGGCGGGCGTGCAGCAGCTCGCGCACGACGCGAACCTGCTCTTCTACATGAGCGAGGAGGCACAGGAGGGCCGCGACGCGTACAAGCAGAAGCGCCGCCCGGACTTCTCGCGCTTCCCGCGGCGGGCGTAGCGGCAGCTCGATGGAGGCGGGCACGACAGCGCGCTCGACGGCGACCGGCTCCCCGAACGGGGCGAGCGCGGTGCGCATCTGGGTGATGGCGGCGCGCGTGCGCACGCTGCCGGCGGCGATCGCGCCGGTGCTCGTCGGAACCTCGCTGGCGCTGGGCGCCGGTCACTTCGATGCGCTGGCGTTTCTCGCAGCGCTGCTGGGGGCGATCTTCATCCAGGTCGGCACGAACCTGTCAAACGACTACTCCGACGCGCGGCGCGGCGCGGACACCGAGGACCGCCTCGGCCCGGTGCGCGTGACGGCCGGCGGGCTGGTTCCGCCACGCCAGGTGCTGATCGCGACGTACGTGACGTTCGGCCTGGCGGTGCTGTGCGGGATCTACCTGATCGCGGTCGCCGGCTGGGAGCTGCTGGCGGTGGGCGCGGCTTCGATCCTCGCGGGTGTGCTCTATACGGGAGGCCCCCGTCCTTATGGATATGAAGGATTGGGGGAGGTGTTCGTGTTCTTGTTCTTCGGCGTGGTCGCGGTGGCGGGCTCGTACTTCGTGCAAGTGCAGCACCTGCCCTGGGAGTCGTTTGTGTGCGCGGTCCCCGTGGGGTTGCTGGCGAGCGCGATCCTCGTGGTCAACAATGTCCGCGACCTCGAGACCGATCGCCGCGCGGGCAAGCGCACGCTGGCGGTGCGCTTCGGGCGCGAGCACACGCGGGCCTTATATACGGGGATGCTGATCGTCGCGTTCCTCGTCGCTCCGCTGCCGTGGCTGCTGGGCTCGATGACGGCGTGGCTGCTGCTGCCGTGGCTCGCGGCGCCGCTCGCGGTCGCGGTGGCGCGCGTCGTGCGCACACGCGTAGACGGACCCGCGCTGAACGGCGCGTTGGCGCGCACGGGGATGCTGCAGTTGGTCTTCTGCCTGCTCTATTCCGCGGGGATCCTCGCGAGCGGCGGAATCGGCGGCTGAGGAACCGCCATGCGGATGAGCGTCACCCGGCGCACGCTACGCATGCGGCGTCCATTCGTGAGCTCCTACGGAGCGGTGCGCGAGCGCGAGCTCTTCACGGTCGCGCTGCGCGACGAGGAGGACGGAGTCGCGGGCTACGGCGAGGCGGCGCCGCTGGAGGCATACGACGGCGTGAGCGCCGAGCGCGTGGAGCGAGCGCTGGAGAGCTACCGACCGGTGTTGATGCAGTCACACGGACGCAGCGGGGCACAGCTCGTGGACGCGTGTCGACGCGTATGCGACGAGCCGGTCGCGCTGGCCGCGATCGACCTCGCGCTGTGGGACCGCGCGGGACGCCGTGCGGGGCGCCCGGTCGCGGCGCTCTTGACCGATGCGCCGGCGAGCAGCGTCGCGGTCAACGCGACGCTCTCGGCGACCGATCGCGCCGGCGCGGCCGAGCAGGCGGCGGAAGCGGTCGAGAAGGGGTACGAGTGCGTGAAGGTGAAGGTCGGCATCGGCGATGACGCCGGCCGTCTCGCGGCGGTGCGCGCGGCGGCGGGTCCGCGGATAGCGCTGCGGGTGGACGCCAACGGCGCGTGGGATATCGAGGAGGCGGTGCGCGCGATCGATGCGCTCGCGCCGGTCGGACTGGAGCTCGTCGAGGAGCCAACCCACGGCCTGGAGGCGGTGCGAGCGGTTCGCGAGCGGGTCGCGGCGCGTGTCGCGATCGACGAGACCGCCGCCGAGCACGGCGCGCTGGGAGCGGGCGTCGCGGACGCGGTCTGCTTGAAGATCTCCCGCTGCGGGGGCATCGGCGGCCTGCTCGCCGCCGCCGCGCTCGTGCGCGCGTCGGGCGCCGAGGTCTACCTGGCCTCGACGCTCGACGGCCCGCTGGGGATCGCAGCCGCGCTCCACGCTGCGGCGGCGCTGGCATCACGCGGCCCGCTGCCCGCTTGTGGACTGGCGACGCTGGGTCTGTTCGCCGACGTGGATGACCCCATACCGGTGCGCGACGGGCGCATCGCGGTGCCCACCGCGCCAGGGCTCGGCGTGGCTGCGGTTGTTTAGGGGCAGCTCATTTAAGGGCGGCCCACCATCACGGCCGCGGCGATCCCGGCGGGGTTTTCCAACGCGAGCCCATGGCCGCCGGGTATGACGATCAGGCGCGCGTGCGCAAGCAACCCCGCCATCCGCCGCCCGAGCGCCTGGAACTTCTGGTCGCGCTCACCGACGACGATCGTGACGGGCATCGTGAGCTCTGGCAGGCGACTCCACAGCGGCGCCATCGCGCCCGTGCCAATCCCGCGCAGCACGGCGGCCAACGCGTCGGGGCGATTGCGACGCTGGTCTTCGCGGGCGCGCGCGCCAACCTCGGGGGGCTCCCCTGCAAACAGCGGCTGGCTGCGCCAGCGCTCGATGAACTGCTCGTAGGGCTCTCCTTCGAGGCCCGCTGCCAGGCGCTCGTCGGCGCGCCGGCGCGCGGTGCGCTCGGCGTCGTCCTCGATGCCGGCGCTGCTCGATACGAGCACGAGTTGCGACACGCGTTGCGGCGCGGCGAGCGCGACGTGCAGCGCGATCCTTCCCCCCATCGAATAGCCGCACAGGCCGAAGCGCTGCGGCGCGCGTGAGAGGACACGCTCCACGCAGCGATCGAACGTGATCGGGCGCGGCGCGTCGGCCTGCTCGCCGTGACCGGGCAGATCGATCGCCAGCGGCCGGTAGCGTTCGGGCGGCAGCAGTTCCACAAGCCCCTCCCAGGAGCGGTGCGTGCCGCCGAAGCCGTGCAGCAGGACTACTGTCTGCGGCTGCGGCTCGGACACTCTTCGATCCTATGACTACGGTGGCATGCGAGCGCGAGCCGATAGAGCGAACCCCCAAAATGTCCTCCCCCACCGACACCTACCTCCTGCTGCGCGCCTTCGTCGATGAGCTCGCCCGCTGTGGCTTGCGCGACGCCTGCACCTCGCCGGGGTCACGCGGCACGCCGCTCCTCCTGAGCCTCGCGCGCGAGGAGCGCCTGCGCTGCCATTCGCATATCGACGAGCGCTGCGCGGGCTTCTTCGCCGTTGGGCTAGCCAAGGCATCGGGGCGTCCCGTCGCGGTGACCTGCACGTCCGGCACCGCTGTCGCCGAGCTGCTGCCCGCCGCGGTCGAGGCGCACGAAGCCGGCGTGCCGCTGCTGATCCTCAGCGCCGACCGTCCCCCCGAGCTGCGCGAGAGCGGCGCCGGGCAGACCATCGACCAGCTCAAGCTGCTGGGGGGCGCCGCGAAGTGGTTCTTCGAGGTCGGGACCCATGAGCTCGGCGAGGACGGCCCGGCGGGCGAGCACGGTATCCAGCGCTTGCGCTGGATTCGCACGCTGGCCTGCCGCGCCTACTGGCGCGCCCTGGAGGAGCGCCCCGGCGTCGTGCACCTCAATTTCGCCCTGCGCGAGCCGCTCGTCATCGAGGAGGACTCGCTTCCCTCCGAGCGTACCGGCCGCCGCGACGGCGCGCCGTACGTGCGCCGCGCGCCGACCCGCGCGCAGGATCCCGACGCAATGCGAGAGCTGCTTGCGCTCGTCGCGCCGGCCCGGCGTGGTGTGCTTGTCGCCGGGCGCCACGAGCGCACCGCCCCGCTCGGAGCCGCGGCCGCCGCGTTCTGTGCCGCTGCCGGCTGGCCACTGCTGGCCGACCCGCTTTCGGGCGCGCGGCGGGGTGGGTGCGCGATCGCTCACTACGACGCGCTCCTGCGCGACGACTCGTTCGCGACCAGCGGTCGTCCAGACCTCGTGATCCGCGTCGGCGATCTCCCGACGTCCAAGCCGCTGCGCCAGTGGCTCGCGGGCCTCGGCGACGTCACCCAGGTGCAGCTCGACCCTGAGGGCTCCTGGCAGGACCCGGCGTCCGTGATCGCTCACTCGCTCGCCCTCGAACCCGCCGGCGCCCTCGATGAGCTCGCCAACGAGTTGTCCCCACAGCCACGCGCGGCCCCCGACTGGCTTGGTCTGTGGCGCAGCGCGGATGAGCGCGCCGCCGAGGCGATCCTCGGCGTCCTCGCCGCGGCCGGCCTCAGCGAGCCCGCGGTCGCCGCGGAGCTCGGTGTTCTGCTCCCTGCGCAAGCGACGCTGTTCGTGGCGTCCTCGATGCCGGTCCGTGACATCGAGACGTTCTGGCCGGTCCGACCCGATCCGCCACGCGTGCTGTGCAACCGCGGCGCCAACGGCATCGACGGCACCGTCTCCAGCGCGTTCGGCGCCGCGGCGGACAGAACCGGCGGCGACACCGAGGTGGGAGGGTTCGGTCCGGTTGTCCTGCTGATCGGCGACGTCGCGCTCGCCCACGACATCGGCGGCTTGATCGCCGCCGGCCGCCTGGAGCTCGCGCTTACGATCGTCCTGCTCGACAACGGCGGCGGGGGTATCTTCGATTTTCTTCCCGTCGCCGCGGCGCCGCTGGCGCGCGCCAGCGAGGACATCTACACCCGCCACATCGCTACCCCCACAGGGCTCGACTTCGCCCGCGCCGCACAGCTCTACGGTCTCGGGCACGAGCGCGTGTCGGATGTCGCCTCCTTTCGCGCCGCTCTGGAGCGCACGCTCACCGCCCGCCCGCCGGGCTCCGCGATCATCGAGGTCCGCGGCGAGCGTGGCGAGAACCTTGCGCTGCACCGCCGCGTGTGGGACGCCGTGTCGGGGGCACTCGGCACGAGCGACTGACCGCGAACGGACCGACAGCGCGCTTGCTGCGCCATTGCCCGTTCGAATGCGTAGACTGCTTCCGATGGGAATCAACCTCAAGCGTCGCGGCCCGCGCTTCATGCGCCTCGCGCCCGCCGCCTTCGTCGCGCTTCTGCTGCTCGCCGTCACGTCAGCGTCGGCGCTCGGGGTACTCCCCGCACAGCCCAGCGCGGCTCACAAAGCAACGAGCGTCAAGACCTACAAGCTCGTCCCAAAAGTCCAGCGCACCGTGCGCTCCACCGGCTACTCCACCTATGTCTTCAACGCTCCCGCGGGACGGCGGATCCTGGTCGCCAATGCGCGCATCGTCGGCGCCCAGCGACACGCCGTCGCGATTCGCAGCAAAGCGATCACCGCACAGCTCACCCGCTACACCGTCAACCTCGTCTTTCCCGGCGAGCAGGGCAACCCCGGCAAGCTGGTCGTACGGCTGGTCCTCGTAGCCGGCTGAGGCAGCCTCAACCGGCCAGCAGTGGCAGCAGCGCCTGCAGCTTGACCTCGGTCTCGGCGAGCTCCGCTGCGGGGTCGGAGTCGCGCACGACGCCGACCCCGGCGTAGCAGCGCGCGACCCGCCCACGTAGCAGCGCGCAGCGCAGCGCGACACAGAACTCGCCGTCACCGGTCGCGTCGGCCCACCCGACCGGGCCCGCGTACCAGCCGCGGTCGAGGCCCTCGAGCGCGGGGATCAACGGGCGCGCACGCGCCAGTGGCTCACCCCCCACGGCCGGCGTGGGGTGCATCAACTCCAGCAGCTCGATCGCATCCAGCGGCTGCGCGAGCTGTGCGCGGATCGGTGTCGCGAGGTGCTGGATGTTGGCGACCTTCACGAGCGCCGGCTCGGGCGTCGCGGTCACCCATAGCGCGTGCGGGCGCAGCGTGCGCTCGATGCGCCGGATCACGATCTCGTGCTCCTCGCGGTCCTTGTCGGAGTGCATCAGCTGTTCGCCGAGGTGATCGTCGACGGCCGGGTCCGCGCTGCGGCGCATCGAGCCCGCCAAGGCCAGTGTGCTTACACGGTGGCCCTCGCGGCGCACGAGCAGCTCGGGGCTGGCCGCGACGAAGCTCGCGTCGCCGCGCCCGACGCAGAAGACGGTGCATGCCGGGAACTCCTCGCGCAGCACCCCGAAGACCGCCACCGGGTCGTGCTCGCGCGGAGCGTGGACCTGGACCTCGCGCGCCAGCACCACCTTCTCCAGGTCGCCCTCGCGGATCTTCTCGACCGCGCGCGCGACCGCGGCCTCGTAGTGCTCCGGTGGCATTGCGCTCGCTACTCGATAGCGCCCCGTCGGCGCGGGGTCCAGCAGCGCGAGCGGCGCTTCGCGCAGTTCGTCGAGCCGGCTGCGCAAACGCTCGAGCAGCTCCTCTGAAGTGTCGTCGGGACACGCCAGCGCGGAGACGGTCAGCCGTACGCGGCGCTCGGTACGGCTGAGCGCGACCTCGGGCACGACCAGTGAGGCGGGCTCGAATCCGCTCCACGCCGGATCTGAGCCGCCGTCGGACGCGAACGCGAACCCGCCGACCGCCACGGGCCCGAAGCGGTCGGGATTGTCTGGCGGATCGCTCACTGCGGCTGCCGCCAGCGCGCGCCAGCGGTCGGCGACCGTCGCGAAGCGCTCAGCCCCGGCCGCCGTCAGACAGGCGGTCTCCCCAAGTGTGGCCAGCGCCGCACCCGCTCGCTCGGGTTGCTCGAAGAGGAACCACGGCTCGCGCGGGCGCCGCGACGCGCACACGACCGCACTCGGATCGACAGTCGCGGGCAGCGCTAACGTCAGCGTCGCCAGCGTCGGTGCGCCGCTACGCCGGGCGCGCTTGACCGCCAGCTCCAGACGCGCCTGCAGCTGGCCACGGTCGATCTCGCTGAGCGCGAATGCGCTCTCGCGTCGCTGCTGTGCGGCGCTCCTCACGTCTCCCCGCGGCCGCGCGAGATCGCGATCTCACCCGTGCGCATCATCTCGACCAGCCCGAACGGGCGGACCATGTTCTCAAACGCCTCGATCTTCTCCGTCGTGCCGGTGATCTCGACGATCACCGAGCGCTTGGTCACATCGACCACCTTGCCGCGGAAGATCTCGGTGACCTGCATCAGCTCGCCGCGCTGCGCGCCGTCGGCGGCGACCTTGAACATCGCGAGCTCGCGCGACACGGTGTCCTGCGGGTCGAGGTCGCGGATCTTCAGAACGTTGATGAGCTTGTGTAGCTGCTTGGTGACCTGGTCGATCGGGTGTATCGCACCGTCGACCGTGAGCGTCACGCGCGAGATCCGCTCGTCGTCGGTCGGCCCGACCGTGAGCGTGTCGATGTTGAAGCCGCGCCGCGCGAACAGTCCCGCGATCCGTGTGAGCACGCCCGACTTGTCTTCCACGAGGATCGACAGCACGTGCTTGCGCCCCGTGCGCAGGCTGCCGGCGGCTTCGAGCTCGGCGAGGCTGAGCGTGTCCTTGGTGGCTGGTTCGCCCATGACGCTCACCCCACCATCTCGCGCGCGGCCTGGCCGGCGGGAATCATCGGGTAGGTGTTCTCCTCGCGCGTCACGCGCACATCGACGACGACCGGGCCGTCGGTCTCGATCGCACGCTTGATGTCAGCCACCAGCGTGCCCTTGTCCTCGAAACGCATACCCGTCGCGCCGTAGGCCTCCGCGAGCTTGACGAAGTCGGGGTAGGAGCCCATGTCGACGTGGCTGTATTTGCCGTCCCAGAAGAGCTCCTGCCACTGGCGCACCATGCCGAGGTAGCCGTTGTTCATGATGAACACCTTGATCGGGATCCCCTCCTGAGCGCACGTCGCGAGCTCCTGCGCGTTCATCTGCACCGAACCGTCTCCCGCCACACAGCAGACGAGGCGATCGGGACACCCGACGGCGGCGCCCATCGCGGCGGGCAACCCGAAGCCCATCGTCCCCAAGCCGCCGGAGTTGATCCAGCGCCTGGGAGCGGGGAAGTCGTAGTACTGCGCCGTCCACATCTGGTGCTGGCCGACGTCGCTTGAGACGATCGCCTCGCCGCCCGTGGCCTCGTGCAGGGCCTGGATCAGATACTGCGGCTTGATCTCGGAGTCGGCGCTGTCCTCGTAGCGCAGCGGGTGCTTCTCGCGCCAGCCCTCGATCCGGCTCCACCAGCCCTCCAGGCGCGCCGGGTCGGCCCCTAGCGCGCGGTACTCGGTCGCGAGCTTTCCGAGTACGTGCTTGGCGTCACCGACGATCGGGATGTGGGCGGGCACGTTCTTGGAGATCTCCGCCGGGTCGACGTCGATGTGGATGAACTTCGCACGCGGCGCGAACTCCGAGAGCTTGCCGGTGATGCGATCGTCGAACCGCGCTCCGACCGCGCAGATCAGGTCGGCCTCGTCCATCGCGTAGTTCGCGGCGCGCGTGCCGTGCATTCCGAGCATGCCCAGCCATTGGGGATTTTGCTCGCCGAGAACCCCATCCTTCCCCCCCACGCGCGCCGGGAACGCGCCGAGGCCCATCAGCGTGCAGGTCACCGGAAAGCGGTCGCTGGTCGCGAGCGCGACGAGCTCCGCGGAGGCTTCCGCGTTGACGACGCCGCCACCCGCGTAGATCACCGGTCGCTGCGCCGCCGCCAGCGCCTTCGCGGCCTGGCGGATCTGCTTCTGATTGCCCTCGAGCGTCGGCTGGTAGCCGGGCAGGCGGATGTCGGTCACCGGCTCGTACTCGATCTCCGCACGCGAGAGGTCTTGCGGGACGTCGACCAGGACGGGCCCGGGGCGCCCGCTGCGCGCGAGGAAGAACGCCTCGTGGATAGCGCGCGGGATCTCCAAGGGGTGCTGGATCATGAACGAGTGCTTGACGATCGGCATCGTGATCCCGATCGTGTCGGCCTCCTGGAAACCGTCGGTGCCGAGCAGCTCGGTGCGCACCTGGCCGGTGATGAACACGACCGGCACCGAGTCCATCATCGCGTCGCAGATCGGGGTGATCAGGTTCGTCGCGCCCGGGCCGCTGGTCGCGAATGCGACTCCGACTTTGCCGGTCGCCTTCGCGTAACCCTCAGCGGCGTGACCGCCGCCGGCCTCGTGGCGTACGAGGATATGGCGGATGCCGGCGTTCACGAACGCGTCGTAGGTCGGCAGGTTCGCGCCGCCGGGCAGCCCGAAGACGACCTCCACGCCCTCCGCCTTTAGGCATGCCATCAATGCGTCAACCGCGCGCATGAACCGACCTCCTTTCCGAACATTCGAGAACCAGGAAAGGCCAGTTTACCAGTGGGTTTTCGGGCCTACGAGGAGCCGACCACGACGCCGATCGCGAGCACGATCGCGCCGGCCAGCGTGACGACGACCAGCGAGGAGCGCAGCGAGACGTCCAGGAAGCGTTTGCGCACCCACGCGATCACGATCAGCTCGACGGCTACTACGATCCCGGCGACGAGGAGCGCCCGGTGGACGTTGGCGATCAGGAACGGCAGCGTGTGGAAGATCGAGCCGAGCGCGGTCATGCCGCCGGTGATGCTCCCGCGCACCCAGGGTGTCCCGCGCCCGGTCGCTTCCCCTGTGTCCGACAGCCCCTCGGAGATGCCCATGCTGACCCCTGCGCCAAGCGCCGTGGAGATCCCGACGACGAACGCGGTGTGCGAGTTCGAAGCGATCGCCGCCGCGAAGATCGGCGCCAGCGAGGACACGGTTCCGTCGATCAAGCCCACCAGCGCGGGCTGCACCACGCGCAGCACGAAGTCGCGCTCGTGTTCGAAGCCCGCGCGGTGAATCAGGCGGGAGAGCACGCTGGAAGGCATTGGAACGGTAGGCGCGTCGGCGTCCATTGGGTGATTTATAGAGGGCGCGCGGGTTCGGCTTCCCTAACGGCGCCACCCGTTCCAGCGCCCATATGCCGCGCCGGTGCGCGCGGGCGAGACTACGAGCGCGCGGCCGGCCGCTGCTCCCAAGATTCCGGAGCGATCGCGACCTCCGGGTACTCCAACTCCGCCCCGCAGCGCGTGCAGAGCGCGTCATAGATCGTCGTCACGCGCCCACAGCTCGGGCACTGGCGGCGCAGCTCGTCGCGCTCGACGCGGTGCAGGATCGCCGCGAGCAGGCCGAGCACGGGCACGAGGCCCGAGATCGTGAACCACAGCAGGAATGAGCCGCCCTTGATCCGGCCCACATAGCCACCGGCAAGCGCGAAGCCGGCCGCGATCAGCACGTAGCTCACGCGCGCCCACCCCAGGAAGACGGGTCGACGGCTCGGTGCCTTGGCGCGGCGGCCCAGCGCACCCGGCCCCCTAGAGAATGACGCGCAGCGCCCAGATGACCGCGCCGACCGCGAGCACCATGACCACGATCCCAGCGACCGCCGCGAGGATGCCGATCACGAAGTGCAGCAGCACCCACAGCGCCACCGCGAGCACCAGCACGGCGAGAACGGTCCGACCGAGAGAGCTGGAGGAGGTTTCGTTCATACGATCAGCGTAGACGGTCCATCGGTCCGAGGGAAGGGCATCGGATTCCAGGCGCTTCGAACAGCCCGAAACCGCGATCTTAGGCGCGGCCGGGCAGGAACCACCGCCCTGCCCGGCCGCGCCCGCCTATCCCGCCTGTCCACGATCGAGGGGAACCGCAGGGCGAGGTCTTTGCGAGGAGCGCCTACCCGCCGGCGCGACCGGCGCGGAGGAGCTCGCCGGCGATGCGCGCCATCGCGAGATCTGTGCCGCTCAGTCCGCTGCGTCGCCCGATGCTTGCAAGGCGGTAGCGACGAACCTGGGGTCGCTGGGGTGAGGTGTCCGCGCCGTCCTCCGGCAGCAGCAGGAAGCGCCGCGAGGAGGATGCCGGTGAGCTGTGGGATGGACCGTTCATGACGAGCATATTGGCGCGCGCGGGCCGATCTGCCTTTGGCCCGGAGTCCAAGATGTCGCAGGCAGCGGTATCTCAGATGTTCAGATGTTCAGATGCCGAGCTGCTCGTGGACGAGCCGCGTGACCTCGCCGCCGTCGGCGCGGCCTTTTGTCTCGCGCATCACGTAGCCCACGATCGGACCGATCGCCTTGGCGTTGCCGGCGCGCATGTTCTCGGCGGCCTTCGCGTTGGCGGCGAGTGCGGCAGCGACAATGCCCGCGAGCTCCTCGCCGCCGTCGATCGCGGCAAGACCCTCCTCCTCGACGATCGCCCGCGGCTCGCCGCCATCGGCGACGAGCTTGTCGAGCACCTGCCGCCCGGCGCCCACGCTGATCTCCTTGCCCGCGACCATCGCCGAGATCGTCGCGATCGCCTGCGGCGTGACGTTCGACTCCAACGGGCTGACGTCCGCGCCAAGCCGCTTGGGGAGCTCAACCGTCACCCAGTTCGCCAGCGCCTGCGCTTCCTCGCCCGCAGGGCCCGGCCCGCCGGCGGGCACTGCGCTCTGCCTTCCCTCTCCTTGACCGGCGGCGGCAAGCGCGGCGTCAAAGTACTCCCCGAGCTCCGAGCGGAACGCGAGCAGGTGCGCGGTCTCGGCGCTCAGTCCGACCTCCTGCTCCAGGCGCGCGGCACGCTGCGCGGGCAGCTCTGGCAATTCCCTCCGCGCCGCGTCGACCATCGCGGCGTCGATCGCGACCGGCACGAGGTCGGGCTCGGGGAAGTAGCGGTAGTCGTGCGCCTCCTCCTTGGAGCGCAACGAGGTGATGCGCTCGGACGCCGGATCGAAGTGCAGCGTCTCCTGCACGACCTGCCCCCCACTTCCCAGGATCCCTTCCTGGCGGGCGATCTCGGCGCGGATGCCGCGTTCGATGAAGCGGAAGGAGTTCATGTTCTTGAGCTCGGTCTTGACGCCCAGCTCCTGCGCGCCGGCGGGGCGCAGCGAGATGTTGGCGTCGCAGCGCAGCGAGCCCTCCTCCATGTTCACGTCGCTGACCCCGAGCTGGCGCATAGTGGTGCGCAGGAGCCGCAGCCACTCCCCGGCCTGCTCGGCCGAGCGCACGTCGGGCTCGGTGACGATCTCCGCCAACGGCGTGCCGCCGCGGTTGAAGTCAACGATCGAGGCGTCCGAGCCGTGGATGCGTCCGCTGGCGCCAACGTGAACGAGCTTGGCGGCGTCCTCCTCCAGGTGCACGCGGTGGATGCGGACCTCCCCCAGCTGCCCGCCACGGCACAGCGGCTCGTCGTACTGGGAGATTTGGTAACCCTTGGGGAGATCGGGATAGAAGTAGTTCTTGCGGTGAAAGATCGAGCGCGGCGCGAGCTCGGAGCCGAGCGCCAGGCCGATCATCAGACCGAAGTGCACAGCGCGCGCGTTTGCCACCGGCAGGCTGCCGGGCAGGCCGAGGCAGACCGGGCAGGTGCGCGTGTTGGGCGGCTCGCCGAAGGACAGCCCGCAGCCGCAGAACATCTTCGTCGCCGTCGCCAGCTGCACGTGGATCTCCAGGCCGATGACGGGCTCGTAATCGATGGCGTCTGCGATCCCCGCCGTATCGGCCTCGCCGCGCGCGCGCGTGCCCGCGCGTACGCGCGCGGCGGGGTCTTGCTCCTCGCTACTCATACCCGCACTCCGGACCCGTCGAACCCAATCGCCCGCTCGAGCGCGTAGGCCGCATCGAGCAGGCGGTTCTCGCTGAACACCGACCCCGCGATCTGAAACCCGACCGGGAGCCCATCGGAGAGGCCGCAGGGGATCGAGATCGCCGGGATCCCCGCCAGCGACATCGGCACGGTGCAGAAATCGTTGATGTACATCGACCACGGATCGCCGGTCTTCTCCCCCAGCCCGAACGCGACGCTGGGGCTGGTCGGCGTGACGACGAAATCGACATCCGCGAAGACCGCTTCGAAGTCCTGCACGATCTTCGTGCGGACTCGCTGCGCGCGGCCGTAGTAGGCGTCGTAGTAGCCGGCCGAAAGCGCGTAGGTGCCGAGCATGATGCGCCGCTTGACCTCGGCCCCGAAACCGTCGTGGCGGGTGCGGGTGTACATGTCGAGCAGGTCCTCGGCGTCTTGTGCACGGCGCCCGTAGCGCACGCCGTCGAAGCGGGCGAGGTTCGAGGAGCACTCGGCGGGCGCGAGCACGTAGTAGGCCGAGAGCGCGTGCGGGGCGTGCGGCAGGCGCACCTCCTGCACGCTCGCCCCGAGCTCCTCCGCGCGCCGCAGCGTGGCGCGAAAAGCGTCGAGCACGCCGGCTTCGACACCCTCGCCGCTGAGCTCGACGGGCACGCCCAGCCGCACGCCGTCCAGGCGCTCGGCGCTGGGCAATGCGATCGGCGCGGGGAGCTCCAGCGAGGTCGCGTCGCACTCGTCGCGGCCGACCATGTGGCCGAGCAGCAGCGCGGCGTCGGTGACGTCACGCGTCAGCGGGCCGGCCTGATCGAGCGAGGACGCGAACGCGATCATGCCGTAGCGCGAGACCGCTCCATACGTCGGTTTGAGCCCGACGATCCCGCACAACGCGGCGGGCTGGCGGATCGAACCGCCGGTGTCCGTGCCGAGCGCCCACGGCGCGAGGCCTGCGGCGACAGCAGCGGCGCTGCCTCCGGAGGAGCCGCCGGGTACACGTGTGCGATCCCAGGGGTTCAGGACGGGGCCGTATGCCGAGTTCTCATTGGATGAGCCCATCGCGAACTCGTCCTGGTTGGTCTTGGCCAACAACGGCGCTCCAGCCGCGGCGAGCCGTGCAACCGCCGTGGCGTTGTAGGGCGGGCGGTAGCCCTCGAGGATCCGCGAGCCCGACTGGCTCGGCACGCCCGCGGTACAGAACAGGTCCTTGACCGCGAGCGGCACGCCGCGCAGCGGCCGATCGGAGCCATGCGTCGCGGATGGGCCCGGGGGCTCAGCGCCGTCGCCCACGGGCGGGCCGTCGGCGACCCACGTGAAGCAGTTCAGCTCGTCCGCCGCAGCGCGCGCGCGGTAGGCATCGAACAGCTCGCCCGCGGAGAGCCGTCCGGCCTCGATCTCAGCGGACGCCTGTGCGGCGGTGAGCTCGATGATCGCTGGGTCGCCCGTTTGCATCGCTCGCCGACGTCCCCTCCGCCTACGCCTGGGGGCTGGGAACGAGGAAACCGTCGTCCTGCACCGCGGGGGCCTGCTGGAGGGCGACCTCGCGCGGCAGGCACGGCCGCGGCTCATCGGCGCGCAACCGACCGGTGACCTCGACGACATGCGAGGTCGGTGGCACGTCGTCGAGATCCAGCTCGGAGATCTTCGCGATGTGGTCGAGCACCGCGGAGAGCTCGCTCGCCATGCGCTCCACCTCATCGTCCTCCAGACGCAGGCGCGCGAGGCGCGCGACGTGCAGTACCTGCTCGCGATCGATCACGGCGCGCATTCTACGTGCGCGGTCGCCACCGGCCGCGCACACGAGCCTCCGCGCCGCGACTCCGCCCTCACGCGGGCGGTGGCCGCGCCTCGATGTCCTGCGGCGGGTACAGCTGCGGGCGTTCGTCGCGCATCGACTGCCAGCTCCCGAGGAGCACGAGCAACGCGCCGACAAACGCGAGCCAGGCGCCGCCGCACAGCGCGGTGGCGTGCTGGGGGCGCTCCAGCAGCCGCACGATCGCGGCGATCGTCGCGACGATCCCAAGCAGCGTGCTCCACACGGCGGCGGCCACGGGGATCGCGGTGGTGCGCTCGGTGACGGTCGCGAACACCAGCGCGATCGCGCCGGCGGCGGCGAGGATCAACAGGGCGACGGCGACACCGAACGTGTCCCACGCATCGAGGCTGCCGCCCGGGGTTTCGTACCAGAACAGCGTCAGCGAGACGATCAGACAGATCGCGCCGGCGAGCGCGATCAGCTCCCCGGAGCGCAGGCGACGCAGGCTCATCGGCGTTCTCGACTCGACATCGCCTGACATCTCATCACGACGACGCGCGGATTGCGCGCTTGGTCGGCCGCGCACCTGTGCCAGTTCACGCAGCGATCCCGGCCTGCGCCCGCGCAGCCTGCAGCGTGTTGGAAAGCAGCATCGCGATCGTCATCGGCCCCACGCCACCGGGCACGGGCGTGATCGCCGAGGCAACCTCGGCGGCGGCGGCGAAGTCGACGTCCCCGACGAGCCCGCTCTTGTTGCCCACCTCCTCCGGGGTGAGCCGGTTCATGCCGACGTCGATCACAACCGCGCCGGGTTTGACGGAGTCGCCTCCGACCAGGCGCGGACGCCCGACGGCGGCGATCAAAATGTCCGCGCGCGCACACACCGCGCGCAGGTCGCGCGTGCGGGAGTGACAGACGGTGACGGTCGCGTTGGCATTCAGCAGCAACTGCGCCATGGGCTTGCCAAACAGATTCGAGCGCCCGACGACGACGACCTCGGCGCCTTCGAGCCGGGCCTCGATGCTCGCCAGCAACTCCATCACCCCGATCGGGGTGCAAGGCCGTAGGCCGGGAAGGCCCTGCGAGAGCCGCCCGGCGTTGACCGGCGTGAGCCCATCGACGTCCTTGCCGGGGTCGATCATTCCGGTGAGCGTCGAGCCGTCGAGGTGCACGGGGAGGGGCAGCTGCAACAAGATGCCGCTGACGGCGTCGTCGGCATTGAGCTCGCTGAGCAAGTCAGCCACCTGCTCGAAGGAGGCGTCCAGGGGCAGCCGGCGGTCGAAAGGGGTCATCCCGACCTCGGTGCACGCGCGCTGCTTGCCACCGACGTACACCGCCGAGGCGGGATCCTCGCCGACCAGCACCGTCGCGAGGCCCGGCGGGCGGCCCGTCTCGGCGGCGAACATAGCGACCTCGTCGGCCACGCGCGCACGTACGCGCGCAGCGATCGCCTTGCCGTCGATGAGCGTTGCGGGCATCTCGCGGGATCGTACGTCAGCGACGAAGAGATGGGCCCCCTGCTCTACTGGCTCGATGCCAAGGACCGGCTGTCGAGTGACCCCGATCGTCGCAACGCCAACGGTACACTGAGACGGTGGTTGCGCCAGCCGTAACGACGTCGATTGAGATCGAGACGAGCCTGCTTGAGCGTCTGCGCGCTCGCCATCCAGGACGCAGCGACCGTGAGCTGATCGAAGATCTCGCGCACATCGATCTCGGGTTCGCGCTGCTTCGCCAGGCCCAGGAGCGCAATGCGCTCAACGAACATGATGCGATCGAGCTGGGTGTACGTGCAGCTCACGAGTCCCGCGTCGCGCATTGACGCGGCTGGTAATCGACGCAAGCACCTCGCTCCCTATCTCGGACCGAAGGCGGCGGTCGCGGCGATCCCGCGCGCTGGCTAAGCCTCGGCGACAGCGCCTCCGATCGGCGCCTACCCCCGCCGGCTGACGGGCGCGAACTCCGCCATCAGCTTGCGCTCCGAGCCGTCGCCGGCGAAGCGCACGACGATCACCCCGCCGGGCTCGACACCAGTGACGACGCCTTCGCCGAAGGCGGCGTGCATGATGTCCTCGCCTAGGCGGAACGATTCCCCGCCGCCCCGCGCGCGCTCGGCGCCGGCCCGCGCTGCGGCAGCCCAGTCACCGCCCGATTGCGTCCCGGCACCGTTCCCGCGGGACACGCGCGGCGAACTGTCGCCGGAGCGCCTCGCGCCGAACAGACCCGGGCGGGTGGGCATTCCATTTCCGCGTGCGGCGCTCACGACGATCTCGGGCTCGGGCACGCCGTCGGTCAGCTCAGCCGGAACCTCCGCCAGGAAGCGACTCGGCAGGCCGTAGGCCTGCGCGCCGAAGATCGCACGACGTCGGGCGTGGGTCAGGTAGAGCTGGCGCATAGCGCGGGTGACACCGACGTAGAACAGGCGGCGCTCCTCCTCCAGGCCCCCCTCGTCCAGCGCGCGCGAGTGCGGAAAGACACCGTCCTCGCAGCCGGTGATGAACACCGTGGGGTACTCCAGACCCTTGGCGTTGTGCAGCGTCATCAGTGTTACAAGGCCCTCGTCGTCGCTGCGCGTGTCGGCGTCGGCGACAAGCGCGACCTGCTGGAGGAAGAGGTCGAGCGTGTCCTGGCTGGCCTCCGCGGAGGCGTCGAACTCGCGCCCGACCTCGACGAGCTGCTGGAGGTTCTCGACGCGCCCCTGTGCCTCGATCGTGCGCTCGGCCTCTAAAGCTTCGATGTAGCCGGTCTGCGAGAGCACGGCTTCCAGCAGGTCCCCGACTGGGACGCCTCGCGCGATGCCAGCGTCGCTCACCGCCGAGTCTGGTGCCGCGTCCGCCACTGCCTCGGCCGGTCCGTGCGGCGAAGGCAAGCCGGCGAGCACTCGGAGGTCTTCCATCGTGCCCATGAACCGTCGCAGCGCCTTCACCGCGGCGGCGCCAAGGCCGGCGATCCGATCCGGTGCCGCAGCGGCCTCCCAAACGGAGACCCCGACGGTGACGGAGTGCGCGACGATCCGCCCCAGCGAGGTCTGCCCGATCCCGCGCCGCGGGGAGTTGACGATGCGGGTGAAGCTCACGACATCGAACGGGTTCGTGAGCCATGACAGATAGGCGATCGCGTCCTTGATCTCGGCGCGCTCGTAGAACTTGGTGCCGCCGATCACCTGATAGGCGATCTCGCGGCGCACGAGCGTGTCCTCCAGGACGCGCGACATCGCGTTCGTGCGATAGAGCACCGCGATCTCTGTGCGCGAGGCTCCCTCGTCGACGAGGCGTTCGATCTCGCCGACGACGAAGCGCGCCTCGGCGTGCTCGTCCTCGAGCGCGCGCACGTGGATCGGCTCGCCCTCCCCCAGATCGCTCCACAGGCGCTTGGCGATCCCGCCGCGGTTGTGCGCGATCACGGCGTTAGCGGCGGACAGGATCGTGCCGGTCGAGCGATAGTTCTGCTCGAGCTTGACGACGCGGGCGTCGGGGAAGTCCTCCTGGAAGTCGAGGATGTTGCGGATGTCGGCGTTGCGGAAACCGTAGATCGACTGCGCGTCGTCGCCGACGACGGCGAGGTTGCGATGGCCGGGCAGGCGCACGCGTTCGCCGCGCTCGGGCGCTTGCCGGCCCCCGCCGACGAGCAGCTGCAGGAAGCGGTACTGCGCGTGGTTGGTGTCCTGGTACTCGTCGACGAGTACGTGGCGAAACGTCGAGCAGTAGCGCTCGCGGACCTCGCCGAAGAGCTCGAGCAGGTTGACGGTGCGTAGCAGCAGGTCGTCGAAGTCCATCGCGTTCATCCGCAGCAGGTCGCGCTCGTAGAGGCGGTAGACCTCGGCGATCATTTCCTCGAACGGCGAAGCAGCCTCCTGGCCGTATGTGTCGGCGTCGCGCAGACGGTTCTTGGCGGAGGAGATCTGGTTGTGGATCGCGGCGGGCGTGTAGCGCTTGGGGTCGACCCCGACGGAGTCCATGCAGCGCTTGGTCAGGCGCCGCGCGTCGGCCTGGTCGTAGATCGTGAACTGCCGCGTGTAGCCCAGACGCTGCGCCTCGGCGCGCAGGATCCGCGCGCAGGCGGCGTGGAAGGTCATCAGCCACATTCCGCGCGTGCTACGGCCGAGCAGACGCTCGACACGCGTGCGCATCTCGCTGGCGGCCTTGTTGGTGAATGTGATCGAGAGGATCTCGCCGGCCTGGGCCTGGTCGGTGTAGATCAGGAACGCCAGCCGATGGGTCAGCACGCGCGTCTTGCCGCTGCCGGCGCCGGCGAGGATCAGCAGCGGCCCCTCGCCGTGCGTAACCGCCTCGCGCTGGGGCTCGTTGAGTCCCTCCAGCAGCTCCTGGAGGTGCTCGGCGTGGGGGTTCGCGGCCATCTCGACCAGCATAGTTGCGGCCCCGGTTGGCGCACCGGCACTTCCTTGCCGCATCCCGCCGCGCGCGCGGACGCGCGCGCGGCGGGGTCGCTGAAGACAGATCGAGCGCGCCCGCTCTACCGTGTCGGCGATGGCCCTGCTCAACGAGGTCCGCTCGAACTGCGCGAAGATCGCGGCGCAGGCGCGATCTGTGCGCATCGACGACGCCGCCGTGGGCGCGCTCGCGGCCGATCCCGCGCTCGCATCCGGCACGTCGCTGCCGCCGGCGACGCTCGACCCAGAGAGCCACTACCTGGAGGGCGAGGCGGCGGACGTCGCCGACTATCTGCTGGCGCTCGACGCGATCAACTTCGGCTCGGGCTGGTTCGGGCTGCTGCGCAAGCGCAGCGAGCACGGCCGTACGCTGAGCGGCTACTTCACCGTCGCGTGGGCGCTCGCCGACCACGTCCGCGCTCACGGCCCGCCGACCGCCGCGTGGCTGCGTGACCTCGATACGCGCGAGATCGCGGCGATCCTCGGACAGCCCGCTGACCTCGAGCTGATGAGCCTCTACGCGCAGGCGCTGCGCGAGCTCGGACGCTTCCTCGGCGACCGCCGCGCACTGGATCTCGTCGCGGAGTGCGGAGGCTCGGCGGAGCGCCTGGCCGAAGCGCTCGCGGGTCGATCCGCGACCGCGGGGATGGCGATGTTCGAGGACCGCGGCTTCTACAAGCGCGCGCAGATCGTCGCTAGCGACCTCGCGCTCGCGGGCGTCGCGCAGTTCGCCGACCTCGATCGCCTGACGATCTTCGCCGACAACCTCGTCCCGCACGTCCTGCGCTGCGAGGGCGTGCTGGTCTACGACGACGCGCTTGCGGCGCACATCGATGCGGGCGAGGTGCTGGCGCTCGGCGGCCCCGAGCGCGAGATCCGCGCGTGCGCGCTGCACGCATGCGAGCTGGTCTCACAGCGAACGAGCATCCCGCCGCGGCTGCTCGACGTGTGGCTGTGGAACCGCGGGCAGGCTCCGGAGTACAAGGCCAGGCCACGGCACCGCTGCCGCACTGTTTTCTATTGATATTTGGATGGACCCCTTCGGGGTCGGGGAGGGGTCGCGAGGATCGCCACCGAGGCGATCTCCTAGCCCCCCGCCGGGTTCTGCCCCTTCACGGGTCGCAGCCGCGTGACCTTCGCGCTCGGCTCGACGTGCTCTCCGGAGAGCTCCCCGACGGCGCGCTCGAGCGCGCCAATGCGGGAGGAGAGTCCCTTGATGGCCTCGGCGATCGGGTCTGGAAGATGGATCCAGTCGGCGTCGGGCCCCTCCGGGCGGCGGCCCTCGACGCGCACCGGGTGGCCGGGATTCCCCACGACTGTGGAGTTGGGCGGGACGTCGGTTATCACGACCGTGTTCGCCCCGATCTTCGCGCCGTGGCCGATCGTGATCGGGCCGAGCAGCTTCGCGCCGGAGCCGATCGTGACGTTGTCCTGCACCGTCGGATGGCGCTTGCCGGCGGCGAAGCCGGTGCCGCCGAGCGTGACGCCCTGGTAGAGCGTGACGTCGTTGCCGATCGTCGCGGTCTCCCCCACGACGACTCCGGCGCCGTGATCGATGAACAGGCCCTCTCCGATCTGCGCGGCGGGGTGGATCTCGATGCCCGTCAACGCGCGCGTGGCCATCGCGAGCGTACGCGGCAGCAGCGGTACGCCCGACTCATACAGCGCGTGCGCCACACGGTGAGAGAGCAGCGCGTGGATTCCGGGCCACGTCGCGACGATCTCCGCCGGCCCCACCCCACGCGCCGCCGGGTCGCGGTCGCGCGCCGCCGCGACATCTCGGCGCAGCTCCTTGGCGACGCCCGCAAGAGTGCCCAGGCCGAGCATGCCCACAGCGTAGCGGCCGGCCCGTGGCCTCCCGTCCACGCGACCCCTCCCCGACCCCGAAGGGGTCTATTCAAAATTTCCTCGCCTACGGCGCGAAGAACGCTTGCGATACGTAGCGCTCGCCCGAGTCGGGCACGACCACCACGATCCGTCGACCGCGGGACTCCGCGCGCTCGGCGACGCGCAGCGCCGCCCACAGCGCCGCTCCGCCGGAGATGCCCGCAAGCAGACCTGTGCTTCGCGCGCAGCTCCACGCGGTCTGGATCGCGTCGTCGTCGGAGACCGCGATCACCTCGTCGAGTAGTTCGCGGTTGAGCACGGGCGGCACGAATCCCGCGCCGATGCCTTGGATGCGATGCGGGCCGGGCTGCTCTCCGGAGAGCACCGCGGAGCCGCTCGGCTCGACCGCGACGATCCGCAGCTGCGGGTTGCAGCAGCCCCGCAAATACTCACCGGCGCCTGTGATCGTGCCGCCCGTGCCTACGCCTGCGACCAGTACGTCCAGGCGGCCGTCCAAAGCGCGCTCGATCTCCGGGCCCGTCGTGCGGCGGTGCGCTTCGGGATTCGCGGGGTTGGAGAACTGGTCCGGCAGGAACACATCCTCGGAGCGCGCCAGCTCGCGCGCCGCCGCGACCGCCTCGCTCATGCCCCCCAGCGACTCGGTGATCTCTACGCGCGCCCCATACAGCGCCAGCAGACTCTCGCGCTCGCGGCTCATGCCTTGGGGCAGCGTCAACACCAGCTGGTAGCCCTTCGCGGCGCACACGAACGCGAGCGCGATCCCAGTATTCCCACTCGTCGCCTCCACGATCGTCGTGCGACCGGGCTCGATGCGGCCCTCGGCCTCGGCGGCCTCGATCATCGCGACACCGATGCGGTCCTTCACGCTGCCGCCGGGGTTGCGCGACTCGAGCTTCGCGAACAGCTCCGTCCCGCTATCGCGTTCGGGCTCCCCCAGCAGCCTCGGCAGACTGACGAGCGGCGTCTCACCGACCAGATCAGCAATGTTGATCGGAATTGCAGGCATATCGCCCACGACAATAGTGGGCGCGTCGGGCTCACGTACCGCCCGCGCCCCGCCGATATGCGAGAGATCGAATTTACGTAGGCCTTCAGGAGCCCTTAGGCCACGCTTGAACCAAGACCACAGACTGCGCCCATGACCACTACAGCCCTCCTTCCCCACGCGCCGTTATCGGCACATCCCCCGTTCTCCCCGCGCCGCCACCGCCCCGGCACGATGCTCTGCTGCCCCCAGTGCCGCCTCGGCCTGCGCCAGCGCCATCCCCAGATGTCGATCGACTACTGCCCCCGCTGCATCGCCCGTATGCGCCAGCTCGTCCCGCTGCTGCCAGCCGCCGACCCGCCCGTGAACTCAACCTAGCGTCGCCGCGCTCAACCTAGCCGCGCCAACCTAGCCGCACCGCGCTCAACCCAGCCGCGCCGCGAGTGCCCGCGCCCCCATGTGCGCGATCGCCTGAATCGAGATCTGCGGGTTCACACCGGAGGCCGTCGGGAAGCTCGAGCCGTCGAACACGTACAGGTCGCGCGCGTCCCAGCACTGGCCGGTCGGGTCGCACGCCGAGCTCGCCGGCGAGCCTCCCATCCGCGCGGACCCCATGATGTGAAACGAGCCCAGCGTCAGCTGTCCCGGCCCGTATCCCGCGGCGTCCGCGTCGGCCATGAACGCCGCGCGCGATCCCGCCGCGCCCCTGCGCGGTCCCCCGGCGCCCGGTGAGTAGGAGACCCACTTGGAGTGCGAGGAGAAGATCTTTCGCGCCCCCGCCGCCTCCAGGAGCTGCGCCGCGCCGTCCAAGCCGGTCCGCAGGTGACGTGTGTCAAATGGCGAGAGCGCATAGCGCACGATCGGCTCACCGTCGCGTCCCACACGCACCTCCCCGCCGTCGCGGTCGCGCAGCAGGACGCCGATCGGCACCGTGTTGGTGATCGCCTCCATCAGCTCCCAGTGCGCCCGCGAGCCGCGCCAGGGGGCGAACG
>DASXOX010000038.1:0-27608 GCA_036493975.1 Solirubrobacteraceae bacterium
GAACAGGAAGATGTCGGCGCTCGCGTAGACCTGCGCGAGCGCAGTCCCCTGCAGCCATCCGAGGAACGTCGCGTGCTGCGCGCCGACGCGCTTACGCAGGCGCTCCTGCTCGGGGCCGCCGCCGGCGAGCACGAGATGCAAGCGGGGGTCGCGCGCGTGCGCGTCGAGGAACGCGTCGGCGAGCAGGTCGGCCCCCTTCTCTGCCGTGATCCGGCCTGCGTATAGGACGTTGAGCTCGCCGGGCAGTTGTATCTGGCCGCGCAGCGCCGGATCGAAGCGTGTCGTATCGACGCCACGGTCCCACCGTGCGATGCGCTCGGAGCCGATCCCGGCCGCGCGCAGCGCGTCATCGGACGCGGGGCTGGGGGAGAGCACGAGGTCACAGGCCCCGTAGAAGGTGCGCACGGCTAATGCCGTGACCGCTGCCAGGTGCGGCTGTCCGGAGCGCTCCGCGGCGTAGGCGCTCAGCTCTGTGTGGTAGCTGCCGATCAAAGGCAGCCCGAGCGCGCGCGCGACGAGCGCACCGGCGACGCCGACGGGGCCGGGCGAGCAGACATGGATCGCGTCAAAGGCGCCCTCCGCGAGTGTCTGCACCGCGGCCGGCAGGCTGGGTACTCCGATGCGCAGCCCGGGATAGAACGGGACGTCGATCTCAGCGACCGCTGAGAGGCGGCGATCGACATTGGGGTCGGTGCCGATCACCTCGATCTCGAAGCCCGCGACGCCGCGCTGGCGGATCTCCTCCAGCGTGCGCGAGACGCCGTGGGTGCTGCCGATGCCGTCCGCCATGATCGCGACGCGCGGGAGCTCGCCCTCGCGCGAGTCGAGCTTGGCCTTCTCGTTGCCCAAGAACGCCGCGGCGGGCGCATAGGGGATCGCCGCGACGCAGCCCTCGAAGATCGCCGTCGCAGCGCCCGCGACATCGATCGCGCCCTGGGGCTCCTCAGCGTCGGCTGAGTCGGTATGCGGTGCGGCGACGGCGTGGACGACGGTCTCGACGGCGCCGCGCAGCTTGTGCTCGTGTGCGCGGCAGGCGCGGCGTTGCAGGTCGGCGTGGGTGAAGCTCTCCTCCTGCATGTACGCGATCAAGCCGCGCTCGTCGAGCTCGTCGAGGCCGACCGCGGCGAGCCACGCGCGCAGCAGGCGGCGGGCCTCGACGGGTGACACGAGCGGCTCGCTGCCGACAGCGCCGTGGCGCGCGTCGCCCTCGCGCAGCAGCCGCTCGGTCATCCGCAGCACCGCACGGGGGTTCGGATCCCGACCGTCCCGGTGGCTGCAGTCACCCTGCCTGTCCACGTCTGTTTCGCCCGCGTGCGGGCCGCTGCCGAGCGCGCGGGCCGCGAGCGCGATCGCCGCGTGCGCCCACTTTGCGGCGCTGCCCTGTTCACCGCGCGCCTGGGCTCGGCCGGCGCGCAGATGGTCGAGGAACTCCGCCGGCGTGTACGCGGGCGGAGTCTCGGTGTAGGTGCGGCCGATGTCGACGCCGGCGTGGTCGTCGCTGCCGCCGATCCCGATGCCGTCGCGGGTGCCGACGTAGATCGCGGCCGGCCGGTTGAGCTCGCGGGCGCGGGCGCCGTTGCGGACCTCCCAAATCGCGAACAGCTCCGCCAGCCGGCGGCGGTGGCGAGCGGTGAGGGGCGCGGCGACCGTGTAGTAGGGGTGCGCGAGCGCGCACACGATGTTGTGCTCGCGCATGTAGGCGGCGCACTCCTCGACATCGCCACGGTTGGCCTGCAACCACTCGTGGTCGGCGGGCGTGATGCCGTAGCAGAGCACGTGCACCGCTTGGGGCTCGCCGCGGAAGTGGGCGGTGAGCTCCTCGGAGATGAAGACATCGGGGCGGTCTGCGATGCTCAGCGCGCCGTCGATCGTGTCGTGGTCGGTGATCGTGACGAAGTCCATTCCGCGGCGCTTGGCGAGCTCGTAGACCTCCTCTGGAGGGGTCGCGCACTCGGGTAGCCCGGCGGCGCGCTGAACGCCGAGTCGCGAGACCTCCGACGCGGTCGAGTGGCAGTGCAAATCGACACGGCTGGCGGTGGCATTCATATAAAGAAGATTCGGCTGCAAAGCCCAGGTTTTTGTAACGAGCCGGGTACAATTCTGTGAACGGCGCGTGAAGATTTGCGGGGTTGTCTCCGTTACTCGGGCAGCAGTGAACATCGTCCTCGACGCCGGGGCCGCCGGGCGGGGAAGCCGCCTTGGGCCTGCCGGAGCATCGTCGCTGCCGAGCCAGGCCATAAGCTTTCGCGCCGATGCACCATCCAATCTCCTACTTCCAAGCGATCATCCTCGGCCTCACGCAGGGCGTGGCCGAGCCGTTCCCGATCTCCAGCCTCGGCCACGCCGTGATCCTGCCGGGGCTCGCGGGCTGGCACATCCATCAGAACGACAAGTTCTTCCTGACGTTCCTCGTCGCGACGCACTTCGCGACGGCGCTCGTGCTGCTGCTGTTCTTCCTGCGCGACTGGATCAAGATCGCTGGCGGGATCCTGCGCTCGCTGAAGATGCGGGAGGTTCGCGAGGACGACACCTACGCGCGCCTCGGCTGGCTGCTGGTGGTAGGCACCGTGCCGGCGGGAATCATCGGTCTGCTGCTGCAGGACTCGCTGCGCAAACTGTTCGCCTCGCCATCGATCGCCGCGGCCTTCCTGATCGTCAACGGCGTCGCGCTGCTGGTGTTCGAGCGGCTGCGCAGGCGCCCGCCGCGAGCCGGCGACGCTCTCGGCGACGCCGATGTGCGCATCGCCAAACTGCACTGGCGCCAGGCGATAACGGTCGGGACCTCACAGGCGCTGGCGCTGATACCCGGCATCTCGCGCTCGGGCTTCGCGATGGGCGGCGGCTTGGTCTCGGGGCTCTCCAACGAGGATGCGGCGCGCTACAGCTTCCTGCTTGCGACCCCCGTGATACTGGCGGCGGCCGCGCTGAAGCTGCCCGAACTGTTCGGCTCGCAGGGCAACGGCGTGCGCGGTCCGGCAGCGGTCGCCGCCGGCTGTGCGGCGGTGACGACGTTCTTTGCAGTGAAGTTCCTGCTTCGCTACTTCGAGACCAACCGCTTGAGCCCGTTCGGGTTCTACTGCATCGGGCTCGGCGTTGTCAGCACGCTCGTGTTCGCGTTCTGAGTACAGTCAGCCGCCGGCTGGGTCAGGTCCGGCCGTACGCGTTTTGGGGCCGGTCTGAAACCACGCGAACGCGAAGCACGCGAGTGCGACTATCAGGGCTGCGATGCCGTGCTTGCTGTGGTGGTGGTTAGCTTCCGCGCTTGACGCTGAGGCGTGGCCGGGGAAGAACGAGGGCAGTGACTTCTCAGGGGTCACGAAGTAGATAATCGCGACGACGATCAGCAGTATCCCGACGACTACCGCGGGCACTACCAGTTTGCGCAACGTGGTGGCGTTCATTGCCGGGAGGCTACACCGCGATCGGATCGCGGACCGGCGATTGTGAGAGCTTTCTCACATGGCTCCCCGGTGAGCACGCCGCAGATGTTGGGCAGGCGCGGTCTCCGATTATCCAGAACGGCCGCGACGTATCACACGCAGCAGCGACAGCCACAGCAGGGCGGGTACAGCGAGCGGCAACACCCACCACGCCGCGATGCCCAGTGCCGCGATTGCGGCGACCAGCGCCAGCGCTGCGCAGACGCCGAGCGCGGTCAGCCAGTCGTCGCCGACGAGGAACCCCCAGACCGCGAGTGAAGCGGAGCGCAGCGCTCTCATGCAGGCTCCCGAGCCGCGAGTTCCGCTGCATGCACCGCAGCTGGCGCTCGGCGGAGCGCCTCGATCGCGGCGAGTACGAGCAGGGCGACGGCGGGCACGATCGCGAGCAGCGCGGCGTCGCCGCCCGGCCACGATGCGCCGGCGCCCTCGGTGCCCCAGAACATCCCGAATGAGCTCAGCATCACACCGACGGTCAGCTTCATCGCGTTCTCTGGCACGCGCGCCAGCGGGGCGTGTACGGCGATGCCGACGGCGAGGACGAGCGCAACCGCGGCGCCGGCGGCCGCCGCGGCGAGGTCGACGCGGTGCTGGTTGGCGCCGAACGTGAGGACGATGAAGACGACCTCGAGTCCCTCTAGCAGGACCCCTTTGAACGCGATCGCAAAGGAGTAGCCGTCGAAGCCCGCTGGCGGGACACCCGCTGCGCGCGCCGCTTCGGCCTGTTCGCCGAAGATCTCGATCTCGTCATGGAGCGCCTTCAGATGGGCGCCCCTGAGAATCGCCTTGCGCAGCCACTGCAAGCCAAACACGAGCAGCAGGCCGCCTACGATGAGGCGCAACACATCGATCGGTAGTGCTGTCAATGCCGGCCCAAGCGCGGCGACGCTCACGGCGAGCGCCACTGTCGCAGCGCCTACGCCGCAGAGTGTCGAGGACCAGCTGCGCGTCGTGCCGACTGCGAGGACGATCGTCAGCGCCTCGACCGCCTCGACGGTGCAGGCCAAGAAGACAGACAGGACAAGACCGAGCTCGGGGCCGCTCATGTGTTTGCACATTAGTCGTGGGGCAGCGGCCGTCAAGGCGGCGCGTCAAGTGCGCGGAGGTTTTGTTGCTTGTGGGCATCACGCGGGTATAGATGGTCAAGTGTTCCAACACGAAGCGTTCTTCTACGCCAACGCCGACGAGCTGCTCGTGGGCATCCTTCCGTTTCTGCGGGCGGGTCTCGACGCGGATGAGGCGATGCTCGTCGCGATGCCTCGCTCTAGTCTGCGGGTGCTGCGGGGCGAGTTAAACGGCGAGGGAGATCGGATCCAGTTCGTGGACATGGAGGAGCTCGGGCGCAACCCGGCGCGGATCATCTCTGTCTGGCACGACTTCGTCGATCCGCACCTCGCCAATGGACGAGGCGTGCGTGGCGTGGGCGAACCGATCTGGGCCGGCCGCAGCGCGCCGGAGCTCGAAGAGTGCGAACGTCACGAGGCGCTGCTCAACCTAGCTTTCGCGGACGCCCCGGCGTGGTCGCTGCTGTGTCCATACAACACGAGCGAGCTCAACGAGCGGGTGCTGAGGAGCGCCGAGCACAACCACCCATGGCTCTGCGGTGCCGGTTCCCCCCGCGAGAGTGACGCCTACGTCGGGCCGCCTCCGCATGGGCCGTTCGCCGGCGAGCTCGCCGCTCCCAGCGGCGTCACTGCGGGCCTGTCTTTCGAGGGCGGGCAGCTCGCGAAGTTGCGCACGATGGTCGCCGAGCACGCTCGTGACGCCGGGCTCGACGCGGCGCGGGTCGAAGGGCTCGTGCTGGCCGCGAGCGAGGTTGCGACGAACAGCCTGCTGCACGGAGGGGGGAGCGGCACGATCACGCTGTGGCGCGACGCACGGCATATCGGCTGCGACATCCGCGACCGCGGCTGCTTCGAGCAGCCGCTCGTCGGGCGTCGGCGCCCGAGTCTCGGACGGTCCGGTGGCCGTGGCGTGTGGCTTGCCAATCAGCTCTGCGATCTCGTTCAGATCCGGTCCACGCCGAGCGGCAATGTGGTGCGGCTGCAGTTGTCGCTATCGGTCTGATAGAGAAGTACTCGGTTCTCTTCGGGCACAGCGACGCACGCATCGAGACCACGATCGAGGGAATCGCGGCCGCACGCCGCTTCGAGGCGGCGGAGGTAGAGCGGTTTGCGTGGAGCCGGCGCTACGACACAGCCGGCTGGCTGGGGCAGCTGAGCACCCACAGCGACCACCGCGCGCTCGCGTCAGAGCGACGCGAGCGATTGTTCGCCGCGGTCGCCGAGGTGATCGACTCGCTCGGCGGGTCGTTTGAGATGGGGTATGAGACGGTGCTCGTGGGGGCGCGGCGCGCATGGCGCACTTGGTTTGGCGGTTGATGTCGGCCGACCAAATCTATTGCGCCTGCGCTATAGTTTTTCCCATGGCGACGATTTCGATTCCTTCGCTGCCGGCAAGCGACGCCGCTCTCCGGCTAGGCGTAAGCGACAAACGCGTACGAGCGCTGATCTCGGCCGGTGCGATCGAGGCCGAGAAGGTTGCGGGTGTCTGGTGGATACCGGTGCAGTCCCTCGCTCGTCGCGTCGCGGTCGACAGCAGTAAGGGAGGGCGCCCACTGAACCCGGAGAGTGCCTGGATGCTGCTGCTTATGGCCTCAATGGAGTCGATTGAGTGGGGCTCGCCGAAGGTGCGGCGTCGAGTGGCAGTCACACTTCGTGAGCGTGGCTTGAGATGGGCATTTCGCAAACTCGGACGTCGGGCTGAGCGGTACGCGTTTGTTGCACACGCGTCGGAGTTGACGCGTCTGCTGGGCTCTCCGGACCTGATGCTCACCGGAGTCAGTGCCGCTGGCTCGCACAGGCTTGGCCTGCATGGCGGTGAAGAGGTCGAAGCCTATGTGCCGGTCAGCGCGCTAGAGCGCGTGGTGTCTCATCATGGCCTTCTCTCGGGTGGAGAGGGCAACGTAACCCTCCGTCCAGTCTCTGATGAGCTGTGGGCTGGCTTGCATCGTCACATCGCGCCGAAGGCGGCCGTACTCACTGATCTCGCAGAACATCCAGACGCACGAGTTCGGCGGGTGGCTAATGAAGAGGCAGCTCGACTCGACCGGGATCGGGATGCCTTTGTCTAACCCGATCAAGGTCGTGCCGAAAGATCCCGAATCAGCAAGCCTGTGGAGAAATTTCGGCCGCTTGGCATCTACGGTGCTGCCGGAAGGCTGGACACTCGTCGGTGGACTGATGGTCCAACTACACGCCTACGAGGCCGGAGATGCCAGCGTGCGCGTGACGACCGACATAGACATACTTGCCAACGCACGCCGGCAGACCATCGAGAAGATAGCGCGGGCACTGGAGGCGGATGATTTCCAGCTCGATTTACCATCGCCGATCGACGGCACGAGTCACCGCTGGCGGCGCGGCGAGTTGGTCGTTGACCTGCTTGCACCTGAGGGCCTGCGCAGAGACCCCGCAATTGCAGGCAACATCCGCACCGTCCAGATTCCCGGCGGGACACAGGCGCTCCAGCGAACCGAGACGGTCGATGTCGAGATCGACTCTATACGCGTACGTGTCTACCGCCCGACGCTGTTGGGAGCGGTGCTCATTAAGAGCCGCGCCATCCTCGTGCACGCGGATCCCGACGCGCAGCGCGCGGACCTTGTTCTGCTCCTCTCGCTCATCGATGACCCCAGGCAGATGGCAGGCCAGCTAAAAGGCCGCGAGCGAATATGGCTGCGCAATTGCGAGCAGCGTCTGGGACTAGAAGACGCTGTGTTGATGGCCTCGTTTCCATCCAGCCGCGTCCGGCGCGCAAGGCTCGCTTTCGAGCTGCTCATCATGTGACATGGCGTCTGCAGCGCTCCGCCAGCCCGTCGACCGGCGGAGCCCCTGCAATCGACTACTTGATGAACAGCATCTCCGAGTACTTCGGCAGCGGCCAAAGATCGTCGGGCACGAGCTTCTCCAGACGGTCCGCGACGTCGCGGACGTCGTCCATCGCGATGACCACGGTGTCGCGCATGTAGAGCGCCCACTTCTGCGCGTGGGAGTCTGGCTGGTTCTCGGCGAGGTTTGCGTCCTCGAGCTTCAGCAGCGCGTAGTGGAGCTCCTTGACGAGCGGCTCGAGCTCGCCGATCAGCTCCTCCAGGCCGCTCGTTTTGAGTTCGTTGAGGTAGCGCACGGCGGCCGGCAGCAGCATCGTGCGCGCGATCGTCGTTGCGGTCTCGGACTCGATGTTGAGCTTCACCGCGTACTGCTCGGTGAACACCTCGTAGCGCGACTCCAGCTCGCGCTTGGAGAGCACCTTGTACTTCTTGAACAGCGCGACCGTGCCTTTCTCGACGAGCCACGGCAGCGCGTCGGGCGTGGAGCGCAGGTTGTAGAGGCCGCGCTTCTCGGCCTCCTTGTGCCATGCCTCCGAGTAGTTGTCGCCCCCGAACACCACCTGTTTGTTTGCCGCGTAGCTGTCTTTTACGACCTTCGCGACGGCCTTCTCGAGGTTGGCCCCCGAGCCTTTCAGCGCGGTCTTGAGCTTCGCCGAGAGGTCGTCGATGGCCTCCGCGACGATCGTGTTCAGCACCGTGTTGGGCAGCGCCAGCGACATGCTCGAGCCCAGCGCGCGGAACTCGAACTTGTTGCCCGTGAACGCGAACGGGCTCGTGCGGTTGCGGTCCCCGCCGTGCAGCGGCAGCGGCGGCAGCACCGGCGTGCCCAAACCCAAGAACGAGCCCGGTTTGGACGTCTGCGCCTTGCCGGCCTCGATCGCCGCGAACACCTTTTCGAGCTCCGAGCCCAGGAAGATCGAGATGATCGCCGGTGGCGCCTCGTTGGCGCCCAGGCGATGGTCCTGGCCGGGGCTCGCGATCGACGCGCGTAGCAGCGCCTGATGCTTGTTGACCGCCTGGATGACGGCAGCGCAGAAGAACAGGAACTGGAGGTTTTCGTGCGGTGTGTCGCCGGGCTCGAGCAGGTTCATGCCCGTGTCGGTGCCCATCGACCAGTTGTTGTGCTTGCCCGACCCGTTCACCCCGGCGAACGGCTTCTCGTGCAGCAGGCACACGAGGCCGTAGCGCCGCGCGACGTTCTGCATTACCTGCATCGTGAGCTGCTGGTGGTCTGAGCCCACGTTCGAGTTCTCGAAGATCGGCGCGATCTCGTACTGGTTCGGCGCGACCTCGTTGTGGCGCGTCTTCACCGGGACGCCGAGCTTCGCGAGCTCGCGCTCGGTCTCCATCATGCACGCCAGGATCCGCTCCGGGATCGACCCGAAGTAGTGGTCGTCGAGCTCGTGACCCTTCGCGGGTTTCGCGCCGAACAGCGTCCTGCCCGTCGTCAGCAGGTCGGGCCGTTCGAAGTAGTACTGCTCGTCGATCAGGAAGTACTCCTGCTCGGCCCCGACCGTCGTGAAGACCCGACGTGCGTCCTCCACGCCCAGCAGCTCGAGCGCCCCGATCGCCGCGCCCGAGAGCGCGTCCATCGAGCGCAGCAGCGGGATCTTGTGGTCGAGCGCCTCACCGGTCCACGACGTGAACGCCGTCGGGATGCACAGCAGCGCACCGTTGGGGTTCTCCAGGATGAATGCCGGCGAGGTCGGATCCCAGGCTGTGTACCCGCGCGCCTCAAACGTCGCGCGGATCCCGCCGGTCGGAAACGAAGACGCGTCCGGCTCGCCCTGGATCAGCTCCTTGCCGGAGAACTCCGCGATCGCCGTCCCGTCGCCCGTCGGGCCGTAGAAGGAGTCGTGCTTCTCGGCCGTGGAGCCAGTCAGCGGCTGGAACCAGTGCGTGTAGTGCGTCGCGCCCTTCTCCATCGCCCAGTCCTTCATCGCCTGCGCGACGGCGTCGGCGAGCGATGTGTCCAGCGCCTCGCCGCGCGCGAGCGTCTTCTGCAGCGCCTTGTACACGTGCTTGGGCAGGCGCTGGCGCTGCACCACCGGGCCGAAGACGTTCGAGGCGAACACCTGGTTGCCGGGAAGGGTGAGGTCCGGCGAGCCGAGCGCGCTGCCGTTGGCGCTCCACTGCGCCGCTATCACGTTGTGCTGGCGAGTCCTGGGCATGGGTAGTCTCTGTTCCTCCTGGAGTCTGTTGGGCGGAGTCTTTCCGGCACAGGCCAATGCGAACGCCGACCCGTGCTGCCGCCGGTCCGCACGGCCGACCATGCATCGTAGACCGAACCGGCGTCCCCCACTTCACGCGACTGGCGAAATCAGCCCCGCGATCTTTCGACAGCGGGCCAACCCGGCTAGGAGCTCGGCGAGTAGACCCCGAATTCGACCTTGCCGGTCTGCGGGTTGACGTGGCGCCGCGGCGGGCTTCCTGCGATCGCCACCGTGAAAGATCCACCCGGCACGCGGCCGCTCGCGAGCTGTGCGCGGGCCCTGCCGTTGAGGCCCCCGAACACGCGGTAGCGGACCTGGTGCACTCCGGCCTTCACCGGGCTCACGCGCCACACGAAGCTGCGGGTCGCACCGGGCGCCAGCGAGCCCAGGGCCCAGATGTTGTATGTCGCGGTCGTCGCGCCGCCGGGCGCGTCGACCTCAACCGTTTCGACTGGCGGCTTGGCGATCGGCCCCGGGCCGTTGTCCACGACCCACACCGGCCGCAGGCGCGCCGCGAGGTTCGGGTAGTTCGAGACGTAGTCCAACGAGTTGACCGCCACCGCCACGTTGGGCACGGTGCGCCTGCTCGGGTTGTGGACGCTCAGCACCAGCCGCTCGGGCTTGGAGACCGCCTGGTGCTCGGGAAAGCTTGCGCGCGTGACCTGGACCGTGAACGCGCCTTTCGGTTCGGAGGCGTCCTGGTGGGCTGATTCGCCGCAGCCGCTCGCCATCGCGATCGTCAAGGCGCTCGCTCCGAGCAGCAGGATCGTTGGCACGCGACTCCCCCTCACAGCGAGCTCACGATACCAGTGCCGCTGGCCGGTGGCGCGCCGTCGCCACATCGCGTAGAGTTCTATCTCGCAGGCAAAGTTGCCGGCCGTCGACCCGAGGAGGGGTAGCGAGTGGTTCGCAGTGCCGCCGAGCGAGCGTTCCTCCCAACGAGGAACTTCATCGAGGAAGTAGGGGACATGATGATCCTGACCGGCAGGACGATCATGTCCGCGCTGCGTCCCCCCTACCCATACGGGGGCGAGTTCGTCTCGCAGTTCCTCTTCGCGCTGCGCCTGTGCTGGTTCCCGCTGCTGATCTCCACGGTCTGCATCTGCTACGCCGCGCCCGGCCTGCAGGCGGCCAACTTCCTCTCGCTGTTCGGTGCCCTGGACCGCCTCGGCGGGATCTTCGTGCTCGCCGCGATCCGTGAGATCGGGCCCAACGTGACCGCGATCGTGCTCGCCGGCGTAGCCGGAACCGCGATCACCGCCGACCTCGGGGCGCGCAAGATCCGCGAGGAGCTCGACGCCCTGCAGGTCCTCGGCGTCGACCCGGTCAAGAACCTCGTTGTTCCTCGCTTCCTGGCGCTGATGCTCGTGACGGGCCTCTTCAACGTCTACGCCGTCCTCTTCGGCCTGTTCGGCGGGATCGTCGCCGAGCTCGTCTACAGCCAGCCGCTCGGGCCCTTTTGGGACAACCTCTTCGCCAACGCCTCCACCACCGACTTGTGGGGCTCGGCGCTGAAGACGGTCCTGTTCGGCGCGATCATCTCGATCGTCTGCTGCTACAAGGGCATGACCGCCTCCGGTGGCGCCGAGGGCGTCGGGCGCGCCGTCAACCAGGCCGTCGTCGTCTCGTTCCTGGCGATCTTCGCGTTCGACTACACATTCACGCAGACCCTGCTGGCCACACACCCGCAGATCCTGGTGATCAAGTAGCGATGAACGAACTGCTGGCACTGCCGCGCGAACTGTTCTCGTCGATCGGCGTAATCGGGCGCTTCTCCGGCGACGTCGTCAGCGACGTCTGGGGTCTGCGTGTCTTTCGTTTCTTCGGCGAGGGACTGCGCCAGTCGGGGATCCTGATCATCTCCTCGACGCTGATCATCTGGTCGCTGATGTTCATCCTCGGCCTCGAGTGCGGGATCGAGGGCGCCTACTTCTTGGAGGCCCAGGGCGCGCCGGCCTACGCCGGAGTCTTCACCGCGTGGTGCGATCTGCGCGAGATCATCCCCTACGCGTTCGGCTACATGATGGCCGCCAAGGTCGGTACCGGGATCGTCGCCGAGCTCGGCGCGATGCGCATCTCCGACGAGATCGACGCGCTGGAGGTCATGGGGATCGACTCCGTCACCTTTCTCTGCGCGACCCGCCTGCTCGCGGCCTGGCTGGTTCTGCCGTTCATGTATCTCGCCGGCATCGGCGGCGCCTTCTTGGCGTCCTACATCGCCGTCGTCCAACAGGTCGGCGTGGTCTCCTCCGGGGGCTACTTCTTGATCTTCTGGCAGTTCCAGAACCCGCCGGACTTCATCTTCAGCCTGATCAAGGCGATGTTCATGGCCACCGCGATCGTGCTCGTCGGCTGCTACTACGGCTACAACGCCAGCGGTGGGCCGGTCGGCGTGGGTACGGCGACGGCGAAGTCGATGGTGCTCAACCTTGTGCTGGTGCACCTGATCGGGATGGTCGGCACACAAGTCTTCTGGGGCGCCAATCCGCGCGCCCCCATCGGAGGCTGAGCATGGCGACCAAGAAGCCCGGCCCTCAGGACCCAGCCGAGGAGGAGGAGCTCTTCCAGTTCCACACCGGCGTCAACCGCCCCACAGAAGTCCCCGACGCGATCGAGTTCATCGACGTCCACAAGTCCTTCGGCTCCAACCACGTCCTGCGCGGTCTGAACCTCGGCTTGCCCCAAGGCCAGGTCTCGATGATTCTTGGTCCCTCCGGTACCGGAAAGTCGGTCTGTATCAAGCACATCGTCGGGCTGCTCTACCCCGACGAGGGTGACGTGATCGTCGATGGCCAGTCGATCCCCGCGCTCTCCGACGACGATCTCTTTGAGACCCGCAAGAAGTTCGGTGTCCTCTTCCAGGACGGGGCGCTGTTTGGCTCGCTGAACCTTTACGACAACGTGGCGTTCCCGCTGCGCCAGCACACCGAGAAGGGCGACGAGGAGATCGCCGAGATTGTCAACCGCCGCCTGCGCGAGGTCGGTCTGGGTGATGCCGGCGAGAAGATGCCCAATGAGCTCTCTGGCGGGATGCGCAAGCGCGCCGGCTTCGCTCGTTCGCTCGTGCTCGACCCGGCGATCGTGCTCTTCGACGAGCCGGACTCGGGACTCGATCCTGTGCGCACGGCGCTGCTGTGTGAGCTCATCAAGGAAGTCCACGCTGAGAACGGGGGCTCCTACGTCGTCATCACCCACGACATCCTCAGTGCTCGTCGCGTCGCCGAGTACATCGCGATCCTGTGGCGCGGGCGCATCGTCGAGTCGGGTCCCGCAGCCGAGCTCTTTGACTCCGAGAACCCGTTCGTCCGGCAGTTCCTCTCCGGCGACTCGGCCGGACCGCTCGGCATGGAGTAGAGGCGTCGGCCGGTGCTACCGGCTGCGCCGACGGAGCAATCGATTAGCCTCGTGAGATGTCTGTAGCTCGAGTGCTCTCCACGCTCGCGGCGCGCGCGGTACGCAGGCCGTGGGCGGTGCTCGCGCTTGCCGCCGTGCTGGGTCTCGCGGGTGCGGCACTCGCGCTTGCGCTGCGCCCGAGTGCCGCGACGGACACCTTCGTCGGGCGCTCCAGTTCGTCCTATCAATCGACGCAGCGCTTCTACCGCTCCTTCGGCGAAGAGCCGGTCGACATCATGGTCAAGGGCGATCTGCAGCGGATGCTGCTGAGCGCCGATCTCGGTCGCCTCGTGGGGTTGGAGGGCTGTCTCTCGGGCAACGTCCCTGCCGCGGGCCTGGTACGCGAGGGGGGGCGGAGTGGTCCCTGCGGGCAGCTTGGGCGGTTGCACACCGTGAAGGTCGTCGTCGGTCCCGGTACGTTCCTCAACGAGGCCGCCGAACAGATCGATCGTCAACTCGCGGTACGCGGTGAAGGTGCCGAGCGCCGCGCGCGCGAGCTGCGGGACGCCGTCTATCGCGCCGCACGCGCGCGGGGGCTGAGCATCGATGAAGCACACAGCCTTGGTGCCGAAGCGAGCAAGCTGACGCTTGAACGCTACGCCCAGGAAATTGAGCTGTTGGGGGTCGAGTACGGGCTCAGCGCCCCGCCAACGGTGAGCGACCCGAGCTTCGTCGCGCGTGTCGCGTTCGACAGCGCGGCGCCGTCGCCGGGGACACCCAAGCAGCGCTTCGCCTATCTGTTCCCGAGCCGCGAATCCGCGCTGATCTCGGTGCGCATGCGCGCCGGCCTGAGCGAAGCGCAGCGTTCGCGAACGATCGCGCTGATTCGCCGGGCTGTCGCGATGCCCCAGTGGCGCCTGCGGCACGGCGAGCACTACCTCGTGACGGGCGAGCCCGTCGTTGTCGCAGACCTCACAAGCTCGATCACGCATTCGATCGAGTTGCTGCTCGTCGCGGTGCTGCTTGCAATGGCGCTCACGCTCGCGCTCGTGTTCCGCGGTCGCCCGCGCCTGCTGCCGCTCGCGATCGCTGCGCTTGCGAGCGCATTGACGTTTGGGGCGCTGTCGGCTGTAGGTGCCTCTTTGACTGTCGCGCAGGTCGCGGTCTTGCCAGTGCTCGTTGGGCTCGCGGTGGACTACGCGATCCAGTTTCAGTCGCGCGTGCAGGAGGCGCAATCGGAGGGCCTGCCTGTCGAGGATGCTGCGCCTCGAGCCGCCGCGTGGGCCGGTCCGACGATCGCTGCCGCGGCTGCCGCGGGCGGAGCGGCGCTGCTCGTGCTCGAGCTCTCGCCTGTCCCGACCGTCCGTGGTTTTGGGCTGCTGCTGGTGTTCGGCATCGCGATCGCGTTCGCATGCGCGCTCGGTGTGGGGTCTGCGGTGCTCGTGCTCGGGGCCCGCCGCGCACGCGTGCGCGCGCGGCGGGGTCCTTCGCGGACACCCCACACTCCCCATGCGCTTGTGGCGGGGGTGGCGTGGCTGCGGTTGTCCTGGCGCGGCGCGCGTGAGCTGTTGCGGGAGAACTTCGCCACGCGTCTGCTCTCGAGGGCCGCGCTTGTCCACGCCGTGCGTCGCCCAGGCCGTGTCCTCGGCGTTGGCCTGGCGTTGGCCGTGCTGGGCTGGGGTCTCGATACACAAACGCATGTCGAGACGAATCTCGAAAAGCTCGTCCCGCAAAGCATGTCCTCGCTGCGCAACCTCGCTGCCTTGGAGCGCGCTTCGGGTGTGGGCGGCGAAATCGACCTGATGGTCTCCGGCTCGCATGTTGCGAAGCCCGCGACGATCGAATGGATGAGCTCCTACGAGCGCTCCGTGTTGCGCCGTTTCGGCTACAGCACGACGCGCGGCTGCGGCAAGGCGCTGTTGTGCCCGGCGTTCTCGCTGCCGGACCTCTTCGCGACCAGCTCGCTGCAGGGCGCCAAGACCAAGGCGAAGCTCACCTCGGCCAAGATCGGTGGGCTGCTTGCGGCGATCCCGTCGTACTTCTCCCAGGACGTGCTCACCCCCGACCGACGCGCGGCGACGCTGGCGTTCGGTATCCGGTTGATGCCCCTGGATCGCCAGCAGCGCGTGATCGAAACGATGCGTGCCGACCTGCATCCGCCGCGCGGGGTCGATGTTCAGCTCGTGGGGCTGCCCGTGCTAGCCGCGCAATCGGGTGCAGCGGTGTCCTCGCCGTGGCGTCGCGTGCTGACATTGCTCGCGGGGCTGGCGGCCGCGGCGCTCGTCCTGCTCGCGGCTTTCCGCGGTGACCGCCGCCGGGCGCTGGCGCCGTTGCTGCCGGTCGTCCTCGCGACGGGTTGGTCGGCGCTGATCGTGTTCGCGATTCGTGTCCCGCTCAACCCGATGTCGGTCACGCTCAGCGCGCTCGTGATTGCGATCTCAACGGAGTTCAGTGTGCTGCTGGCGGAGCGCACGCGCCAGGAGCGGCTTGCCGGTTACACGCTCGCGGATGCGTTGCGCCGCGCCTACGCTCATACCGGGGCTGCGGTGGCGGCATCCGGGATCACCGCGATCGTTGGGTTCGGCGTGCTGGTGCTGTCGGACATCGCGATGCTCCGCGACTTTGGGATCGTGACGCTCATCGATCTGAGCGTCTCACTCCTGGGCGTGCTCGTCGCGCTGCCCGCGGCGCTGCTGCTGGCTGAGCCGGGAGAGCTTATGCGCCGTCTGCCGCGCCGCGCCGGTCTGCGCCTGCGCGCCCGTCCCTCGGTCCGATGAGCCGCACCCCGCGCTGGGTAGGGCTGCTGGCGCTCGTGATCCTTGCCTTGATTACGCTCAACACGATCCTCACGAAGCCCAACGGAGCGACGGGTGTGTCCGTGGGGGCGAGGCTGCCTCCATTCGCGCTCCCGCTCGTCACCGGGGATCTGCGCGGCGATGCCAATATCGCCAAGCGCGCCGACGAAGGCGCGAACGGGAACCGCCCGGCGTGCGCGGTGCGGGGACTGCGGATCCTCAACATCTGCGAGCTCTACGAAGGCGGTCCGCTAGTGCTGGCGCTGTTCGTTGACGTGGGCGGCTGCCAGCGGATACTCGATGACATGCGGGCGCTCGGTCCGGTTTTTCCCGGTGTGCGCTTTGCGGCGGTCTCGATCAAGGGCGATCGTGCGGCGTTGCGCAAGCTCGTCTACCACGACGGCTTGAGCTTCCCAGTTGGCATCGACGAAGAAGGCACGCTCGTCGGGGTGTACAAAGTCGCGAGCTGTCCCCAGATCACGCTCGCGTATCCCGGAGGTGTGGTGCAGAGCCGACCGCTGCTCGTGCGACCGCCGCTCGCCCAATTGCGTGCGCGGGTTGCGTCGCTGGTTGCCGAGTCGCACGCACGCGGCTGGAGAGGGGCGTCGTGAACCAGGGGCCACGGAGTGGCTCGCCGGATGGGCGGAGCGCCGAGCACGTCGAGCCGATCCGCGGCTGGTGCGAGCGCGAGGTGGAAGCGGAGCTGCCGGGACTGTCGCTCGTGCACGCGCCCGCCGTGCTGGCCCACTCCGGGCGCGCGTCGCCGCCGGCCCTGCGGCGACGGTTGAATGCGCTCTCCGACCGTTGGGCGGGGCCGGATGCGATCAACCTGCGACAGCGACCGGTACCAGCGGCGTACCGCGTGTTCTTCAGGCACATCGGTCTTGATCCCGACGTCGTGCCGACGCCGATCGAGGAGGCGATGCTCGCACGGATGCTGCAAGGCGGCTTCGTTTCGAGCAATGTGCTCGCGGACGCGCTGCTCGTGGCGCTTGTCGACACGGGGGTACCTGTGTGGGCGCTCGACGCGGGTAGCGTCGATGGACCGTTGGGCATCCGCGCCACCAGCGCGGGGGAGCCGTTTGGGCGCTCCTCCTCGGCGCCTGCGCTGCCGGGCGGGCGACTCGTGATCGCCGACTCTCAAGCGGCGCTCGCTGTGCTGTTCGGCGAGATCGCGCCCGGGCACGCGGCGCGGCCGGTGGCGGGCGATCTGATCATTTTCTCGCTGCAGGTGCCGGGCGTTCCGGGCTTGCACGTCGAGGAGGCGTTGTGGATGGCGGGTTCGATGCTGAGCGGCCCCTGGTAATGACCTGGTCTGGGCTGTAGAATTCAATTCCGCGTCCAGTGTTGGGCGCGAGAAGCCGGGAGGCGCGGCGTGGGATCCAGACGCTGATGGTCACATCCGAGCAACTCACCGATAGGTACCGCGACACCGCGGTGCTGGAGCGCGAGGTGCCGTGGGCCGAGCCGGGGCCCGGTGCGGAGCAGGCCGCGAGGGTGGCACTACGTGCTCAGGTCGCGCGACTGGAGCGCGAGCTCTCAGGGATCGTTGCGGGTCGCTTCCCTCACATCGCAACGCTCCCGGATCCGGTGGCGTGTGGTGTCGAGGACGGGCGACCCGAGCGGCACCGGGGAGGCGCTGCGTCGGGAGTATCCAGCGGCCCGCATCTACTGACGCTGGGCGAGCTCGAGCGCTTGCGCGACAGCCTCGCGCTGCGCATCCGCGAGGCGCAGGGTTACACGCGCCAGCGCGATGAACTGGAGCGCCACGCGCGTGAACTACTCGAGCGCATGAAAACCGAACCGGCGCGCTACAAGTTCGTGCGGCTGCCGGTTGCGGATCTGGGCGAACGTGGTTGCGGCGTGTGGGAGGTCCGTCCGCGTCTCGGTCTGATCGGGATGCTCGCGGGCTGGTGGCAGATAAAGCTCTCCTCGGGCTGTCCGTTACCCAAGGGGCCGCGCGCGTTGCGCGGCCCCGCCTCCACCGCCTCTCAGCCGATGAGCAGTGCGGGCTCGCGCTCGCGGCGGCCAACACCGAGCATCGTGACGAGCGTGCGTCGCTGGCGCTCGGTCATCGATCCGACTGTCTTGGTCTCTGACATCGGGACGAGCGCGAGGAACTTGCGGGCGCGGTTCTCCCCCCAGCGGCGCTGGCTGGTCAGTAAATCCGCGACGGCCATGCTCTCGGCCTCCCAAGAGCAGTCCAAGATCACGTCGGCGACGCTTAACTCGCCGGTTGCGATCCTTCGCTTGAGCTCGGCACGGGCTAGACGCACCTTGTTGGCGCGCTCCAGGGCACGCATGTATTGAGGGCCGGCAGGGGCGATCGTCGCGGTCGCGTTCATGGGTCACTCTCCCCGTCGCCGCCGCGGCGGTCATCCGCGGCGAACAACATCCTTGCTTGGTTTTGATGAGTAGCGCGCCCGCAGCGAACGCCCGAGGATCCTCCCCACCGGATGTCCCGTCCGGCCTGTCGGCACCCCTCTACCGCGGCTCTCGGGCAGGTCCCGAGCGTTTGTGCAGAGCGCCCCAAGAAGCTACTTAGCGAGGCAGGTGTGGTCAACAGTTGGCACTGCAGATCGTGCGCTAGAAGCGACCTTTTTCTTTCCTCATAAATTCAATGAGCAATCTGAGCGGATGTCCGGTCAGACGAACTGTCGCTCAATGCAGATCGCCAGGTCCGGGTAGTTGCCCGTGCTCGGACTCGAACGTGCGCTTGACTCGCGCGAAGGCGTCCAGCGCGCGCTCGATCGTGGCCTCGTCGTGGGTCGCCATGACGCTCGTGCGCAGGAGCGCCCCGCCGGGCGGAACGGCGGGGTGTAGCGCGGTATTGACGAACACGCCTGCGTCGTAGAGCGCCTTCCACAGCAGCGCGGCCTGCCAGTCGTCGCCGACGAGCAGCGGCACGATCGGCGTGACGATCGTCGAGCGGTCGCCATCGACGCGCACGCCCGGCGCGGCGCCGACGCCTGTCCGGGCGGGTAGCGACTGTGGCGAGACCACGGCGAAGCCGAGCTCGTGCAGGCCGTTGCGCAGGTGCCACGCGTTCTCGAGCACTTTCTCGAGCAACTGCGCTCCGTCGGGGGAGCGCAGGACGCGCAGCGCGGCGAGCGCGGCGCCGAGGGCGGCGGGGACGGCCGAGGCCGTGAACAGGAAGGGGCGTGAGGAGACGCGCAGGTAGTCGATCACGTCGGCGGGTCCTGAGATGAAGCCGCCGCAGGAGGCGAGCGACTTGGAGAACGTTCCCATGCGCAGGTCGACGCGATCCTCGACGCCGAGCAGCTCTGCGGTCCCGGCCCCGCGCGCGCCGAGGACGCCGGCGCCGTGTGCCTCGTCGACCATCAGGCGCGCTCCGAAGCGCTCGCAGAGCTCGCAGATCTCCACGAGCGGCGCGATGTCGCCCTCCATCGAGAAGACGCCGTCGACGACGACGAGCACACCGCCGCCGTCGCCGCGCGCGCGGTCGAGCATCTTCTCGAGCTTGTCCAGGCGGTTGTGGCGAAACGGGCGCAGCTTCGCGCGGGAGAGCACACAGCCGTCGAGGATCGAGGCGTGGTCGCCGGAGTCCGCGATCACGGTGTCACCGGGCGCGAGAATCGTGCCGAGCGTGCCGAGGTTGGTCTGGTGCCCGGTGGTGAAGACGAGCGCGTCCTCGGCGCCCATCCACTCGGCGAGCTCGTGCTCGAGTTCGAGGTGTAGCGGGATCGTGCCGTTGAGCAGGCGCGAGCCGGTGAGCCCGGTGCCGTAGCGGTGCAGCGCGTCCTGCGCGCCGGCGAGCACGCGCTCGTCGCCGGTGAGCCCGAGGTAGTTGTTGGAGCCCAGCATGATCCGCTGGGCGCCCTCCATCTCGACGATGGGCATCGCGGGGGAGGTGAGGAGGTGGAAGTAGGGCAGCACGTCCGCGGCGCGCGCGGCGTCGAGGACCTCCTTGCGCTCGTAGTCGCGCGCCTTGGCGAAGACGTCGGTGGAGCGCGGCTGCTGCGGGCCGGGGTCTTGCGATGCGTCGGTCGTGGTCGCCATGCGTCCTCCGTGGGTCGCTACGTGTAGGGTGCCGTGGCTGTGAGCGTCGAGGTGAGAGCCGTGTCCGGTGGGCGCGACCTGAAGCGGTTCGTCGACCTGCAGTACCGCCTGCATGCTAACCACCCGCTGTGGGTGCCTCCGCTGAAGATCGAGCGCTACATGTTCCTGAACAGGCGCATGAACGCGTACTTCACGCACGGCGAAGCCGAGTACTTCCTTGCGCGTCGCGACGGGCGCGTCGTGGGGCGCGTGAGCGCGCAGGTCAACCACGCGTTCAACGACCAGCACGAGACGCGCTGGGGATGGTTCGGCTTCTTGGAGTTCGAGGAGGACGCCGAGGTGCTCGCGGCGCTGCTGGACGCCGCCGAGGCATGGCTGCGCACGAAGGGCTGCGAGCGCATGGTGGGACCGGCGGATTTCTCGATGAACGACGAGAGCGGGATCCTGATCGAGGGCTTCGAGCTGGCACCGATGATCCGCCAGCCGTGGCACCCGCCGTACTACCAGCGCCTGATGGAGGAGGCGGGCATGACCAAGGCGATGGACCTCCTGATGTGGAATCTCGAGGTCACCGATCGCGACAATGTGATGCCCGTGATCTGGGAGCTGGCGGACAAGGCGCAGAGCGAGCACGGCATCCGCGTGCGCCCGATGCGGCGACTTCGTCTGCGCAAGGAAATGGACGCGTTCGCGGAGGTCTACAACTCAGCGTGGGCGCGCAACTGGGACTTCGTGCCGTTCTCCAAGAAAGACCTCGACGCGTACGCGATGGAGCTACACCTGGTCTACGACAAGCACTGGTTCATGATCGCCGAGCGCGAAGACACCGGTGAGGTAGTCGGGATGGCGATCACGATCCCCGACGTCAACCAGGCGCTGGCGAAGATGAAAGGGCGCCTGCTGCCATTCGGCTGGTGGCATTTCCTGAACAAGGGCCGCATCATGGACCGCGTGCGCGTGGGTTTCCTCGGCGTGAAGCCCGAGTACCAGCACACGGGCATCGCGGCGAAGCTCTACCAGATGCACTACGACGCTGCCGAAGCGCGCCCGCAGAGGGGTGGCGAGATGGGCTGGATCCTCGAGACCAACACCGCGATGAACCGCGGGATGGAAGCGATGGGGGGGAAGGTCGTCAAGCGCTACCGGGTGTATGAGCGGGTGCTTGAGCAGAAAGCAAACGCGGAGACTGCCGCAGGCTGATTCGCTCGCGGTCCGGGCCGAACGGATCGCTCGGCTCGATCCAGCTAGGTTGGGTCGTCGATCCTCGCGAGCAGTTCGGCGGGTCGGCGACCAAGTCCGCTTTCCAAGAGCCGGTCGTCGAGCGTGACGAGCTCCGCGTCGCGCCGCAGGGCAACGGCGGCATAGGCAGCGTCGTAGAGCGTGAGATCGTGCTCCTCTGCCAAACGGCATGCCTCGCGCAAATCTTGGGGGCCAGGTGTGATCGTCGGGCACAGTTCCGCCAGCGCTTCGAGGACCACCGAGACGCGTTCGCCGTCGAGGCGCGCGTGCCCGCGCAGCAGCGCATTGCCAGTCTCGTAAGACGTGAGATCAAGCACGTACAGCTCGAGGCGACGGTCGCGGTGACGAGTCAGAAGCGCGCGTGCCTGCTCGACTTCCTGCTCGCCCGCGGCGTGGAACCACTTGAGAGCGACGTTGGCGTCAGCGACGACGCTGGTCGGCCGCATCGCGCGCGTCCCGGTCGGCGCGGATCAGCTGTGCGGACTCGAATTCATCCGCGTCGCCGAGCGCCGCTCGCCCACGTGCCAGAGCGGCGTCGAAGATGGCGGGATCGGGCCACCCGAGCTGACGAAGCGCGGCCTCTTGGAGGAAGCCGCTGCGGCTCCCCCCGGCCTGCTGTACCTGGCGGTCGATGCGCTCCAAGAGCTCATCGGGCATGGAGATCAACACACGCGCCATCCCCTCGAAAGTATATCAACGATATATATCATCGCCTCTGAGAGGTTATTCACGGCTTGGGATGGCATGGTTGCGCCGCCGCGGCTTGCGGTCTGGACCGCTCTCTACACTTGGCCCGGTGAGCGATCCGCGCGAGCCGCAGGTCCCGCTGGAGTACGGTGACGACACCGAGGAAATCGACGCGGTCGTCGTCGTCCCCACCGAGCCGAGCATTACGGCGAGCCGTCAGTTGCGGGCCGTCGTTCCTGCGGTGCAGGCCGCGGCGGTTGCGGCGACGGGCTTCTTCGCAGGTGCTGCCGCGGCCGGGCTGATGCGCCGGCGACGCCATCGCCACGAGCTCGCGCGGTCCGGTTCGCGTCGGCAGATGACAGGCGCTCGCGGCCGGGGTGGGCGTGCGGCCGGCGAGCGAGTCCAGATCGTGGGCAGCCGTTCGCTGCTCGTCGACGTGCACCTGCTCGGTGTCCCCGGCCGCAACCGCTGAGCCCCGGAGGCCGCGGGGTGGTGCGGTACAGCGCCGGCCCGCGTCGGCGCCGGTAGAGCTGCGCGTAGAGGTTCGGCCGCGAGGCGCCTTCAGACTGCTGATGAGGGGCGGCATGGATGGAGTGTTGCGTCGACGGGGCTCCGTGCTGGAGCGGCTGCTGCACGACGGCGAGGAGCCGGTGGTGGTGCGCGTCGCACAGACGGCGCCCGACTGCGTGTTGTTCGGCGCGCGCGCCCGCACGCGTGCGGCGGCTGAGCACGGGATCGTGCGGATGCGCTTCGCCCTCGGCGTCGACGACGACCTTGGGGAGTTTCGCCGCCGGTTCCTGCACGACCCACTGATCGGGTCGTCGGTGCGTCGGCGGCCATGGTTGCGCGTCACTCGCCGCCCGGAGCCCTTCGAGGCGCTGGCGTGGGCGATCTGCGAGCAGCTGATCGAGTACGAGCGCGCCGCCGCGATCGAGCGGCGAGTGGTCGCGCGCCTGGGCAGGCGTCGGGCGGGGTGGCAAGGGATGGCCGGGATCGACGGGCCTGGCGCCGGACGTGGCCTGCCGGATGCGCGGGCTTTGGATCGCGAGCTGCGCGACCTGCCGACACCGGACACCATCGCCGGGGTGGCTCCGGCGTTGCTGCAGTCCTTCGATCTCGGCGGTGCGCGGGCGCGTACGTTGGTACGCGCGGCGCGTGAAGTAGCGCGAGGGTGCATCGACCTGCACTGCCTCGAGCACGAGCACGCATGGCGCAAGCTGAGAGCGATTCCTGGCATCGGGCCGTGGACGGTGGAGATGCTGGCGCTGCACGGGCAGGGACGCTACGACCAGGTGCCGGCAGGGGATGTCGGGCTGCTCAAGCTTGTCGGGCGGGTACTCGGTGGAGGGGATCCGTATGCGCGCGCCGATGAAGCTCAGGTACGCGCGTTCTTCGCGCCGTACGAGGGGTGGGCAGGGTTGGCCGCGGCGCACTTGATGTAAACCCGCTTCGCAATCCAGGCGGTCTCAGAGGGGCAAGACGCAACGCACTGCGCGAGGCGGAGAGCCCTAAAGCCGGAAGGCTCTGGTCAAAGTCGGCCCCGTATGACCGTCCGCGTCGAGCGCCGTGATTGCGACGATGACGCGCCCGGGCAGCTTCGGCAGCGCGATATGAGGTGCCTTGGTGCTCAGATGCTCTGTCTGCTTGCCTCGATGTATGACGACGGTGTAGGTGGCCGCGTCACAGGACGCGCTCCAGGAGAGCTCTCGGCCTCGCCGTCGCAGCCCGGTCACCTGTTCGGGTCCCGCGAGCGCGGTGGGCTTGAAGGACGCGATCGTCTTCTCGCTACGGGGAAGCGAATGGCTCATTTCAAGTGCGACGATCTGTCCTGCCCCCGTGCTGTGGGAGTCGGGGGCAAAGCTCACTTTCCCGTGACGGCGGGCGTCTCCGAGAAAGCTGCGGTCCTCTCCGTTCTGGGCGTACAGCGCGACGCTCTCACCCGGCGGGATGCTCGCGGTGTAGGTGAGCGTGCGCCCGCACTGCGAACCGCTCACCTTGGCACGCACTTTGGCCTTAGGCGCCGGCAGCGCGGCACGGACAGAGACGATCGGTGGGGATCCGGGGAGAGGGCTCACCGAGAAGGTCCCGCCGTGCGGTTCATACAAGGTGACGTATGTGGTGTCGGTCCGCGCGTCCTTGACTAGGAACAGGCTGCTCGCGAGCAGGTCGCGTCCACCCGGCGGTGTTCGCAGGGAGAGCCCGGGCCCATGCATCGCCACCAGCGGAGGCGCCCCCTTGCCGCGTATCGCGATCGTGGTTCCCGAGAGATGCGCCGGCAGTCTCAACTTGAACGGCCCCCGGCGACTCGCCGACACGCGGGCGCGCTCGAGCCGGGAGAGTTTCGCGGGGGGAGACACTTTCGGGGCCGGCGGTTCGGGCGCGGCGATCGAGTACTTGCCGATTTCGCAGGTGCCCGGTTTGAACATCGTGATTTCTTCTGTCGCCATGTTGAGCACGCCGCCGGCGTCGTAGCTGCCCTTGTGCGAGAAGCACAGTACGAGGTTGGTGTTGTTGATCAGCGCCTGCGCCCTGGCTTCACCGGTCCACGGGCCGGTCACGTCGTCGGTGCCGCTGAGCTGTGTGACGTTGCGCTGAGTGTCGAGGAAGCCGCTCATCTGACCGTCCACGCCCCAGTGCACGAACGGCACCTGCATGCGCAGCTCGCCGCCGAGATCGAAGCGCCCACTCGTGTAGTAGTCGACGTAGCCGCCTGCCAGCTGCGATTGCAGCGGCGTGCCGCGCAACAGCAGAATGTTCCCGGTCAGCTTGTAATAGGCGGGACTCGACCACAGTTGCATCAGACCTTCGCCGTCGAGGCTGAACAGCTCGGCTCCATTGAGCGAGGGGAAGCGGCTGATGACCGGGCCCGCGACCTGCTTGTTGAGCTGCGGGCCGAAGCTGAAGCCGGCGTTGACCGCGAAGTTCGTCGAGGTGGGCGGCACGCCCACGAAGTCGCGATGGAAGCTCGCGCCGATCCGTTGCAGGAACACTCCGTCGGCGAGCTGCTTGTTGATGCCGTCCACCTGGATCGAGCCGTTGTCCCAGTTCCAGCCGTTCAACCAGCCGATGCTGATATTGACCTTGTTGAACAGTTTTGCGCTTTCTGGCAGCTGAAAGAGGCCTGTGAGCGTCCACTGGCCGAGGTGGAAGTCGTAGCACGCGGTGGCCTGGCTGATCCACGACGTGTTCGCTTCGAGGTTCCACAGCTTGAATTCGCCACCGGTGAACTTGCCACAGATCTGCGGAGCGACGAGCCCTTCGCGATTTGTGACGGTGATCGCTGCGGTCGCGCCGATGCTGGGAACGCTCGCCCCGCCATTCGCGAAATTCCCAGTCGAGGAGTTCCAGCTGGTGGCGTTGAGCGTGGTGGGCAGTTGCAGATCGATGTTGGCGGTCGTCTGACCCACCGTCGACTGCCACGGCGGCAGCAGTGTTTGCAGGGTGCTGCCGGTGGTCAGCGAGAAGGGCACCCCCTTGATGCTGGTCGACACGCCGAAGGTGGGGTTGCTGGTGCCGAGGTCGGCGGCCTGGATCGTGGACGCCTGGAAGTTCAATTCTACGTGGTCGACCGGAAGTGAGAACAGCCCTCCCACGCCGATCTTGGCGGAGCCTTCGCTGGTGACGAGCGCGTCGGGGTGTAGCGTGATCGTGGTGCCGCTTTCCGGCGCTACGTCGATGCCGTCCAGGCGCACCGGCTCGGTGCTCGTATAGGTGCCATCTTCGTGCGGGGTCCAGCAGCCGACTGCTTCCAGGTTGCCCACGGTCTGCGCGCCTGGGATCGGGTTCGGGGTGTTGGTTGGCAGCGGGCTGCCGTTGGGGTTGGGCACCACGCAGCTGGTGAATTTGATCGAGCGTTCCTGGTTGAGGTTCACGATGCAGCTCACGTTGGAGGGCTGGCAGTCGGGGTCGGCGGAGCCGCCTTCGGGGAACGCCTTGCCCGGCGGTTGCGGGGTCACGGTGTAGGTGCCTTCGTCGAGTTCTTCGCTGTAGCTGCCGTCTTCGCCGGTGACGCCTTCGACGCGTGCGCCTTCGGAGGGCACGATCGCCAGCTTGACGCCGGCTTCGGGACCACCGCCAGGACTGGTGACCGACACTCTGAGCTTGTGCTGGCTTCCGAATGTGTAACGGTCGGCGGGAGCGAGGACCGGGCTCTTGGCGCCCCCGTTGGTGACCTGCACATCGGTGGGCAGCGCATGCTTGCCTTTTTCCAGAGCACCACTTGCGTCGGGTGTTTCGACGGCGATCTCGTCGTCGCTTTCGACTTTGAAGCTCTTGGCGGGAAGCGCCGCGCCGCCCGCGGTGGGGACGAATTCGACGGCTTCGGCTCCGGTGAAGCCCGTGCCGAACACATCAATGGTCTGCCCTCCCTTGAGCGCCCCGTGTTCGGGCTCCACGCTCGTCACGGCCAGCGGCATTTCGAAATTAGCTTCGCCTGTGTGGCCGGTGAGGTCGACCACGCAGTGCGAGCCGCCTTCGCCGGTTCCGGTGCACTTCGTGACCTTGCCCGCGCCGAAGCTGTAGGAGTTGGGGCCTTCGCGCTCGACCGACACGTCGTAGCTGCCTTCCGGCACCAGCGCGTTGTAGTAGCCCGTCCGTGGATCCACTTCGGCGGCGACACCTCCGTCGGGGCCCTGGATCGCGACGTCGACCCCGGTCGCGGGCTTGCCGGAGCTGTCGCGAACATAGCCGCTGACGGCCTCCTGGTCGCCGATCACGTAGAAGTAGTCTTCGCTCGGCGCGCACCCGAAGAAGCCACAGAATTGGATGCCGACGGCTTGCCAGCCGCCCTGCCAGTCGCTGGATGCCTCGCTCGGCGGGTATGGGCTTGCTTCTTCGGCCTTCCACGTGCAGGTGGTCGCTTCCCCGGCACACCCCGACACGACTTCGCCGAGCTGGAGCGGTTCACCTTTTTCGCCGGTCGGCCACAAGGGTTTGCCGCCGTTGTTGGTACGAGCGCTCATCGCGATGTCTTCGCCGATGTGCACCAGATGGTTCTGAACTTCGAGCGTCCCGTAGTAGGTGGCCGCCAGGAATTCCGGCGGGTCGGGGTTGGCGAAGCCGTTTTCCGGACAGATGCTTTCGCTACTGCCGTATGGGAAGCAGGGAACGGGTGGCGGCCCGAGCGAGTCGGCTGGGGGCAGCGGCTGTTCGATCCGTGCCAGCGCGGGGGTGGGCAGGACCATCAGGGCTGCGAATGTGAATGTGCCCAGGAATGTGCGTAGAAGAGTGCGCATGAGCTCTTGCCGATTAAGAACGCTCGGCATCTTTCCACAAAGCTGGCCATTGCTACTTGGTCCGGCTCATCGCGCGACGTGCGATACGCTCAGTGGCGGTGTCAGTGCGATCGCAGCTGACCGAGACCTGCTGGGCGTAAAGCGCGGCGACAAGCGGCAGGGAGGGTACGCAGAGCGAGCCGGTAAAGCCGGCCCTTGGGGGAGGAAAATTCCTATGCCCTACTCGATGCCCTATGCTCTCGTACGTGCGAAAGACCAGCGTCTATCTCGATGAGGATCAGGCTCGGCGCCTGGCCCGCGTGGCCCGAGAGGAGGGGAGGTCGCAGGCGGAGATATTGCGCGAGGCCGTCGCGACCTACCAGCCCAAGCCATCCCAGGACCGGAACTTCGCATTGGCCGGCTCGGGACATGGAGATGGTTCATCGATCGCGGACGTATCGGAGGAGGAGCTGCTCAAGGGCTTCGGCGAGTGACCGTCGTCATCGACTCCGGCCCACTTGTGGCCTTTGGCGATGCCAACGATCCGTACTTCGATCGCATCGACGAGCTGCTGCAAACCGTTGACGGACCGCTGATTGTTCCGGCGCCCGTCACCGCCGAGGTGGACTACCTACTCGGAGTGCGACTTGGGCGCGGGCCACGGCGAAACTTCATCGCCGATCTCGCCGCTGGACGATTTATCGTTGCCTGTTTGGAGCGCGAGGACTATGTGACCGTCGGGGATCTTGACGCGCGCTACGCGGATCTGGAGCTTGGGCTCG
>DASXOX010000039.1:0-53464 GCA_036493975.1 Solirubrobacteraceae bacterium
AAGGCCGCGGCGGTCTCGGGGCTGCTGCGCGGCGAGCACGAGGAGCTGCTGGTGCACACCGGCCAGCACTACGACGAGGAGCTCTCGGAGATCTTCTTCACCGAGCTCGGGTTGGCGCGCCCCGACCGCGAGCTCGGCATCGGCGGCGGATCGAACACTTCCCAGACGACCCGCATGCTGGGCGCGCTGGAGCCGCTGCTGGCCGCGGAGCACCCGACTGCGGTGCTGGTCTACGGAGACACCAACTCCACGCTCGCGGGCGCGCTCGCGGCGGCGCAGGCGGGCATCCCGGTCATACACGTCGAGGCAGGCATGCGCTCCTTCGACCGCGCGATGCCCGAGGAGCTCAACCGCGTACTCAGCGACCACCTCAGCGAGCTGCTGCTGTGCGCGTCGCCGACGGCCGCCGCCAACCTCAAAGCGGAGTCGATCGCGGGCCGCATCGAGGTCGTGGGCGACGTGATGGTCGACGTCGCGCTGAGCCGCCAGCCGGCGGCGCGAGCCGATACGCAGACGTTGGACGCCCACGGCGTGCGGCGGGGGGCCTACCTGCTGGTGACGGCGCACCGCGCGGGCAACGTCGACGATCCCCAGCGCCTGAGAGCGCTGGTCGAGCTGATCGCTGCATTGCCCGAACCGGTCGTGCTGCCGCTGCACCCGCGTACGCGCGCGCGCCTGCGCGCGGCGGGGCTGCTGGAGGAGCTCACCGAGCGCAGCGGCGTCCACGTTACGCAGCCGCTGGGCTACGTCGAGTTCACGGCGCTGCTCTGCCAGGCGCGGGCCGTGCTGACGGACTCCGGTGGCGTCCAGAAGGAGGCGTACCTCGCCGGGGTGCCGTGCGTGACGCTGCGATCGAGCACCGAGTGGGTCGAGACGGTGCAGAGCGGCTGGAACACGCTCGTGGACCTCGACCGCACGGCAGCGCTCGCCGCCCTGAAGCGCCGGCCGCCGCACGAGCGTCCGGAGCTCTACGGGGACGGCCACGCGGCCAAGCGCTGCGTGGCCGCAATCGGCAGTCTGGCCGCTTGAGTCTGTAGCGCTCCCTGGCCCGCAGCGCTCCCTGGCCGCAGCGCTCCCCTTGGCCGCCGAAACGGCGAGGGCCCGCACGGTGGCGGGCCCTCGCTTTAGTCGCGCGCCTAGTGGCGGCTACTCCTGTGCTGCTGCTTACTTCTTCTTCTTTTTCTTCTTGGACTTCTTGGCCTTGCGCTTCTTGTGCTTCGCGCTGTGGCCCTTCTTGTGACCTTTTGATTGGGTCGACGCGGTGAAGGCGGCGACACCACTGGCCGCTGCGCCCCCGCTACCACCAGCTGCGGGTCCGCTGCCGATCCCACCGGGCACCTGCTGGGTCACGAGTGACTGACCCTGAATGGCGGCGGCTTTCGCGGCGGCTTCTTCTTCGTCTTTGTGTTTCTGCTTTTCGGCTGCTTCTTCGGATTCCCGCCGAGCTTTTTCAGTGGCCAGTTTTTCCTGGCGGACTTTTTCAGCGGCTTCCTGTTCTTCTTTGGTCTTGCCTTCTTCGGCTTCTTTTTTCGCTTCTGCTTCTATCTGTGCTTTTTCAGCGGCTTCTTCGGATTCGCGTTTTTCTTTAGCCGCTGTCTCTTCTTTTTCGTGCTGTTCTTTTTCGGCTTTGGCTTTTTCTTCTTTGGCTTTTTCTTCTGCTTCTTTGGCTTCTTTTGCGGCTTTTTCTTCTGCTTCTTTGGCTTTGCTGCCGGCGTTCCCGGCGAAGGAGAACAGGCTGTCGCGCGTGATGCCCTCGTTCACGAAATGGGTCGTCACGTCGACTGCCCCTTCGGTGCTGTTGGTCACCTCGATCGCGGCAAGGCCCTGTGAGTTGGTGGTCACACAGAGGTGGTTGCTACCTTCGTTGGCCGGGTCCTTGACAACGCTTCCGTTCAGGTACACGACGGCGCCCGGCGAACCGAGCTTCCCTTCGGTGTCGGTCACGTGACCGTCGAAGGAGATCACCGAACTGTCGGCGGTGGCGTTGAAGCACACTTCCTCGCCGACGAACGGGTAGCCATCGATGTCCTGCGCTTTGGCGACCAGGATCCGAACGTTTTCATCGCCGGGGTTCGTGCCCTTCGGGAACTCGTAGGTTTCCTTCAGCCACAGCGACTTGACCGTCTTGACAATCGGTTCCGAAGAGGCCAGTGACGGGTAGTCCACCGGCTCGTAGGGATAGACGACTTTCGCGCTGATCGACGAGTGGCCGATTTCCTGGTTGTAGAGGGATGAGAGATCGCATCCTTCGTTGCTATCAGTCGTGACACCGAGGCGTTCGAAGTAGAACCCGTCGCCCGGCGTGTACGTCACGTATGCCTCACCGCGCTCGTCCGTGTAGAACGTCTGCCGCATGTAGCCGCCACCCGGCGTGAAGTAGTCGTCTTCGGGGGTGGCATCGGTGGACCTGCCCGGGGCCCTTCTCAGACACCCGGTGGGCTGCCCTTCACCACGCGGTTCGGTGTTCAGAACCGAGGTCCAGAATGTATACGGATCTGGGTGCGTGTTGAGGAACCCGGGGAAATTCCCTCCGGGGCTCGATCCCGTCACACCCGACGCCTCGTTGACGGGGCGATCGGTGGCCGGGATGTACGCGCCGTAGTACGGGCTGTACAGGTTGCCTTCTTCTTCAGCGTTGCCGTTGAAGTTGTGGCTGTAGAGCAGAGCCTTGCTGGCACCTGAAATGGAGCCGACCCCACCGATGTCGCTGCCACCTTCGTTTTTGGCCAGTTTCACGTCGACGCGCATCGCTGGCATCGGCGCGTCGTCGGCGTTGATTTCGCCATTGCTGAGCAGCGTCTCGTTCGCGGCCTGCGGATCAAACGGTCCGACGGTCGCGGTTTCACCGGAGGTGAAGTTGCCGAACGGCGAACGGAAGTAGTCGGCCTTCAGCGGACCTTCGGTCGTGGCGGCGTTGCCATTCCCATTACTCGGGCTGCCGTGAATGTCCCACAACCCCGGGTTGACGCCCGGCGGTTCGGTTTCTTCGGAGGAGCTCGCGAGGATGCCCGCAAGGGTCGGCCACGCTTCGGGCAGCGTGTACTTTTCTTCCGAGAGAATATTCGACAGAGGCGATTCTTTGACGACCGGGAAGCTACCCGTGACCCGAACCTGGATCAGGCCCTGGTGCTGGTTGGGCGCCGTTTGTGGATCGAACGGCGAGGGCGCGAACACGCCATTGCCTTCAGGATCGCCGAGGTAGGCGGCCAGGTTGCTCTGACCCTCGCCGCTCAGTTGCGACTGGAAGGTTTCGCTTCCCGAACCGCTCAAGCTGGCCTCTGACAGAGTCGGATTGTTGACCGTCAGCCAGATCACGAGGAACTGGTGTGAGAAGATGATCGCGTTGGTGTCCTGGTCGCGGATGACAAGCCGGATCCGGGACAGCCCGGGGTTCAGCGACTTGTAGTCCGTCGCGACACAGCCCTCTTGTTCCTCGCCGTTGTTGTGATCGGGACCAGAGGATGTGAAGAACGCCGACGGCCCGGGGTCGAAGATCTGACCGATGTTGTTGCCGGCGTCGCCGTCGGGGTTCGGGGGCTGGAACTGATAGCCCGACCAGTCCTCGACGGCGTAATTTGCGAACTGGGCGCTTGAGTTAATCACTGGGTCGCATGCCACCAGACGGACATGCTCGCCCACCCAGGCGACATACGGCACGTTTGCGCTCTGCGGGCCATCCGATCCGGGGCCCGGGTTCGGCGCGGCGAGCGCGCCGGTGGAGAGCGAGCCAATCGCCAGCACCGCCGCTCCTACCGCGGACAAAAGTCCGGCGGCTACTTTCCTGTTACTTCGCGTTCGCATTTTCACGCGAGCCTCCTCCTTGAGAGGGAACTTGGATGCTCCAATTGACTTAACACATGGATATCGCGATGCACCCAGAATCAGGAGCATCGCGGCGAAGAACGCTATTTGCGCGAAGAGCGCTCCACAATCGTTAGGAGGGGTGGTCTTGGCCCACCGTTGACGGGTAGGCGAGGACCCACCCCTACGAGGGGGAAGGGCTACCTACCCGTCGGACTCGGAGGCCCTGACGGCATGCATCGCCTGTACGCGGTTGCGCACGCCGAGCCGCGCGTAGATGGCGCGGAGGTGAAACTTGACGGTGTTGGAGGAAATCATGAGCCGCTCGGCGATCTCACGGTTCTGCAAGCCCGCGGCGGCGAGCTCGAGCACCTCACGTTCGCGCGTGCTGAGCGTCTCGATCGGATCGCGATCGGACTCAGCCGGGACGGCCTGCCATCCGGCGGGCATCACGGAGCGGCCGCTGGAGACGTGGGCGAGCGCCACGATTACGTCCTCGACGGTGTCGGACTTGAGCACGACTCCCTCGATGCGCTCCTCGATTGCGCAGCGCATCAGCGACGGCGTGAGCGCGTCGCACAGAACGAGGATCTTCAGACGCGGGTGCGCGCGCCTGAGGTCCGCGACTGCGGCGACCCCGCAGGCGCGATCGTCGGCGTCGAGGAGCGCGACTTGAATCTCCGCGATGCGAGCGTCGAGATCGCGGCACATCGAGCGTGGGTCGGCGTAGACACCCACCACCCGGCTTCCGCTCTGGACGAGCATCAGGGCGAGCGCCTCGGTTGCGAAGGCTCCCACCCCACCCAGGATCGCGACGGCCGGTGGCGGACTCCGACCGGCCGCGCAGGCCTGACTCCCCCGCCGCGCGCCGGGCGTTTTCGGACTACCCGCCACCGCGGGTCAACTGCGCGTAGAAGATCGAGGCTTCGACGCGGTTATGAACCCCGAGCCGCGCATACAGGGCGCGCACGTGGAACTTGACGGTGTTGGGCGACAGCCCCAGCTGGGCGGCGATCTTGTCGTTGCTGAGCCCCTGCGCGACGAGCGCGAGGATCTGGCGCAGACGCGGGCTCAGAAGCAGCGGATCGCGCTGAATCGAGCCGGCGGCCTGCTGCCAGCCGGCCGGCAGGATCGTTCTACCGGAGGCCATGTACCTGATCGCGTGCCGGACGTCCTCAGCGGTGTAGCTCTTGAGCAACACTCCACTGACGCCGTACTCCATCGCGCAGCGAACGATCTCGGCGGTGACATCACCACAGAGCAGCACGAGCTTGACTGCAGCGTAGGTGCGGCTGAGCACGCTGACCGCGGACCGCGGGTTCGCGCCGTCGCCATCGCAGTCCAGTAGGAGCACTGCCGGTGGCTCGGGCATGTCACAGGCGAGAAAGTCAGCAACCGACTCGAAATTGCCCATCACGACGAACCCGTCCTGAGCGGCCAGCAGGTTCGCGGTGGCGCCGCGCATCAGCTGACCACCGCCGACGAGCGCCAGTCGGATCACGGCGAGCGAGCTTTGAACCTGGTCCTCGCGGGACCCGTTGATGCGGTGGTTGCGCGGAACGATCCGTGACTCGCGGCCCGGAAGCCTGGAGATGGCGGCCGCACGAGCTGGATCGAATCGGCGCTCCAGACCCGGTGGATGTCTTACCGATCGCATGTGGTTCAACCTCTCGACTTTCCGAGGAAAGGAATCGTACGCGATTTAGGTATCGCGACGAGGTCTCCCCGAAACATCGCGGCTTCATCGTAAGACGCTCGCCACGCCAACGCAACTCTGCAAGAATTCTGTAACCGGCAACCATTCGGCTCTGTGGCGCGATCAGATGGCCTCGCTGCACCAAGAGCGCTCCCCCAGCGGAGCGCGGCGCAAACTCCCGGCGCGTCCGAGCCGACGCTCGGGCCCGGCGCTCGCTAGCGTTCGCGGCCGATGCCTCCCGCGTTCGACCTGCAATCGCACTCGCTGTACTCCGACGGAGAACTCCAGCCGGCAGCCGTAGTGGCGGCGGCGGCAGCAGCCGGCGTCGAGCTGCTCGCGCTGACCGACCACGATTCGGTCGCGGGTGTCGAGGAGGCGCTGCAGGCGGGGGCACAGGAGGGCGTAGAGATCGTCCCGGCGACGGAGCTCTCCTCGGTCGACGAGGCCTACGAGGAGCTACATGTCCTCGGCTACCTAATCGACCACCGCGACCCGACGCTGGCAACGACACTCGAAGACCTGCGCGGGGATCGCGAGCGGCGGGTGCTGGAGATGGCGGAGCTGTTGCGCGAGACCGGCTTTCAGCTCGATGACAGCGAGCTCAAACGCCGCAGCGCAGCGGGCGACCCGCTCGGGCGACCGCACCTGGCGCACGCGATCCTCGACCACCCGGCCAACCAAGCGCGGTTGGAGGCGGAGGGGATCGCGGGACTGCGCGAGCTGTTTCCGCGCTACCTCGTGCCGGGCGTGCCGACGTATGTCGCGCGCACCCGCCCGACGGTGGGCGAGGCGATCGAGCTGATCCACGCCGCCGGCGGCGTCGCGGTATGGGCGCATCCATTCTGGGACGTCCAAGATCCGGCGACGGTGCGCGGCATGCTCGAGCGCTTCGCGGGCCTTGGCATCGATGGTGTGGAGGCGTTCTACCCGAGCCACACGCGTGAGCAGGTCGACCTGCTGTGCGCCGTGGCGGAGGATCTCGGGCTGCTCACAACGGGCTCCTCGGATTTCCACGGCTCCGAGCACAAGACATTCGCGGGCTTCCGCGCGTTCGAGCTATACGGGCACGAGCCCGACCTTGGACCGTTGGTCGCGCGCTGAGCGCCGGGCTCAGAGCGACCGCTCCGCGTACAGCCCGCAGGCGCCGAGCAGCCGCATGACGCGATCGACGGCGGCTGCAACGGTTTCCTCACCGGAACTCAGTACGAGATCCGGCCGCATCGGGACCTCGTAGGGCGAGTCGACGCCGGTCATGTCCGTCACCTCGCCCGCATTGGCGCGCGCATAGAGACCCTTGGGGTCACGCCGCCGGCAGACGTCGAGGGACGCGTCGACGAACACCTCGATGAACGTGAGCCCGACCGCGGTGTGCAGCGCCGCGGCGGCTTCGCGGTCCGCGGCGTAGGGACTGACGAGGCTGACCAGCGCAAGCGACCCGGACTCGGCGAGCAGCCGCGCGACGTGCGCGGTGCGACGCACGTTCTCGCAGCGAGCGTCCTCGTCGAAGCCGAGGTCGCCGTTGAGGCCGTGGCGCAGGTTGTCGCCGTCGAGCAGGAACGCGGGTCGGCCGGCCGATACAAGGCGGTCCTCGACGGCTCCTGCGATCGTGGACTTGCCGGCGGCGGGCAGGCCGGTGAACCACACCGTCCCGCCGGCACAGCCCAGTGCCTCCCAGCGCCGTTGGCGGCTGAGAGCGGATCTCTGCCAGCGCACGTTGGGACTACACTCGCCGGCGGTGCCGGGATCAGCGTCCTCGGCCTCGGCGAGCGGCGTCCCCGATTGCGACAGGGGGGTAGAAGCGGGCGTCACGAGCGTCACAAACTTTACGGAAGGTTGCAGCCAGGTTAGCGACCCTTAACGTTACCCGTCACGCGGGACGCGCAGTCGCGCGGCTATGCGCGTCGCGCGGTCAAAGCGGCAATGACACGCTCGACGGCGGCCTCGATGCCTTCCTCGCCGGCGCCGACCACGACATCGGGCTGCGACGGAGCCTCATAGGGCGCGCCAATGCCGGTCAGGCCCGGAAGATCGCCCGCTCGCGCGCGCGCGTAGAGACCCTTGGGGTCGCGCTCCTCGCAGCGCTCCAGCGGAGTGCTGACGAAGACTTCGACGAACGGCAGCTCCTCGGCGGCGTGCAGCGCCGAGGCGAGCTCGCGATCGGCGGCGTAGGGGCTGACGAGACTGACGAGCACGACGGCGCCGGCGTCCGCGAGCAGCCGCGCGACGTGCGCGGTGCGGCGCACGTTCTCGGCGCGAGCGGCCTCCTCGAAGCCGAGGTCACCGTTGAGTCCGTGACGCAAGTTGTCCCCGTCGAGCAGGTAGGCGACGCGCCCGGAGCGCACGAGGCGCTCCTCGACGGCGGCCGCGATCGTGGACTTGCCAGCGGCGGGCAGGCCGGTGAACCACACCGTGGCTCCTTCACAGCCGAGCGCGTCCCAGCGCTGCGCACGAGTCATGCTCGTGCGCTGCCAGCGGACGTTGGGACTGCGCTCGGTTTTTGTGTCGCGCCCGGCGTGTGTGTCGCGCCCGGCGTCGGCGTCAGGGGCGACCTCGGACTCGGTCTCGGTGTCGAGAATCGTGCCGGCGGCGACGGTTTCGTTGGTCGCCTCGTCGATCACGATCAGGCTTCCAGTGACGCGGTTGCGGCGGTAGGAGTCAAAGACCAGCGGGCTCGTCAACTCGATGCGCACACGCCCGAGGTCGTTGAGCTCCAGCGTCGCGGCGCGCTCGTCGCGGTGGAGCGTTTCGACGTCGATGCGATAGCGCACCTCGACACCGCCGACGGGGACGCTGCGCGTGGTGTGCTTGACGAGGTAGCGCCGCCGCGGATCCAAGGGACGCTCGGACATCCAGCACAGCAGGCTCTCGAAGCCGCTCGCGACCGTCGGCTGGTTCTGGGGTCGCGCGATCGTGCTGCCCCGGCTGACGTCGATGTCGTCGGCGAGCCGCAGCGCAACCGACATCGGCGGAAACGCCTCCTTGATGGGACCGGCGAACGTGTCGATGCCCACGACCGTGCTGCGCCGCCCGCCGGGCAGGACCACGACCTCGTCGCCTTCGCGGATCACACCCCCGGCAAGCTGGCCGGCGTAGCCGCGGTAGTCCCCGCCGCCGGAGTGGGGACGGATCACCCACTGCACGGGGAAGCGGACGTCGATGAGGTTGCGGTCGGACGCGATGTGGACGTGCTCGAGGTGGTAGAGCAGCGGCGGGCCCTGGTACCACGGCATCGCCTGCGAGCGCTCGACGACGTTGTCGCCCTCGAGCGCTGAGATCGGGATGAACGTGACGTCGGAGAGATCCAACCGCGCCGCGAAGCCGTCGAACTCCTCGACGATCCCCGCGAAGACCTCCTCGTCGTAGCCGACGAGATCCATCTTGTTGACACACACGACGAGATGCGGAGTGTGCAGCAGAGATGCGATGAACGCGTGGCGCCGAGACTGGGCGAGGACTCCCTTGCGGGCATCGACAAGCACGATCACGAGGTCCGCGGTGGAGGCGCCCGTGACCATGTTGCGGGTGTACTGCTCGTGCCCCGGGGTGTCCGCGATGATGAAGCGGCGCTGCGCGGTGGCGAAATAGCGGTAGGCGACGTCGATCGTGATGCCCTGCTCGCGCTCGGCGCGCAACCCGTCGGTCAGCAGCGAGAGATCCACGAAGTCATGACCCATCCGCCGGCTGGTCTGCTCGACGTGCTCGAGCTGGTCAACGAAGACCTGCTTGGAGTCGTAGAGGAGCCGCCCGATTAGCGTGCTCTTGCCGTCGTCGACCGAGCCCGCGGTAGCGAAGCGCAGCAGCTCCACGGGGCGCTCGCTCAAACGCCGAAAGACCTCTTCGGTCTCCGATTCCGACTGGGGACCGTCGTGCGTAACCGTGTCGGGCATGCATCAGCAACGGTGATCGACGGCCGCTGCTTATGCGGGCGGGCATGAATTTCGGACCGCCCGCGGCGACACCGCTCTGCAAGCGCGGCTGCGGTGTTACGGTCGCCGAGAGGCCGGCGGGGGATCGCGACGCAAGCACGCCCTCGCCACAGCGAGCTGCTCAGTCACGATCGAGGAGGCACGATGAGAATGCACCGACGGACGCTCTCCCTACTGGCCACGCCCGCGGTCGTGGGGGCATTGACGATCGCCGTCCCGGCGCTCGCGGGAAGCGCGAAGACGACGGCTCACACCGCGCGCGTGCGCTGTCACGCCGTCGTCGTCATCAGCCACGGGCAGCGTGTGCGAGCCTGCCTGCTGCGCGGGCCGCGTGGCTTCACAGGACCGCTCGGGCCCCACGGAGCGACCGGCGCGAAAGGCGCCCGCGGCGCGACCGGCGCCCGCGGACCGCAGGGCGCCCCGGGCGCTCAAGGCATCCCCGGAGCACCCGGAACCGCCCGCGCCTATGCGCTGGTACAGCCCGAAACGCCCGAAAAAGCAAGTCTCGTCGCCGGCCAGGCATCGAACATCACAGGCGTGAGCGAGGTCAAACCGGGCGTGTACTGTCTGGCCCCCGCCGCCGGCGTCCCGGCGACGGCCGGCGCTGTAACGCTCACGCCCGAGACCAGCTACAGCTCACCGGGCATCGGGCCCGGAATCGTTGCCCTGAACGCGAAAGCCGGCGACTGCCCGACGGGCAACTTCGAGGTCGAAACCTTCGATCCAACCGCACCGGCAGGGGGAGCCAAGACGGGTTACGCGTTCACGATCCTCGTGGGGTAGCGGTCGAGCGGCTCAGAAGTACCCGCGCCGCTTGCGGTCCTCCATCGCGGCCTCACTGGCGCGGTCGTCTCCGCGGGTCTGGCCGCGCTCGGTGACCTCGGTCGCGGCGATCTCGGCGACGACCTGTGCGAGCGTGCGGGCATCGGACTCGACGGCGCCGGTGCAGGTCATGTCCCCGACGGTGCGGTAGCGGACGCGCGCGGTGAACGGCCGCTCGCCGTCGAGCAGCTCCACGAACGAGCTCATCGCGTAGAGCATCCCGTCGCGCTCGAAGACCTCGCGCTCGTGGGCGAAGTAAATCGAGGGCACCTCGAGCTCCTCCTCGGCGATGTACTGCCAGACGTCGAGCTCGGTCCAATTGGAGATCGGGAAGACGCGCGCGTGCTCCCCGCGACCGATCCGCGCGTTGTAGAGACTCCAGACCTCTGGCCGCTGGCGCTGGGGTTCCCACTGCCCGTGGGGGTCGCGGAAGGAGAGGATCCGCTCCTTGGCCCGCGCGCGCTCCTCGTCGCGGCGCGCACCACCGAAGGCCGCATCGAAGCCGTGCTCGGTGATCGCATCCAGCAGTGTCACGGTTTGTAGGGCGTTGCGCGACGCGTGGGGCCCGACCGGATCCTCCACACGGCCCTGGCGGATCGACTCCTCGACGGAGGCCACAATCAGCCGCTCGCCGAGCTCCGTGGCGCGCCGGTCGCGGAACTCGATCGCCTCGGGGAAGTTGTGGCCGGTGTCGACGTGCATCAAAGGGAACGGGAATGGCCCCGGACGGAACGCCTTCTCGGCGAGGCGCAACAGCACGATCGAGTCCTTGCCGCCGCTGAACAGCAGAACGGGGCGCTCGAACTCCGCGGCGACCTCGCGCATAACGTGGATCGCCTCAGCCTCCAGGGTGCGGAGGTGGGAGAGGCGGTAGACGGCCGACGCGTCCCCGGAGGAACCGGAATCGGTCGGCGCCGGCTCCGCCTGGGGCTTTGTGGGATCGGCTTCGAGCGTGTCGCGCACGCGCGAGCAACGCGTCCGATCCCTCCGAACTTGCGGCGCCGGAAGCTTTGCCGCTCGCTCGCGACTTCGACCGCAGCGGCCGTGCAAGTTCAGAGCCGCGAACTCCGTTTTTGGTGCCGCATGGGGAGATTGATGCTCCGTCGGGGGCTCGTGCTCGCGGCGGCTCTGCTGGCCGGGGGAGCGTTGGCGCTCCCCTTTGCCTCGTCGGCGAGCACTTCGGCGACCACCGTTGGCAACAGCGAAACGACTGGCAGCGGCGGAACGACGGGCACCACCGGGACGACCGGCACCACCGTGACCGAAACAACCCCGACGGCGCCGACCGGCACCACGACAACCCCCACCACGACGACCCCCAAACCCACACCGCACCCTCCTCGCATCACCGGCGCGTCGGTGCAACGAATCGCGCCCACTTCGGCCGTCATCCAGGCCGTGGTCGATCCCGAAGGGCTCGCCACGTCGTATCGCATCCAGTACGGCCCCACGGCCTCCTACGGCTCACAAAGCGGGCCGGCAACGGCGGGGAGCGGCACTACAGAAGCCAAACTCACACGGACGATCTGGGGACTGACGCCCAACACGGCCTACCACTACCGCGTCACGGCGAGCAGCTCGGCCGGCGCCTCGCTCGGCGCCGACGCCACTTTCACGACCACCAAGCTGCCACCGACGCTCACCGCGTCGGTGACTCCCGGCACCATCGCGTTCGGGCGCCCGCTCACACTGTCGGGCACCGCCTCGGGCCCCGACAGCGCGGGCGTGCAGGTAGTCGTGCAGGAGAACCCGTTCCCGTACAACCGCGGATTCCAGGACATCACGAGCCCCCAGACGGTCGACGGTGCCGGGGGCTTCTCGTTCACGCTACCGGGCCTGTTCGCGAGCGCCCAGTTGCGGGTCGCGACGGCCGGCAAACCCCTCGCCTACAGCCAGCCGGTCGCCGAGTCGGTAACGCTGCGCGTGACGCTGCGCGCGCGCCGCACCAGACGCCCCGGGTACGTGCGGCTGTACGGCACTGTTACGCCGTCGGAGCCCGGCACGGAGGTCGCGTTCGAGCGCTGGCGGCATGGACGGTACGTGACTTTCAGCGGCACCCGCATCAAGGGCCCGGCCGGCTCCAGCTCGCACTTTGCCCGGATCGTGCACATGCGCATCGGTTGGCGCTGCCGCGCGCTGGTGGCGGTCGTGGAGGGTCCACTCGCGCCTGGACGCAGCCCAGACGTGGTCATGCACTGAAAGTGCATCGGCACGGCGCCCGTTACTGAATGCAAACGAGCAGTTAACGATCAGAAGGGTGCACACAACCGATGAGCCGGATTCTTCACGCAACGCGTCCCGTCCAGCGGGCGCTCCTGGCAACCGTTCTCGCGGGACTGCTCGTCCCGGCCGCAGCCTTGGGAGCCGGCTCGGAAATCGAAGGCGTCTGGTCGTTCAACGGCGGCGCAGTCGACATCGTCTCGATTCCGGGCGGCAAATTCGAAGGCATCGTGACCGTCCAGACGCAGTTCGCCAGCTGTCCGCACCTGGTCGAAGAACGCATGTGGACCGACATTACGCCCCAGCCCGACGGCTCCTATTGGGGTCGGCACCAGTGGTTCCACGGCGCCCCGGAATGCGCCAAGAATACGACGCTCGGCGCCACCGCCTGGCGGGTCATGCGCGAACCGAACGGCTCGCGCTACCTGCGCGTCTGCTTCGGCGACCCCGGCAGCGCGCAGCCGACGATCTCCGCCGACGGCGCCCCCAAGGAACCCGCTGAATACGCCGCACACCACGTCAGCTACGGCTGCGTGAACTCGGGGCTGATCCAGCCGCTGCCAGGCACTCAGGGCTCGGCGGGCAATTCGGGCCCCGCTGCGAAAGGCGGCGTCGAGGCACTCACACTACGCAAGGCCAATCAGTGCCTACGCCCGGGCCTGTTCAAGATCCGCCTGCACGATCCCAAGTACGACCCGTTCAAGAAGGTCACGGTGAGCTTCGGCGGTCATAAGGTCGCGATTTCGCGCAAGGGCGCATATGTGGTCGCGACGATCAACCTCAAGCACGTCAAGAAGGGCCGGTTCACGGTCAAGATTCACGCCACCACACTGCTCGGCCACAAGCTCACCGCCACGCGCACCTACCGGATCTGCCCGAAGAAGGCCAAACACCACGGGAAACCTCACAAGAGGGGATAGCTTGGCCCAGTCGCTGGACACCGGGCAGCGGGAGGACCCGGTCGCGTCCGGATCCGGGCAGGGCGGGGGCCCTGCCCGATCCGTGTCGCACGGCACCGGCTACGGCCCGGTCGCCTTCGGGCTGGGGCTGCTCACGAATCTCGCGCCGCCGGGCGCGTGGGCGCCGCGGCCCCTCGCCGAGCCGCTGGTGGAGCTGCGCGCGGCGTCACCGGCGGCGCTCCACGCACTCTGGTCGGGCACGGAGTCGATCGGCTGGGAGGGCACGATCGACGGCGCTCCGTTCGTGGTCGAGCGCGGGCACGCCGGCGACCACCGTTTCGTGCACGGCGCGCCGCCCGAGCGCGACGGCACGCCGGCAGCGACGACACGCGCGGTGCACCATCTCTGCCCTAACGCCCGCGTGCTGAGCTGTGCGCCACGGGATCCCGAGGACCCGTCGTGGTGGCGCGAGCTGCTCGACTCGACGCTGTTCAGCGTCGCCCTGTTGCGCGGATATGAGGCGCTGCACGCCGGCGCGATCGCCACACCGGGCGGGGCGATCGCAATCGCGGCGTCCACTGGGGGCGGCAAGAGCACGCTGCTCGCCGAGCTGCTTGGCCGCGGGGTCGAGCTCGTTGCCGACGATGTACTCGCACTCGAGGCGCGCGGTGAGGCGCAAACGCCGCTCACGCACGCCGCGCCTCCGCTGATGACCGTGCCGGCCGCCCGCCTGGCGCGACTGCAGGACGCGCTCGCGTCAGCGCCCCCGACGATCGCGACGCTTGCACAGGAGCGCTGGATCGCAGTACCGGTACACGGCGAGCCGCTGCCACTGGCCGGAGTGGTGATGCTCGACCGTGCGCCCGGCCTGCCGACCGCGCTGCGGCGCGAGCACCAGCCGCTGGCTGCGCTGGTCGGTTCACTGCTGCGCTTCCCACGTACCCGCGCGCGCGAGCGCTCGCGCTTCGAAATGGCCGGCGCGATCGCCGCCCACGCTCCGGTGTGGAAACTGGAGGCCGATCCGGCCGTAGACCCCGGCACCCTGGCCGAGCTGCTGCTGGCCGAGCTTTCCACCGTTGTTAGTGTCTGCCCGGCGCCGGCCTCACCAGCGGGCTCTGCGCTCCGACACTCGATGCCGCGATGAGCCCCCCGACCTCAGCCCCCGCCGGCGCCGGCGAGGCGACCCGTGCCACCCCGCGTGTGCCGCAGTCGACGGATCCGCTGCTGGAGCTCCAGGGCCTGCACCACCGCTGGAAGGGCCAGGAGCGACCGGTGCTCGACGACGTCAGTCTCGCGCTGAGGACCGGCACGGTGACATGGATCGGCGGGCGCAACGGCGTGGGCAAGACGACCCTGCTGCGGTTGGCCGCCGGCATCCTGCTGCCCCAGCGCGGCAGCGTGCGGATGGGGACGCTCACGCCGCGGTCGCGCGGAGGCGCCTTCCAGCGACGGATCGGCTTCCTCTCGGCGGGTGACCGCGGCCTGCAGGCGCGCCTGCACGTGCGCCAACAGCTCGACTACTGGGCGCGCCTTGCATACGTTCCCCGCGAGCGGCGCGCCGAGCTGGTGGCGAGCAGTCTGCGCCACTTCGACCTGCTGGAGCTCGCCGAGCGGCGCGTCGATCGGATGTCGATGGGCCAGCGCCAGCGTCTGCGGATCGCGATGGCGTTTCTCCACGAGCCGAGCGTGCTGCTGCTCGACGAGCCGCGTAACTCGCTCGACGAGGACGGCTACCTGCTGCTCGCCGAGCAGATCGAGCGCGTCCGCACGGCCGGCGCCGCGGTGCTGTGGTGCTCGCCGCGCGGCGAGGGCCGGGTGATCGCCTGCGACGCCGGGTACAGCCTCCAGGACGGCCGTCTGGAGCAGGTCGAATGAGGCCGTGGTGGGATGCGATGTGGGGGATCGTGCGCCGCGACGCGGTCCTGTTCATGACCTATCGCACCCAGCTGGTGTCGCAGATCCTGGGCCCGCTGTTCACGATCACGCTCTTCTACTACATCAGCCATCTGGTGACGGCGCGTACGATTCACTCTCCGGGGGGTTATTTCGGATTTGTGATCGTCGGTCTGGTGATCGTCCAGATTCTCACCATCTCATTGGGCATCATGCCGGTGACGGTGCGCCAGGAACTCGTGTCGGGGACGATCGAGCGCTTCCTCGTCAGCGCTCACGGACCCGTCAACGGGATCGTCGGCACGATGCTGTTCCCGCTATTCAATGCGATGCTGACCGGAGTGCTGACGCTGATGCTGGCGGCGCTCGTGTTCGGACTGCCGCTGGCGAGCACCGCGGCGCTCGCGATTCCGGTGTCGCTGCTGGGGATGCTTGCGTTCATGCCGTTTGCGTTCTTCCTGGTGTCGTTGGTGATGGCGTTCAAGCAGGCGGCGAGCGCGACTCAGTTCATCATCGCCGGGCTCGCGATAGTCGGTGGGTTGTACTTCCCGATCAGCGTGCTCCCGGAATGGATCCGCTGGGCCTCCGAAGTTCAACCGTTCACCCCCGCGACCGACCTGCTGCGTCACCTGCTGGTCGACACCCCGCTGCGCCAGTCGGCGGCAGTGGATCTGCTGAAGCTGGTGGGCTTCATCGTCGTGCTGCTGCCGGCCGGCTTCGCACTGCTGCGAGTGGCAATTCGCTACGGTCAACGCACGGGTACAGTTGCCGAGTATTGAAATAAACGTCGATCCAGGAGCTCACGTGGCCTCTCCCCCAACCAACGATCTGCTCGGCACACAGGTGCGCATGCCCCAGCACGTGGTCTGCCGCAGCTTCGTCGCCGAGACGGTCGTGCTCAATCTGCAAACGGGTCAGTACCACGGCCTGAACCCGACGGCGGGCAGGATGCTCGAGGCGCTGCAGGCCGCGCCGACGGTGGGCGCCGCGGTGCCGGAGCTCGCCGCGCAGTACGGCGTCGCGCAGGAGCAGATCGAGCGCGACCTGCTCGCGCTCGCGGGCGGCCTGCTCGAGCGCGGCCTGATCGAGACCGTGGATGACGCCGGCGCCTGAGCAGCTCGCGGGAGCGGATCGGCACACCTACAGCGCGTTCGGGATCGATCTCGAGCTCGATCCGCGGATCTCGATCCCAGGGCTGGCCCGTACGGTCACCGCAACCACCGCGCCACCCACGCAGGTGCGGCTCGATCCCGAAGAGCTGCAGCGGCGCTGGGAGGCGCGCACTACGGCGCCGACCCGCACGCGCGAGGTGCGCCACGGCGAGACGACGATCCGCACGATCGACTTCGCCGAGCCCGCCGGCTACCTGCTGTGGAACCGCGATCACGGCCGCGTGCTGATCTCCTCCGACGGGCTCGAGCTGCTGTGCGATCCCGACCCGGCGAACGAGCAGTGGGCCACGATCGTCGTGGCACAGGCGCTGCCGCTGGCGGCGACGTTGCGCGGCCTGGAGGTGCTGCACGCCTCCGGCGTCGTGCTCGACGGCAGGGCGCTGCTGATAACCGGCGCGACGGGGGCGGGCAAGAGCTCACTGGCGGCAGCGCTGGCGCGCGCGGGTGGTTCGCTGCTCAGCGATGACGCGGTCGCACTGGAGCTGCGCGACGGGGCGCTCGTGGCCCACGCGGGCTCGCTTGCACTGCAGCTGCGCGCGGCCGAGGATGAGCGGCTCTCCACGCCTGAGCGCGCCGCGCTCGGGCGTGCGGCGGGCGCGGTGGAGGGCAAGCAGCGCTACGTGAGCGCCAACGCGCCGGCGCCGGCGCCACTCGGCGGTCTGTTCCTGCTTGAGCGCGCCACCGCCGGTCCGGCACTGGAGCCGCTGGCGGCCGTCAGCCCGTTCGAGCTGCTCGCGAGCACCTTCAACTTGTCCGTGCGCACGCCGGAGCGGCTGCAGCGCCAGCTCGACGTCGTGACGGCGATCGCGGCAGGCGACTTCGTGCATCGCCTGCGAGTCCAGCCCGACGTTGACGCAACCGCGCTGGCGAAGCTCATCGGTGAGCACATGGCAGCGCGGGACATCCTCGTGGAGCTCTGAGCGACGAAGGTGCTGCTCGGAGCCTGGGGCGAGCGGGCCGGGAAGCTCCTGCCGCAGGGAGCTCACCGAGAGGGCCGACTCACGATGTCCGGTCGGCCGCACGCCAAGCACGGCGAGTGGAGCTGTTGGCTGTATGGCGAGCCGGAAGCTCTCGACGAGCTCGCCGCACGAGGCGGGGCAGCGATGCAAGGCAGGGCGGCGACGCACGGAGCGGCGGTCGGGATCGACCTGGCCGGCGCACTCGCGCGCGGGCTAGCGACGCAGGGAGAGGCGATTTGGACGCTGCTCTCGGGAAGGTTCGCCGCGGTGGCCCACGACCGCGAGCGCGACCGCTGCGTGGTGGTGCGCGACCAGCTGGGGGCACAGCCACTCGTGTATGCGCAGACGGCGGACGGCGTGCTGTTCGCCGAACACGAGGGCGATCTACTCGACGCGCTCCCTCGCACCCCCGCACCAGACCGGCTGGCGCTGCTGGGCTGGATCGAGAACGGAATCACCCCCGCTGGGCGGGCGCTGTACGAGGGGATCGAGCGGGTTCCCGCCGGTGGTCGGCTCGCGCTCGGCAACTTCGGCGGGCTCGCCAAGGTCGAGCGCTGGTGGCAGCCGCTGTACGAGGGGATCGAACCGGGCGACGCGGCCGAGCTCGGCGCGCACCTGCGGGAGGCGGCATTCGCCGCTGTGGGCCGCGCCGCCGCCGACGCGCGGCGGCCGGCGGTGAAGCTGAGCGGCGGGCTGGACTCGGCCTGCGTGGCGGCGGGTCTCGCCGCGGGCGGCTTTGCAGCCAACGGTGCGCTGGCGCTCGGCGGCACGTTCGCGGACGACCCGGAGGCCGACGAGCACGAGCTGATCGAGGCGACCGCCCGCCACACGGGGCTGGCGCTGGAGCCGATCGCACACGACCCGGCAGGCTCGCTGCTGGCGCCGGCGCTGGCGCACATCGACCGCTGGCGGCTGCCGCCGGCGACGCCGACGCTGTTCCTGTGGAAGCCGCTGCTGGCGCGCGCGCGCCAGCTCGGCGTCGAAGCGCTGCTGGATGGCGAGGGCGGCGACGAGGTGTTCGGGCTCGCCGCCTATCTGATCGCCGACAGGCTGCGCAGCGGACGGCTGGCGAGTGCTTGGTCGCTGACCGCGCGGATCCCGGGCATCGGCCCACACCCCGACCCGCGGGTGCGCCTGCGCGTGCTGCGCCACTACGGCGTGCGGCCACTCGTACCCGCAGCCGCTCGCGGCCGCCGCCGAGCGCGAACCTACGCGGCCGCGCGGCCCGACGCGCTGATCGCCTCTCAGGACAGAGCGTCGCTGACGGCGCTGCGCGAGGCCGGCGAGACACCCGGCCGCGAGGGACCGGTGTGGTGGCGGATGCAGGCGCACAGCCTGATCGACATGCGCGAGCAGCTCGACATGTCAGCTCACTTCCGGCGCGAGGCCGCGGACGCGGGGATCGCAATTCGCCACCCGCTGCTACACGACCTGCGGCTCGTCGAAACCGCCCTGCGCATCCCGCCGGAGGCGCAGTTCGACGCGACCCGCGATCGTCCGCTGCTGCGCGAAGCATTGAAGGGCCTGATACCCGAGGAGGTGCGGACACGCCACGCCAAGAGCCACTTCACACGGCTTGTGCAACAGGGACTTCACGCCGAGGAGGCGGAGCTGATCGAGCCGCTGCGGCGCGCCGACGCCCCGGTGCGCGGATACGTCGCCGCCGCCGGACTCGATCGCAGGCTGGCGGTGGCGCGCGAGGATCGCCCGATGCTCGCTGCGGGCGCGCTGTGGCGCCTGGCGACGGTCAACCGCTGGCTGCTCGCGCAGGCCAACGCGGCCCCCGGCGAGCACTCACCCGGCTGAGCGTTTACGGCTCGGCGGCAATCGCCGCGGCGGCACCTTTTTCCAACCCTACTTTTTCCGTCCTTGAAAGGCGGCGACCGCTACATAAACTCCTGATCTCTTCACGAGAAAGGAGGCGACATGGAGAAGAGCATCGAGACGACCGAGTACGAGGCTCCGCGCATCGAGGATCACGGCGACCTCGCGGAGCTGACGGCCGCTGGCCACCCGGCCGGCACGTTTGACGCCAACTACAGCCAGGGATCACCGATTCCGCCTGGGGGTCCTGGCACGAGCGGTCCGTAGCAGAAGCTTGCGCAGCAGCACACGTGTAGCCGGCCTCCCAGATGGGAGGGCCGGCTATGTGTGTCGCGCAAGCGCGTGTCCAGCCCCGCAAGAATCGGGGCGCCGGCAGAGTTGAGAGGGCATGCGCCTGCCGCCCGGGCACCTCAGCGCCGCTGCCAGGGCGCGCCTGGCGGCGGAGATCGTCGCGACCTATGTACACGCGCGCCGCGAACTGCGTCGCGTGCCGATCGAGTCGGCGATCGCCGCGCTGCGCGCCGACCCGTCGCTACCGCCACACGCCGACCCGACGGACGGACTCGAGGAAGCCCGCCGCCTTGGATGGGTGGTCGCGCGCACGTTGAAGCTGCTGCCAGGCGACACGCGCTGCCTGACGCGCTCGCTGGTGCTCACGCGCGTGCTGGCCCGGCGAGGCATTCCCGCCAAGCTGGTGATCGGGGCGCGCCCGGCGCCGGAGTTCCTCGCCCACGCGTGGGTGGAGTGCTCCGGTCAGCCGGTGCTCTCGCCCGGCGACGGCTCCTTCAGCCGCCTCGTCGAGCTGTGATTGTGGAGGTTTGTGGAGCCTTCTGCAGCTTTGCTTGCAGGTAGTCCACCGGGCCGTAAGTCTCAGGCCAAAGCCCTCGTTAGTCCGGCGTGCGCACTGGGAGAACGCAGGCTGAAGGCGGCAGCGACACTCCAGGCCTGGCGGGAGCTGAGATCGCCGTGGCGCTCGTCGCCGGCGAGGGGCCGCGCGAGAGCATCGGGGCGATCCTCCAGGAGCAGGGCCTGGAGCTGGCGGCGTTCGCCGACGTGGCGGAGCTGCTCGAATACGAGGAGCGCCATGAGCTCGGCCTGGTAGCGCTGTGGGTAGCGGACGCAAGCAGCGACCCGGCCCGCCAGGTTCAGGAGCTGCGGCGGGGAGTGGAGCACGCGCCTGTGGTCGTGATCTGCCCCGCGATCGAGCGTTGGGAGATGCGCGCGGTACTGGGGGCGGGCGCCAGCGGAGTGGTTTTGGAGGAGGAGATGGGGGGTGCGCTTGGCCCGTGTCTGCAGGCCGTGCGTGTGGGCCAGGTGTGCGTGCCCAAAGGCCACGGCCGGCAGATCGCGCCACCGGCGCTGTCGATGCGCGAGAAGCAGATCCTCGGACTGGTCGTGATGGGCTACATGAACGGCCAGATCGCCGAGCAGCTGTTCCTCGCGGAGAGCACGGTCAAGAGCCATCTCTCATCGGCCTTCGGGAAGCTTGGAGTGCGGTCGCGCAACGAGGCGGTCAGCTTGATCCTCGACTCCGAGCGCGGATTTGGCATGGGGATCCTCGCCCTGGGGGGCGAGCCGATCGAGACGGAAAGCATCGCGGTAGGGACGAGCGAGGCAGGGAGCACGTAGCAACCAACTCGAGCGCCAGGGAGGCGAACGATGAGCGGGGGCGTAGGCAGCAAGGCAGATACAGTCGTTGCGGAAGCAGACCCGGGCGTGGCAGCGCCCGCGCAGGCCGCGAGCGTCGCCGAGCCGGAAGGCGGGCCCGGCGGCGCGCTGAGCGTCACCGATGCGCGCCGCGCCGAGACGCCAGGCCTGCTGGAGAATCTCTCGCGCGAATCGCGCTTTCGCCGCGCGCTGCTGGCGGCCGATGCGCTCGCGATTGTCAGCGCCTTTCTCTTCCTGTCGGGTTTCTCCGCGAAGGCTCTGCAGCTCACTTGGGTGAGCGTGTGCGGCCTGCTGACGCTGCTGCTGGCGGCAAAGATGCTCGGGCTCTACGACCGCGACGACGTGCTGATGCACAAGACGACGCTCGACGAGGCGCCGAAGCTATTCCAGATGGCGACGCTCGGCGCGCTGGTCGCGTGGCTGGCGGGTGGCTTTGTGATCCACACGGTGATCCTCAGCCGCCGCGAGGCGCTGCTGCTGTGGCTGCTGCTATTGGTGCTGCTGGTGATTGCGCGAGCAGGCGCACGCGCTCTGGTGCTGCGCGCGCTGCCCGCGGAACGATGTCTGTTTATCGGCGATCACGGCGCGGCGCGGACGATCAGGTCGAAGCTGGCGGGTCACGGCTCGGTCAAGGCCGAACTCGTCGGCCACATCGACCTCGAGGACGTGGGTAGCTGGTCGGTCAACGCGTTCTCCCCGCAGCGACTCGCGGAGGTGCGCGAACTCGCGCGCCAGCTGAACGTGCATCGCGCGATTGTCGCGCCCACCAGCGCCGACGGCGGCGAGATGCTCGATCTGGTGCGCACGCTGAAGGCGGTGGGCGTGCGCGTGAGCGTGCTGCCGCGCCTGCTGGAGGTCGTGGGCTCCTCGGTCGAGTTCGACGACCTCCACGGGGTGACGCTGATGGGCGTCAAACGCTTCGAGATGAGCCGCTCCTCGGGGTTTGTCAAGCGCGCGTTCGACCTCGTGGGCACTTCGATCGGGCTGCTGGCGGTGGCGCCACTGTTCGCGGTGATCGCGGTTGCGATCAAGCTCGACAGCCGCGGCCCGGTGTTCTTCCGCCAGCTGCGCGTGGGCCGCCACGGGGAGCACTTCGAGCTGCTCAAGTTCCGCACGATGGTCGACGGGGCCGACGACATGAAGGAGTCGCTGCGCGATCGCAACGAGGCGCAGGCGGGCCTCTTCAAGATCGCCGACGACCCGCGCGTGACGCGCGTGGGCAGGCTGCTGCGCAAGAGCGCGCTTGACGAGCTGCCGCAGCTGCTCAACATCATCATGGGCGAGATGAGCCTCGTGGGACCGCGGCCGCTGGTGCTCGATGAGGACCGCTGCGTGGAGGGCTGGTACCGGCGCCGGCTGGAGCTGATGCCGGGCATGACGGGCCCCTGGCAGATCCTGGGGCCCTCGCGCGTGGCGCTCAACGAGATGGGTGCGATGGACTACCTGTACGTAGCCAACTGGTCGCTGTGGGGCGACGTGAAGATTCTCTTGCGAACCGTGCCCCATGTGCTGGCCCGACGGGGGCTTTGAGCCTCGGGAGCGTCTGAAGTCGCGGCCATACGGCAGGCGGCAAGGACAACCGCCACGACGACGAGCCAGAGGATCAGGAGTGGGATCAGGATGAGCATTGTGAGCAGAAGCGCAGGTTTGGCCGTTCATTCCTCGCCGGCGCCTTCGGAACCTCTATCGGTCAAGACGCCGTCTCCCTTTACGAGCTTCCCGAGAATGGGGCATCAGGTGGACGGATCGCGGATTGCGGCGCCCGCAAGTCCACACACGAGCGTGCCGTTGGTTGCCCATGTCTAGGGTCAGCACGCACATGAGCCCCCACAAAGCAACAGAGTCACACGCCGAGCAGGCAGCCAGGCCGACACCCAAGATGCGGGTGATGGGCACACCGATGGCTGTCGTGACCGAAGCCCACGCGGTGCACGCAATCGTCTCCGCGGCGGAAGCCGGCGATGGGCACTGGACGATAACCGCGAACCTCGACCATCTGCGCCGCTACCACGACAGCCCGCTCGAGCGCGAGCTGATCGACGAAGCCGATCTTGTGGTCGCCGACGGGATGCCGCTGATCTGGGCGAGCCGGCTGGCGAGGGAGCCGCTGCCCGAGCGCGTCGCCGGATCGAGCATGGTCTGGTCGATCTGCGAGATCGCCAGCACGAGCGGCCAGTCGGTGTTCCTGCTCGGCGGCGACCCTGGCGTGGCCGAGCGCGCAGCTGCGGTCTTTCAGGAGCGCTACCCCGGCCTGCGCATTGCCGGCACGGCCTGTCCTTCGCGCGGCTTCGAGCACGACGAGCTGGAGCTCGGCCGCCTGCAACGCCAGGTGGTCGATGCGAGACCGCAAATCGTGTTCGTGGCGCTCGGCTTCCCTAAGCAGGACCTGCTTATCAGGACGCTTCGCAAAGCGCTCCCGCATACGTCGTTTCTCGGAGTCGGAATCAGCTTGAGCTACGCGACGGGCGACGTGTCGCGCGCTCCAGAGTGGATCTGCCAACTCGGTATGGAGTGGGCGTACCGCCTCGCGCAAGAACCGACTCGTCAGCTCGCCCAGCGATATCTCGTCGACGGGCTGCCCTTCGCCTTACGGCTGATGAGCTCCGCGGTGCGGCATCGCGCTCGCCGCCGTGGGTCCGAGGAACCCTGGCACCAATGAGATCAGCGGTTTTCGAGCCATGAGCGCAACCGTCGACTCGCGTGCCCGTCCCGGGCCGGCCCAGGGAGACTCAGCCCGCATCGTCTACGTCGTGGGCGCCAGGCCGAACTTCGTCAAGATGGCGCCGGTAATCGCCGAGCTGCGCCGGCGACTGCCGGAGGGCCGCCACGTGCTTGTCCATACCGGACAGCACTACGACCAGTCGATGTCGAAGATCTTCCTGGAGGAGCTGAGTGTTCCGGAGCCCGACTACATGCTCGACGTGGGTTCGGCCAGCCACGCCGTGCAGACCGCTCGCGTGATGGAGCGCATCGAGCCGACGCTGGAACAGGAACGACCCGATCTGGTGATCGTGCCCGGCGACGTCAACTCGACGCTGGCGGCGACGCTCGTAGCGGTCAAGCTGGGTATTCCAGTCGCCCATCTGGAGTCCGGTTTGCGCTCTTTCGACCGCACGATGCCCGAGGAGATCAACCGGATCGTTACCGACGACCTCTCAGAGCACCTGTTCCTGCACTGCGATGAGGCGGTCGCGAATCTTCGCGCCGAGGGGGTCGCCGAGGAGCGGCTGCATTTCGTTGGCAACACCATGATCGACTCGCTCGTCGCGGTGGAGAAGCGCTTTCGCAACCTGAAGATGGCACGCGCCATGGGTATCGCTCCGGCGTCATATCTGCTCGTCACGTTGCATCGGCCGGCGCTAGTGGACGGACCGCTGCTGGCCGAGGTGATGGCCCGCCTGGACGCGATCAGCCGCGAGCTTCCGGTCGTCTTCCCGGTGCACCCTCGCACGCTGAAGATGATGGAGCAGACCGGCATTCGCCCCGCCCCTGGGATCCGACTCACAGGGCCGGTCTCCTACCTGGAGTTCCTCTCCCTCGAGGCCGACGCACGCGCTGTCCTGACCGACTCCGGAGGAGTGCAGGAGGAGACCACCTATCTCGGGACCCCATGCTTCACGCTGCGCGACAACACGGAGCGCCCTGTCACCGTACGGGCGGGCACAAACACGCTGCTGGGCCTCGAGCCCGAGCGGATTGTGGATATCCTCCCCGCGCTCGAGCGACCCAAGACCATTACGAGCCCACCCGAACTGTGGGATGGCCGCGCCGCGGTTCGTATCGGGGACGTGATCTGCGAGCGATTGGCGCACGCCTCCGGTGGCCGCCCGCAATCCAGCGACTCGCACATGCCGACGGCATCCGAAGCGTAAGCCGCCGTGTCGGCCGATGCAAGAACGCTATCCGCGACGCTCTCTCGGCGCGACCCGTTCGACGCCGAGGCCAGTGGCCCGACCTCATCACTCCTACTAGGGCCTGTGGGCCCCCCCTGGACTGGGATGGAGACCGCCACGGCAGGCCTGCGGGACGCTCTGCGCGAGCTCGGCCCTGTATCGCTGGTCGATACGTCCATCTCGAGGTCCAACAACGACAAAGGGCGCATCTCGGCGCACAAGGTGCAGGCGCTGATCGGCATGATGCGAGACCTGCGCCGGCGCCAAGCTGACGTATCGCACGTTCCGATATCTCAGAACGTGCCAGGTCTCATGCGAGACCTCGCGATGTTGGCGTGCCTGCGGGAGCCGATCGTCGGCTACCTGCATGGAGGAGCCTATGCGGCGATCCTCCGTGGCGGCGGGCCGCGGTCGTGGCTGCTGCGTCGCGTCCTCGGGCACGTCTCGGGCATCGCTTGCCTCTACGAGGAGCAGTGCGACGAGCTGCGCGACGTAGGGATCCGTCGGCCGATGACAGCGGTCGGCAACGCGATTGCGGACTCGTGGGCCGCTACCAGCTCGTCCGGTGAGCGGCACGATCCGTTCCGCGTGCTCTACCTGGGGCTGATTTCGCGGGCCAAGGGCTTCGATGTGCTCTGTGCCGCAGTCGACGGCCTGCGCGGCGTCTCCGTGACCGCGGTGGGAGACTGGCACAGCCGCGATCGCAATCTCAAGCTCGGCGCTCTTTCCGCCGACTTCACGCTGCCCTCGAACGTCAGCGTGTGCGAGCCGGTGGAGCACTCCGCCATCCCGCGATTGCTCGTCGAGCACGACGTGCTCGTGCTACCGAGTCACTCCGAGGGGCTGCCGATGACGGTGCTCGAGGCGATGAGTGTCGGAGTGCCGGTGATTGCTTCCCGTGTGGGCGCGCTTAGTGAGCTCGCCGACGGCGACCATTTCACCGCGCTCGACGCTGTCGATCCGAATCAATTGAGGCAACGACTGCTGGAGGTCTCTGCCTCTTACGACCGCGCGATTGAGCGCGCGCGGACGGCGCGCGAGTTCGTACGTCGACGTTACTCCCACGAGACGATCGCAAACCGCGTCCGCAACTTGCTCCGGGAGTTGGACGATGTGTGAGCAGGTACGCGGCGTGGCCGTAACTGCCGACGACGAGCGATCCTCGGAGTGCGACCCCAGGGGCGTCATCGTGATCTGCACCCGCGATCGACCGGTCGAGGTTGGATTCGCGTGCACGGCGGCCAATGCAGCCGCACCAAACACGCCAATCTTGGTGGTCGATGCGAGCTCGACCGACGCGACCCGGCGCGCCTGCGCGGCACTCGCCGACGATCCTCATGGGTCGCGACTGAAGCTGACCTACCATGCGGCCTCCAGGCCAGGGCTGGCCCGCCAACGCAACGAGGCGGTCGAGATATGCAGGCGGATGAAAGCCGAGGTGATCCATTTCATCGACGACGATACGGTGGTGTCGTCCGGCTACTTCGAGGCGATCGAGGAGCGCTTCCACGGAGACCCGCACTGCTTCGGCGTCGGAGGAGTAATCGTCAATCAGCCACGGGTCACTTTTCTGGGATTCAAGCGACTGTTCCTGCTCGGCAGCCGGCGGCGCGGATCGGTGCTCCGGTCGGGACGCGTCATGCTCGGTCAGTATCCCGGCACGTCTCCCACCGATCCCGTGGAGTGGCTCAGCGGGTGCAGCATGAGCTACCGCATCGGCGCGTTCGACGAGATCGCCTTCGACGATCGCCTCGAGGGCGCCTCCATCGGCGAGGACTACGACTTCAGCTTCCGCTTGAGCCGCCAACATGCGCTCGTCATCGAGCCTGCAGCAACGTGCGTCCATCATCTGACCCCGACGGCGCGAAGCTCCCGCCGCGCGCACGCGCGCACGCGCACCCAACTGATTCATCGCCGGGCCAGCGAGTACCGTGCGCTCGGACTGTCGCCGTCAGCCTTCTGGTGGTCGACGTTGGGTGACTTCCTGCTGCGCGGCATGCACGGAATGCTGCGCCTGGACGCGAGATCCCTACACGAAGCGCTCGGTGTCGCCGAGGGTGCCGTCGCGGTGCTCCGCACTCCGGCGCCGGCTTCACAACAAGCGCCGCCTACCACCGCAGCGACGGAACGACTCACGACGCAGGAGCCCATACGATGATCGACTTCTCGCGTGTGGCGCGCGGTGCGGCGTCGGCATTCGTGCTTCAGGTTCTCGGCGCCGGCCTCACATACGGCTCGCAGATCGCCTTGGCTCGCTGGATGGGAGTGTCTTCGTTCGGCGTGTACGCCTACGCGATGGCGTGGGCGATGCTCGCCGCCATCCTGCTGGGGCTCGGCTTCCCTCAATCGGTGCTGCGCTTCATTCCTCAATATCGTGCACGCGAGGACCATGCCCGCGTACGAGGACTGGTCCGTGCGAGCCAGATGGCGACCCTGACCGTGAGCGTCGCCGTCGCGTTGCTCGGGACCGCGATCGTCGTGGTATTGCTGCCGCGCGACTCCGACACGACGGCGGCTGCGGTGGCGCTTTGGCTGATCCCGCTCGGTGCGCTGATCAATCTCGACTCGGCGATCATTCGTGCGGGCGGACGCGTTGTCGGCGCGTTTGTGCCATCGCTCGTGGTGCGCCCGCTCGCGCTTGTGATGCTCGGCGGTGCCGCCTGGCTCGCATGGGGCCGGCTGACGGCCGTTACGGTGATTGCCATCACGCTCGGCGTTTACGTGGCCGTGGCGCTCATGCAGACGGTGCTCGTTCACGAGGTCCTCAAAGCCGACGGCGCGCCGGCGAGCGCAATGTATGAGCGACGCGTGTGGCTGAGGGTGTCGATGCCGCTGCTGCTGGTTGCCGGCTTCCAACTTGCGCTCAGCCAGGCAGACCTGTTGATCATAGGTGCCACGCGGGGGGTCCGCGACGCGGCGTTCTACCTGGCGGCCAGCAAGACCGCGCTACTGGTCAGCTATCTGCTGGTCGCCGTAAACGCGATCACCGCCCCCTTGTTCTCCGAGTTGGAGACGCGGGGCGACCGCGCCGGGTTGCAGCGCCTGGTGTCGACCACCAGCCAGTGGGTGTTCTGGCCGACGCTCGCGATAGCGGCTGGACTTGCCCTGCTCTCGCCATACGTGCTGGGTCTGTTCGGGCACGGCTTCCAGGCCGCGCGCTGGGCGCTGCTGGTGCTGCTCTTCGGGCAGCTGATCAACGCCGCATGCGGTTCGGTGGGATACCTGCTGAGCATGACCGGGCATCAGGACGACACGGCACGCGTGTACGGCATAACCTCGGTCGTCAACGTGGCACTGTGTTATGCAGGTGCCCGCACCTTCGGCCTCACGGGAGCCGCGTGCTCGACCACATTCAGCATGATCGTGTGGAACGTGTGGCTCTACCGCCTGACCCGCAAGCGGATCGGGATACGCGCCTCGTTCCTCTCCTATTTCTTGCGGAGAGGCGAGCGACCGATGGTGACGGCGGACGAGCACCACACGAGCCCGAGCGGCGTTGGCCCGTGCCAACCGCGTGGTGCGATCGTGATGCAGTCCTCGCCGCTGTCGGGTAAGGCACCGGTGAGCGATGGCTGACCCGATCGAGATCGCATATATCGGTGGCTCGCCGCGGAGCGGCAGCACCGTGCTCGCACATCTCATTGCGCGCGCGTTCGACGGCGTCGTTGTCGGGGAGCTGAAGGACATCTGGTATCGCGGGCCGCTCGAGAATCAGCGTTGCAGCTGCGGTCAGCTTTTCCGGGCATGCGACTTCTGGGTGGACGTCGGCAGCCAGGCGTTCGGCGGATGGGACAACCTCCCACTCGAGCAGCTGGTTGCGCTACAGCGGCGAATCGATCGTTTCCGCACCCTGCCGCAACTGTTGGCGCCCGAGCTGACACGGCGGCGCGATCCCTCGTTTCATGCCGAGCTGGCCGCCTACCGGGAGACGCTTGGCGCGCTTTACCGTGCGGTACTCGAACGCTCCGGATGCTCGTTTGTAGTCGAATCCTCAAAGCATCCGGCACAGGCGTTTGTCCTCAGCGCATCCCAGAAGCTGGAGCCGAAGGTGATTCATCTGGTTCGCGACAGCCGCGGCGTGGCATGGTCGTTCCAGAAGCAGGTCGCGCGTCCGGAGGTCGCGGACGGACGACTGATGCCTCAGGCGGTCCCGGCGAAAGCGGCGTGGCAGTGGATGCTGAACAACCTGCCCTTTCATCTGTTGTGGACGCGGGGTGTACCGCAGATCACCGTTCGCTACGAGTCCTACACGCGCGAGCCGTTGCGCGCTCTTGAGGAGATCGGGCGCCTGCTCGGCCGTACCAGCACCTTGCGATCCACCGCGGAGCTGAAGCTCGACTTCGCCGAGGAGCACTCGCTCGGTGGGAACCCGGTCCGATTCAAACGGGGAGCGCTCGACCTTCAGATCGACGATGAGTGGCGCTCGGCGATGCGGCGGCCCGATCGGCTGCGCACCGGCGCGATCACGTTCCCCCTGCTCGCAGCCTACGGTTACGTCGGTAGAGGTAGGTCGTGATGAGCGGCGTGGCGGGGACACTGGGCACTCGGACTAGGATCGCCCCCAGCCGGTGGCCGCGGCTCGCCATCACGGTGCCGTTGGGGTTGCTGGTCATCGCGCTTTCGCTCAAGCCTCTCTATGGGCTTGGCGTCGTGGTCGTCGCCGCGACGATCCTGCTCGCGGTAGCGCCGCCGACGGCGCTGACGGCGACGATTCTGACCGCGGCGCTCGTGCTCATGCCGGACTCTCCCAATCTCCTTCACATCTCGAAACTGGGTGTCACGCCTCGCGTGCTGGTGCTCATGCTGCTCATCTTGCACTGGGGGCTGGCCGTGCTGGGATCGCGCATTCGGATGCGCCTCACCTTTGCGCCACTGTGGGGGGTATACGGCGTCGTGGTGATCGTGGGCGCGATGCTCGCCGACCGGCCACAGGACATGGCGCTCTTCCTGCTACTGGCGTTGATCCCATATGCAGTGGGCTGCTCACTTGGGACGCGCAGCGATCTGGTTCGCGGCGTACTGCGCGGCATCGTCGTGGGAGCGTGCATCTTGGGGGCAGTGGCACTCACGGAATTCATCCGCCACAAGGCTTTCTTCAGTCCCGTGTACGGGATGAAGGAATATGCGCGCGCGGGCAATTTGAAGGCGAACGCCGGATGGCAACATCCCCTGGCGCTGGGGATGTTTCTCTGCCTCGGTGCCTTCCTCGCCGTCGAGGTGACGCGACGGCGGAGCTCCCTCCTGGCCACGCTAGCCGCAGTTCTGATCGCTGGAGGCGTCTTTGCGACCCAGGAGCGCTCCCCGATCGTCGGGCTCGTCGCGGGGGCTGTCGTCGTAGTGCTGTTGCAGCTGAATGCAAGGGCGCGCATGAGGGGGCTGCTGGTAGCCGGCGTCGTCGTGGCGGCCGTTGTTGCCACGCCCGCGGGCGGGTCGTTCGGCCAGTTCCTGAGCGAGTCGACGGTCGCCGGCACCACCGCCGCGGCCGATGTGCAGGGACGCTCGGAGCTGTTGGAACTCGGCGTCCGCGCGGTTGGCATGGAGCCGTTGTTCGGCTTTGGCTACGGCACCGGGGCGAACGTGCAATCCAACCCGGCGCTTGCATCGCTGCTCACGCACGGGCGCATCACATATACCGACATCGCGGACTGGCCCCTGACCATCGCGATCGAGACGGGAGCGCTCGGGCTGGCGGTCTTCATCCTGATCCTCGGCGGCAACCTGAGACGAATGGCCCGACGACGCGCCGTCACCGACCCGTTGCCGGTGGTGCCGGCGATCGCCGGGCTGGTGGCAGCCGCCGTGACCTCGGTCGGCGTGGCGACGCTGCCGTCGTCGCTGCTGTTCGTTTTCATCATGGGCCTCAGCTCAACAGGGTGCCAACTCACCACCTCGCCGGGTCCGGCCGAGTCGGGAGATGGTGAAGCTATTAACTCGAGGTCGCCGAGGGTTGCATCCGAGCAGCCCTTGGGGGGAATGCACCGGCGCCAAGGTGAAAGGGTCACATTACGATGAAGCAAGTCACCCAACGACTGCGTGACGGGAAGATCTCCGTCATCGACATACCTGCCCCGACGGTTTCACCCGACGGCGTGCTGGTCGACGTGCGTGCGAGCCTGCTCAGTGCGGGGACCGAGCGCAGCAAGGTCAAGACCGGCCGGCAGAGCTTGATCGGCAAGGCGCGTGCGCGCCCCGACCAGGTTCGGCAGGTAATCGACAAGGCGCAACGCGACGGGATCGGCGAGACGATCCGCGCGGTGCGCTCGCGGCTCGAGCAGCCCTCTCCCTTGGGCTACTCCGCGGCCGGCGTCGTGCTTGCCGTCGGCGGCCGGGTGCGCGACATCGCTCCAGGCGATCGCGTTGCCTGCGGGGGCGCGGACTACGCCGTCCATGCCGAGCTGGATCACGTGCCCGCGAACCTGTGCGTGCCGCTGCCGGACGGGGTCGCGTTCGAGAGCGGCGCGTTCGCGACCGTGGGCAGCATCGCGATGCACGGCGTGCGGCAGGCGGAGGTGCGTCTCGGTGAACGGGTGGCCGTGATCGGGCTCGGCCTCGTCGGGCAGCTCGCCGGCCAGATACTGCGCGCCGCCGGATGTGAGGTGGTCGGGATCGATCTCTCACGAGAGCTGCTCTCTCGCGCGCACGCCGTGGGAGCCGCCGACGTCGTCCTCCAGCGTTCGCAACTGGAGGACGAGCGGCTGCCGGCCGCGGCGACGGGCTGCGACGCGATCCTGATCACGGCGGCCACCCCCTCCGACGATCCCGTGCGCCTGGCGGCGCACCTGGCCCGCGACCGCGCCCGAGTGGTGATCGTCGGAGACGTGGGGCTCGGGATTCCCCGCGCTACCTATTACGAGAAGGAGCTCGACTTGCGCCTGTCGCGCTCCTACGGACCAGGCCGCTACGACAGAGAGTACGAGGAGCGGGGGCTGGACTATCCGATCGGCTACGTGCGGTGGACCGAGCGGCGCAATATGAGTTCATTCGTCCAGCTGGTGGCGAGCGGCAGGGTGAATGTCGAGGGGCTCGTGACCGATCGCTTCGCGGTGGACGAAGCCGAAGCGGCCTACGAGCGGCTGCTCGCCGCCGACTCCTCGCCGCTGGCGATGATCCTCACATACGCACCGACCGCAACGATGGACAAGGTGCCGGCACTGACACGCAGGTGGTCGGGGTCGGCGTCGTCGAAGCCTACGATTGGTTTGATCGGCACCGGCAGCTTCGCGCAGGGCACAGTCGCGCCGGGCCTGCAGCGCGCCGGCTTTCGCATCGCCGCGGTCGCCAGCGCGACGGGCCTATCGGCCCACGCTGCCAAGGATCGCTTCCAGGCAGATCGCCTGCTGTCTCCCGAGGAAGTGATTGCCGATCCCGCGATCGAGGCCGTGGCGATCGTGACCCGCCACGCGACGCACGCCGCCTATGCAACTGCGGCGTTGCGTGCAGGCAAGCCGGTGTTCGTCGAGAAGCCGGCGTGTCTTACGTGGGATGAGCTGAGAGAACTGGAGCGCGCTGCGGCCGACGGCCCCCCGCTGCTCGTGGGCTTCAATCGCCGCCATGCGCCGCTGGCGCGGGCGATGCGTGACCACGTGGCGAGCCGCGGGCATCCAGTCGAGCTGCTCTTCAGGGTCAACGCCGGCCCCCTGCCTCATGAGCACTGGCTGAACGACTTGGCCGACGGCGGGGGACGACTGTTGGGAGAGGGGTGTCATTTCATCGATTTCGCCTGCTGGCTTCTGGGTGCGCTTCCACATCGCGTCAGCGCGGTGATGCGTGCCACAGCGGGAGAACCGCTGGCGGCGGCGCAGAGCTTCGACGTGACGCTCGACTTCGGTGACGCGGGGCTGGCGACCGTGTTCTACGGCTGCGGCGGGGCGGCGGGGCTCGGCAAGGAGTACTACGAGGCCCACGGCGGCGGCCGATCGGCCGTCCTGGACGACTTCGCCCGCCTCGCCCTGTATGACGGCAGACGCGCGCGAACCACCAGACGTCGGGGGCGCGACAAGGGACACGACGACCAGTTCAAGCACTTTCTGGAGCTCGTGAGGGACACGGCGCCCGATCGCGGGCCGAGCACGCTGGAGACGATGTCCGTCACTCTGTCCGCGCTGCAATCGGCGACCGAGACGAACGTGCCCCTCGAGTCTCCCAACGGCACGGCCTGAGCGAGCGTCCGGCGGGCGTTCGATGCAATCGACACACACACCACAGCCAACCGTCATAAAGCCCACCTTGCTGCGTGTGGTGGGCGACGATCGCAGCGGGACGACGGTGATCGGAACAGTGCTCGGCCAACTCCCCAGCGCGACCTTCGTCGGCGAGGTGAGCCAGGTGTGGCGAGCGTTCACCACCGCAGACTGGCGCTGCTCCTGCGGCGAGCCGCTGGGCACGTGTCACTTTTGGCGCAACGTTCGGGCGACCAGCCGTGTCGATGCCGACTTCGACGTTGACTCGCTACGCGCGGTCACCGAGCAGTTGCGTCTTCGACCTCGGGCGCTGGCACGACTCGTACGCCCAACGCTCGACCCGTCGTTCGCGATCTACGCGGCAGCGCTGGCACGGATCTACGAGGCGATCGCGCAAACGGCGGGCGCGACCCTGATCGTCGACAGCAGCAAGTCGGCTCCGGAGCTGTTGCTCACAGCGCGCACACTCGAGCTCGATCTTCGGGTGCTGCACGTCGTACGGGATCCACGCGCGGTCGCCCACTCGCGCAGCCGCAGAATCCCTGCCATGCAGCCTGGATCCCAATGGATGGCCTCCACGGGACCGCTCGCCAGCTCTCTGCGGTGGGCGGTGCGCAACACCCTCATCGAGGCCGCGCTGACTCGCGGTTCCGCGGCGCGGCACCGTATGCGTTACGAGGACTTCGCAGCCGACCCCGCGCGTGCCCTACGGAGCGTGAGCGTGGATCGCGATCTGTCGGCGGTCCTCGACGAGCTCGCCGAGACCGGCGGCCGGCTGGCCATCGGCCCTCGACACGCTCTCGATGGCAACACCCGGGTTCTGCGCCGCGCGACCAGTATCGAGATCGGGCCGGACGAAGAGTGGCGAGCGGCGATGTCGCTGTCACGGCGCCTGGCCGCCAGTGTACCTGCGCTGCCGCTCATGTTTCGTTACTGCTACCGCACCGTGTGAGACGGCCCCGGGACTGACCATGCAGCTTTTGTGGCGCGGATCGTGGATAGACACACCCGGATACGAGGTACCCGAGGCGGCCGTGCTGATCGCCGTCGATCTCGCAGTGCCACTCCTGCGTCTGGACAACGCGTCGGCGCGCGTCATGAGGCACCCCCGCCGCAAGGTCATGACCTTCCTGCGGACTGACGGCCCGCGCAGCACCCTGCGCAAGGCCAAAGCCAAGCGAGAGGAGACGCTGTACACGGGTGACCTCCATGTGACTTTGATTCTCGGTCGCGCGATCCCGTCGGGGAAGCGACTGCTGGCATTGGCCTCTCGCGTCCCACCGGCCGCTCAGCAGACGCCGGTTCATCGCGATCTCACGAGAGAGGTCTCCGAGGAGCTCGGCGCAGAGCAGTTGCTGCGCATCGCCTCCATCCTGGCCGCACGACAGCAGTTGCTCGCCGACATTGCTCGGCAGAGCTTTCTCTACTCGGAAATGGCGCCGCCGGCGGAGCTGACGAGTTGCCTGGAGGAGGCGATCGACAGGTGCGGCACGGCACACTCCTATCCGCCGAACGGCTCGGCGGTACCGGGCTTGGGGCCCGGCAGCTCCCTGGAGCCGGACCGCGGCGCGGCGCCAAAAGACTCGCAGATGCGAGACCACTCCCTGGCGCCGATCGCGCCACCGCAACGATCGGAGAAGGCGGCGGACACGGTGCTCAGAGTTGGTCAACCGACGCGATCGTCGGGGACTCCCGTCGCATTGCTCGGCGGCGGGGACTATGCGCGAACCGAGATCATTCCGGCGCTCCGCGCAGCCGGCCTGACGCTGCACACGATTGCAAACCGCGAACCGCAGGTCGCCGCGATGCTTGCTAACGAGCGTGGCTTTGCAGTCGCCGCGAGCGACCCGGAGCGCGCGATCGCCGAGCTTCCCCAGCCGGGCCTGGTGGTGATAGCGACGGCACACGATTCTCATGCCCGCCTGGCCAGGGCAGCCGTCGACCACGGGCACCGGGCGTTCGTTGAGAAGCCACCCGCCGTCACACAGGCTGATGTGCAGTTGCTCGTGCAAGCGCTGATTGCGCACCCGGGCGCAATCGAGGTCGGCTTCAACCGTAGGTATCACCCGCTCGTCCGCGAGACCCGAGCGCGCCTACAGCGCGAGCAGGGGCCAGTGTCGATCATGTGCACTATCAAGGAGATCCCGCTAGCGCCCGATCACTGGTATCTCTGGCCCAATCAGGGCACCCGTATCACGGGCAACCTGTGTCACTGGATCGACTTGGCGGTGTTCCTGCTGGAGGGACGCGCGCTGCCCGTGTCGGTGACTCTTTCGCCGCAGGTCTCGCACTCGGCGCGGTCGATCGATGAGGAGCGCGTGCTGACCGTCACTTTCGCGGACGGTTCGCTGCTGTGCATCCTCGCGACCGGCCGAGGCGACGACATCCGCGGAGTGCAGGAGCAGATTGAGATCCGCAGGGGCCACACTACGGTGACGATCGACGATCTGTGGAAGATGCGCGTACGCCACGGCGGAGTCGACCGCCGCTCGCGAATGCTGTTTCGGCACAAGGCGCACGCGGACATGTACCGGACGGCCCTGCGCCGGTTTCTGCGCGGCGAGCCGGCCCTGTATCCGGCGGGCGACATCGTGGTGGTCTCAGCGATTCAGATCGCAGCCACCGAACTGGCGAGGAGCGATCGGGTGCACGGGGAGATCCCGACGTGGCTCGAATCGACCCTGCACACGCTCGCATCCCTCGAGGGCAAGCCATGATTGCCCACGCCACGCTTGCGGCCGCTTCACCCGTGCTCCGCCAAGAGCGCAGCGACCGACGCCAAGCCGAGCGCCATAGGTGCGTCACACCAGCGCAAATAAGACACGCGCGTCGCCCCCCAAGGCTGCCGGCGGAACACCGCGTGACCGTTGTCGCGCATCATGTACGTCCGTGCGCGGTGGGCTACGCGCTCCACGGTCTCCACCGGCACGCAGCCGCGGCGCACGAGGCGTGCGAGCACAGTCATGCCGGTGCCGGCGCTGTGAGCATCCTCGGGATAGGGCTTGCCGTGCCACAGGCTCGCGCGACCGTCGGCATCAAAGAAGGCCGAGGCGTACACCCCTGCACCCCGCTCGATGGCGGCGGGAATCCGAGGATCCACGCCCTCGAGCCGGCACAGCGAGTCGAGGATGTAACCGGTGTGAAAGCTGTCTACCCACTCCAACCCCGCCGCCTCGCCATAGGGCCAGGTGCCGTCGGGCCGCTGAGCGTCGAGCGTACGGGCGGTCGCGACGCGAACCGCCTCAACTGCTCCATCGGGGGCAAACTCGTGCACCAGCGCGGCGCCCAGGAGATTGGCGTTGTGCACAAGGCGATCGCTGTGACCGTGATAGGCGAAATAGCCCTCGTCCGCAAGGAACAGGTCGTGGAGCACCCAAGCCGCGGCGCGCTGTGCGCGCAGGCGCCAGGCGGGTTGGCCGAGTGTCGGCGATGCCTCGGCCAACGCGTTAGCCGAGAATGCAGTGGCGACGATGTTCGGGCTGCCGGCTGGGTAGTAGCTCCAACGCGTCTGTGTAGGCCAAGGGTAGCCCCATCCCTCCTCGCCGCAGGCAGTATCGGCGGTGAGCGTCCCCAGAGCATCATGCGCCAGCTCGCGCAGATTTGGGTCTTCGCCGACGGCGAGGAGACGGGCGGCGGCCTGGCCGAGCAGCGCCGGCGCCTTGGGAACCAGCGAGTGATGGCGCCGATAGAGGCGACGCACATCGAGCGGCGAGCGCGCATGCAGTTGGATAATCGCCTGCCTCCGCCGGCGGCCCGCGACCAGCGGGGCGGGCCAACGCACGAACATGCCATCGTAGGGATCGGGACCGCGCCAGTGGGCGGCTGCCCCCAGCTCGATCAGCCGCGTCGCGACTCGACGAAGTTGCTCAATATTGGTATCGCCGATCTCAGCCATGCTGTCTGACAAGACTCTCCTTCCATGTTCGCAGGCACTCACACGGTGATGGACTCCCAAGACAGAGCGCTGGTTCTCGGATGCGAGATCGATCGCCTGGACATGGCCGAGACCGTGGCTCGGTGCAAGGCGATCATAGAGCGAGGAACGTTTGCCCAGCAGGTCTCCATCAACGCCGTCAAGATCGTGACGTTGCGCGACGATCCAATCATGCGCGAGGTGGTGAATCGCTGCGCGCTCGTCAACGCGGACGGCCAGTCGGTGGTGTGGGCCTCGCGACTGCTGGGCGACCCGTTGCCCGAACGGGTGCCGGGCATCGATCTGATGCACGCTCTGATCGCACTGGCCGAGCGCGAAGGCTACGGTATCTACATTCTCGGCGCTCGTGCCGAGGTGCTCGAGATGGCCCTGCAGCGGCTGCGGGCCGCCCATCCCCGCTTGCGGATCGCGGGCTACCACCACGGTTACTTCGACGAGGGGGAAAGCGCCCAGATCGCCGCCGCGATACGCGCTTCCGGAGCCCAGATGCTGTTCGTCGCAATGAGCTCTCCGCGTAAGGAGCATTGGCTGGGCGAGTACGGTCCGACGCTGGGCGTCCCGTTCGCGATGGGCGTCGGGGGAGCGATCGACATCGTCGCGGGGATCACGCGTCGCGCTCCGCACACCTGGCAGCTGCTGGGAATCGAGTGGCTCTACCGCGTACTCCAGGAGCCGCACCGGATGTTTCGACGCTACCTGGTGACGAACTTCAAGTTCAGCGGGCTCCTCGTGCGTGCGATGGTGGCGCGTGCGCGCTCCTCGGGGTCGCGAGCGCAACGCGCGAATTAGCGACGGCGCCGTGGCCGCAGCGTCACGATCACCGCGCTGGCGGGACGAACGACGATGCGCACGGAGCGCCGGCGACGCAGGCCCGCCGGGCGCGGCCGCCACGGTGTGTTGCTCGGCACCGCGACCTTACCCAAGGTGATGGCGGTGCGTGCATCGATCGAGGGCGCGCTCAGCGCTACGCTCGAGGCCGCATAGCTGGCAGCGGGCACGATCACCGGCTGGGGCCGGCCGGTGCTGGCGAAGTTGTCGATCGCAATCCGCACCGTTCCGTTTGGAGAAAGGGTGGCCCACGTCGTGAGGTTCGGCAGCTGACCGCCGCCGACCATGCGAACCGGCACGAATCGACCGCCCTCCAGCATGCTTGCCGCAAGCAGGCCGTAGTAATCGGCCTGTGCTGAAACGTCGCCTCTCTCGGCGGATTCGCCGGGAGAGGCGCAGATTGGGCTCTCGCCGTTGATGCCACAGCCGGCGACTCCCCCGTGAAAGTTCAGTCCAGTGACACCGCTGCTGGCGGCGCGCAACGCCCAATCCAGCGCCCAAAGCGCGCCGGCGAATGTGGGACTGGCGTCGACGGTACCCGGACAGGCGACGCTGTTGGTCTCGCCGATTCGGGTGGGACGACCCGCGAGCGCTCCGACTTCTGAGAGCGTGCTGAGTATGCGATCCTCTTCTTCGCGGATCGCGGGCACAAGCAGCGCGGCAGCGGTTGGTTGCGGGGCCGGCGGTGTTGTTTGGGAGCATTCTTTGATCGCGTAGTAGTGCTGGGTCACCGTGGTGAAGATGCGCGCTGCACCCCCCATCTGCGCCAACCACTGGATACCGGCCGTCGACGCAGCCGGACCGTAGACAGCTACCCCAGGGGCGGCAGCAGCGAGGGCTTTATCGTAGGCTTCGACTTCCCGCAGGTATTCGGGAATTTCGTAACCGGGCGCACGCAAGCCGTTGCCGCTGTGACCAAAGTCATTGGGCTCATTGCCGATTTCGATGCCCTGGAGCTCGGAGCCGAAGATCTGTTGCGCGCTGCTCGCCTCGCTGGCGACACGCGCCGGTTCGAAATGCCCGAGATCGATGCCGAGCACCACGTGCCATCCGGTGGCGGCCAGCAGACCATGCAGGAGCACGAGATCGGCGGGTGTGACCGCGTTTGTCGCCCACCTGGGGGAATGTTCGCCGGAGCTGGTCCACCATGACCGATCGACGGTGTTGCCACCGATGCGCAGGACCGAGGGCCCCAGCAGCCGCATGAGCCGCACCAGACGAGGATGCGAGGGGGTGAGGAGACCAGTGCTCAAAGCACGCGCCTCCGTCGACAGCCCGACCGCCCCCCGTGCGAACTCGGCCCCGGGCCGCGCGGTTTCCACTCTGAGGATGGGTGCCCGCGCGCCCCGCACCACGTGCGGCCGCGCCGCTGGCGCGATGGCTGCTTGCGCCCACACCCACATTCCGAGGGTTCCCAGCAGCACGACGAGTAGCCCGACCAGCACAGGCATGTGGTGTCGCCGAGCCGTCATCCGGGCCGGCACAGCCTAACGGCAATCCGCGACGAAAGGCTGGGTGCAGCGAGCGCCGTCAACCCTTGGTGGTCACAACCAACTTCTCACGCGACGACGCGCCGTTCATCGACGCGGCCGCAGGAGACGTTGGTCCATCGCCCTGGGCGGAGGAGTAGTCGCCGGGAGTCGCCACCGTCGAGCCGTTGCCGATGACCCCGAGCAACGAGGCGCCGCTGCTCGCCAGCACGTCGTGGAAGCGTTCGGCCGCGTCCCGGCGGCTGCGACCGACCCACCCGACGACGACGACGCCGTCGACCTTGCTGAGTAGCGGGAGGGCATCGGAGACGACGGTTGATGGCGGTGTATCGAGGATCACCAAGTCATAGGTCGTCTGGGCCCGCGCGAGCAGATCGGCCATCGCATGGCTCTCCAGCAGCTCGCCGGGGTTGGGAGGCAGCACGGCGCCAGCCGTCAGTACGTCTAACGTGCGCTCCGCGCCTCCACCGCCGGATGCCTCCAGCGTGACTGTCTGCGTCGCCTCGTCCTTGGGGATCGCGCCGATCAGCACGTCGGCAAGGCCCGGTCCCGGCTGGATGTCGAGCTGCTGGGCGAGCGTCGGATGTCGAAGGTCCACCTCCAGCAGCAGCACTCTGGCACCCGACCTCGCCTCCGCCTCCGCGAGGTGACGCGCGATCGTGCTCTTGCCCTCGCCCGGCGCGGCCGACGCGACGATGATGGTGCGGAGGCGCTGGTTGATGGCGAAGAAGCGTAGGTGTGCGCGGATCAGCGCAAACGCCTCGGCGTCGGCAGGTGGCAGAGGCGTCCGCCTGTGCTTCTTGCTACGAGCCTTGCGGGCAAAGGCACGGCTCTTGGGAACGGCTCCGAGCGCAGGTAGGCGATAGAGCCTCTCGAGATCCTCCGGTCGCCTGATCGTGCGGTCGAGCCGCTCGAGTGAGAAAGCGAAGGCGAGGCCGAGCACCAAGCCGAGGAGCAGACCGAGACCGGTATCTCGCGTGACTTTCGGAGAAGCGGGGCTCGCGGGAGGGAAGGCTTCCTGCCCGACCTGTACGTTGCCGTAGTTCAGTCTCGAGAGCAGGCTGAGAGTCTGTGCGCGGTTCTGCAGCTGCAACCCATCGTTGCCCACCCGCTGCTCTTTCGTGAGCGCCGCCAGCTGCTCTTCGACAATCGCGAGCGCGGACTTCAAATAGCGGCGATTGGCGCCCTGCTGCGCGTGGACGAACTGCCGTGCATAGGTGTTCGCGATCTCGGCCGCCAGCATCGGCGAGGTCGACGTGGCTGTGATATCGAGGATGCTCGATTCCCCCTGCGCCACAACGCTCACGCTGGTGGCTACCCGCACCGCAGTCAACCCGTGCCCGACGATGCGCGCGGTCTTGGCAGCCGTATCGCCGCCCCTGGCGAGTTCGAGGTTGCTCGCCTGCTGAGCGAGCAGGCTGCTACTACTGAGGCTGCCGGCCGAGAGCCCGGCGATTTGCTGGCTGAGCGAGTTGTAGTTGTAGACAACCGACGCGGTCGCCACGTACTTCTTGACCTCGTGCTTGGAGTAGGCATAGGCCGCTCCGGCGCCAAGCACGACACAGAGCAAGATCAACGGAAGCCGCCGGCGAAGGACGCTCAGAGCCTGGCCGAGATCGGTGGTTTCGGAACCCTGCTGCACGTGATGTCCTCAAAGATCGACGCGATACTGGCCTCGGCGCCAGAGTCCTAATGAACCATACGGGCAATCAAGAACTTTCGGAATCGACATAAAGAATTTTCGCGCCCTCGCGTTGATGAGATGTGCAGCTACGCGCGTTCTTTGCGTATCCTCTCGCGCAGCGTGAGCGCCGTTCGCGGACCCAACCTGGATTCTTCGATCGCGAGCCGGACCAGAGACGCAAGGACTTTCGAGGGGGACGATGAGCGTCCGGCCAGCGCAGTCGCATAGTTTTGCTCGGTGGCAGGACCGAACGAGCAGCGCCATTAGCGACCTCGAGCCTCGGCTGGTGCCCCTCTTCCTCGGCGTGGCGTTGTTGGCGCGCGTGTTGACCGACGACCTCTCTTCGCCCGACAGCCGCCACTCTACCAGCTTCAACCTGTCGGGAGCGATAGCGACGCTGTTCATCGTCGTCGCGGCGGCGCTCCTGCGGCGACGCCGCAAGGCGGTTCTTCCCACGATCCTGGCTTCGCTGTGGCTCAGCATCTGGACGGTGATCGCCGTCCACACGAGCGGCCTGTCGACCGAGACGTTGCGCGAGGGCGTGCGTGAGGCGTCCGTGGTCGCGCTCGGCGTGATCGTGTGCAACGCAGGGGGGACCGTCACTGCTCATACCGCGACGCGCCTGGTTCAAGTCGTTGGCTTCGTTCCCGCGGTCCTCGCCCTTTATCAACTCCCGACACATACCGGCATGCTCGTCGGCGGCCACATCCGTTCCAACGGCACCTTCGCGCAGCCCAATAGTGCGGTCATGTTCTTCGGACTGGCGACGATCGCGTCCCTATGGCGATATCTCGATCGCGGACGGCAACGCTCCGACTCCCTCCTGGTGGCGCTGTTCGGCGCCGCCGCCATCTCGACGTTCAGCATCGACGGATTGCTGGCACTGGTCGCCATGCTGCTGGCATTCGCCGCCCTGGATGCGGGCGGCCTGCGCACCAAGCTCGTCCCCTGTGCGGTCGCGGGAGCGGTCATCCTGGCGTTCGTCGCGACGCCCCTGGGAGCGCAGCGAGTCGGCAAAGAGTCGTCGATCAGCCTCGCGTCAGCCGCGCGCGGAAGACCCAACACCGACCTCGCGTGGCGTCTGCACAAGTGGGAAACCCTCATGCCGGGGTGGGAAAACTCCCCACTGGTCGGCCGGGGTCTCGGCACCACCACGACCGAAGCTGCGATCGCGGGCAATCGGTTCGCCGGTGTACCGCCACTCAATGAATACGTGCGCTACCTGGTCGAGACGGGCGTGGTCGGCTTGGTGCTGCTGCTTGGCGCCGCTGCCGCCCTGATGCGCGATCTGGTGAGCAGACGCCAGTCCCCCGGCGCGGCGCATGCCGACAATCGCGATGCGGCGACGCTCGCGATTGTCGTGGTCATCGGCTGCCTCATCAACGCCCTTGCGGACAACACGCTGCTCAACAGCCCCACCGCCTACGCGGCCACGCTGATCGTGGTGGCGGTGTTGTGCATGGGGCGCACCGGAACGGCAGGCCGTAGATCGGCACCGTCGAGCGACGTGGCCGATCCTCTCACGCCGGCTGTCTGAGGCATGGCCGTGGGCGGGGTGCGCGGCTTCCGAGCGTTATGCTGCCGCTGGCCCGCGGAGTGCCTATTACGGAGGCCGACGGGCCGGCGGGCTCTATAGGCGTAAGTCTCATGGCCGACCGGCCGTTGCTCGCAGGTGTGCTGCCTGGAAACGATGCTTTAGAGCAATAGGAGGGTCGGTCTCGTGAAAACCGTCGGCGTCGTCGGTCTCGGCTATGTCGGTCTGCCCCTTGCCGTCGCATTCGCTCAGGAGGGCTGCGAGGTGATCGCGGTCGATGTGGACGGACGCAAGATCAGCGCGATCGAAGCGGGCAACTCCTACATCGAGGATGTTCCTTCTGAGCTGCTCGCCGAGCTCTCCGACCGCATTCATGCGAGCAGCCGATACGCCCGTCTGGCTAAGGCTGAGGCGATCGTGGTGTGTGTGCCCACACCGCTGACCGCCAATCGCGAGCCCGATCTGAGTCCGCTGATCGACTCCACGCGGGCGCTTGCGGAGATCTTGCAGCAAGATCAGCTGATCGTGCTCGAGTCCACGTCCTACCCCGGCACGACTCGTGAGCGGGTGGTGCCAATTCTCGAGGAGTCCGGGTTGGCAGCGGGTCGCGACTTCAATGTCGCGTACTCCCCGGAGCGGGTGGATCCCGGGCGCACCGATTTCACGCTGCGCACGACCCCCAAGGTGGTCGGCGGGTTGACCGCCATGTGCTCGGAGCGCGCGCAGAGCCTCTACGGATTGGTGTGCGACGCGCTTGTGCCGGTTTCGACACTCGAGGCCGCCGAGCTCACGAAGCTCTTGGAGAACATCTTTCGCTCGGTCAACATCGCGTTGGTCAACGAACTGGCGATGCTCACCGATCGCATGGGCATCGACATTTGGGAGGTAGTCGACGCCGCCTCGACCAAGCCCTACGGGTTCATGCGCTTCGAGCCCGGGCCCGGGATGGGCGGGCACTGCTTGCCCGTCGACCCCTTCTACCTGAGCTGGTGCGCACGCAAGTTCGACATGACCACAGAGTTCATCGAGCTCGCGGGCAAGATCAATCAGCAGATGCCCTACCACTGCGTAGCCAAGGTGGAGCGTGTCCTCAACGGAGTCGGGCGTGCCGTCAAAGGTTCACGCATCGGGATTCTCGGCGTCAGCTACAAGCCCGGTGTCGGCGACCTCCGTGAGTCACCGGCGCTGAAGATCATCGCCCTGCTAGGGGCGCTCGGCGCAGAGCTCAGCTACCACGATCCACATGTTCGCGAGCTCTCCGAGCACAACCTGCGCAGCGTGCCGCTGGAGGAGATGCTGCAAGAGACCGACCTTGCGGTGATCGTCACCGCTCATCCCACGGTCGACCACGAGCAGGTGCTGCAACGGGCGCGTTTGATCGTCGACCTTCGCGGCGTCACCGGCGGAGCCCGCGCCGAAAACCTCGTGCGCTTGTAAGCGCGGCGCAGTCCCGACCTGCAACCCGTGTGTGTGTTGGGGCATTGCCGTGATCACGCAAAGCGACAGTCGCGACTATGCCGCCCATATCTCAATGACGGCCGGCGTCGCTAGTGCCGTCCACGTTGGCGAGACGGGGTGCCCCGCCTTCATGAGCGCCTTCCCGGCATTGACGGCCCATGCCCATGACCATGTGTATGATTGGCCAGGCGTCAGGTTCGGTACGACCAACGGAATCGTGCGCACGCCATTGGTGTTTGATGGCGATGCGATTCCAGCGGGACCGACCTGATGACTTTCGGAGTCAACGATCCCCCACACGACCTTATCGGAGCTCGTTTCGTTCTCAATCATGGCGGTGAGCTTCACTAGAACTTGCCCCGAGGGTGGAGCGAGGAATGGTCCGATGGGTAGGTGCGTGGCATCGATCGCTTGGAGGGTGGTCGATTCCGTTGTCAGGGTTGCGACTTCTTCGGGGTTGTAGTTCTTGAGGAAGAGAAGTCCGGGCGTGCTGGGGGATTTGGTCTCGAGTATCGTGCCCGCGACCTGATCGGTCGGCATTTCAGAGACGACGAACGTCTGGACAAGACCGCGCCAGCTGATCTTTTCGAGGTTGCCCATGAGCACCTTCGTGACGCGGAAGGATTCGCTGCCCCCAAGCGCCACAAAGCCCGTCACGTTCCCGCCGTGAACGGTCGCACCAGGCTGCATCACCATACCGACCGCTCCGTTATCCACGCCGTAGGCGGGTGCTATGTATATCTCGGGAGCCTCTAGATTGACGCTCGTGCCGCGGCACAGTGCTCCCACGCCCAGCAGTGCAATACCAGCAACCGTGCCGGCCGGTTTGACTGCTTCGTTTTTTGCATTGACGAGCGTGAACGACACGCCTTCGGTGACAGATCCGACGAATGATTCGGCAGGGATGTTCGCCCCCGTGACAGGGCGTCCCTTGTGCTGAGCAATGACTTCCGCGTCCGTGATCGTGCTGGAAGCGGCCGAGCCCGATGCTCCTGCATGTTCCTTCGGCGTCGGAGTATCCAGGGTTGCTCCCTGATGCCAGTTGGCACTTCCATCGTCGATGCACACCTGCATAGGGAAGCCCGCGCCCACGGGGTGCAGTCCGTAAGTGCGCCAACCACCGTGATCGAACCTGAAACCCGTTTCCTGCCCCGCCGCGGTGTTTCCGTAAGCTCGACCATCGCTGCAGTTCTGCGACCATACACAGTATTGACCTGCCGGGCTGCTGCCCGAAGTACGCTGTACACGGAATTCGGGCAACAGCACTGCTTCTGTACTGATCGCCGACGCGGTGCTATCCCCCAGGATTACGTCGTCTTCGAGAGAATTCCTGCACTGCACGCCTATCGTGAGGTAGTGCTGGAAGTAACGCGGCCACAGAGCATGGTCGGCGAGGTTATTGGAGTCAAGGACACCACCCCCGATGATATATTGCCTTTCCTTTTTTTCCGTTTTGGAATCACTCAACAGGCAAGTCATCGAAGCAACGGCCAGAAGCACCGTTTGGGGGCCAAGAACGATAGAGGCAGTCGTAGGCCAGTTCAGTTCTTTATTAATGTGGTAAACCCCGGGCTTGGTAATGGCGGCGACCCCGTGCGTACCGGCTCCAGCAGCTTTCAAGCAGGCTTCGACATTGGCCGTGTCGGTCGTCGAGTTTTCGGTAGGCGGCGGGCAGGCATATTCCGCGCCGGACCCCGCTAGCACTTCCCAGTGCGTTCCGACGCCGCTGAAGGTCGTGCCGGATTCATGGGCTTCTTTGCAGATGTAGATGATGCCGCTTTCCTGCACGAGCTGATTGAGCTGGTATTGGGTTTTGGCTTTCCATGCTGTAACCCCGCCCGTGGGACTTCCACTTACCACCGCGCTCGGCAGCTCCGTTTCCGGCAGCTTCCCGCTGGCGTTGAGACTGGCCACCCCATTGGGTTCGCCCACACTGCTACCTGGGACGGCTTCGACGTCGGTGGCTTTGAGAACAACGGCACCAATTTTGCCGTTCACGCTCGTGACTTCAGTCATAACCCCTCCTCGATTCGGCCCGGTTTCGGAGCGCGCACGGTCAGCTGCCCGCGGGACTCCTAACGAAATGCGATGGATAGCTTGAATCCTCGGACCAGTCGCGGCAAGCTGGGTGGACGAAGCTCGTAGACGCGAGTCCGTTCGGCGTACGGCGGCGCCCGGCGCCGATCATGCTCGCGCCATCCAGACCGGCGGCCTCCCACAATGCCTCATCAAACCAGGCAGAAGCGCCGAGAGATCAGGATTGGGCACTTATCAAGCCCGTGTAGCTCGTCGGGTCCACCAAACCCATACTGGACGTCGCGAGCATCGACGGCGGCGAGCTCTCACCGTATGCGCCCTCGCGCAGGCTGCGCGGCAGAAGTGAGAAGCGACGGCAGCTCGCTCCAGCTCAGTAGCTCACCGGCGCTTCGGCGCTGAGACTCCGGCCCGCCGTAGAGCACAACCCGGCGCTTGATCTGCCAGTGCCGGTCGCCGCGCGACTCGATGAGCTCCGCGAAGTGCCCGAACGCCTTGAAGTAGTCGGTGACCGCGGTGCGGCCCGCCTTGACCTCAATTGCGGTCAGCTCGCCGCCTTCGTCTGCGAGGAGGTCGATCTCGTGCCGGTCGCGCTCGCGGTAAAAGGAGAGCTCGACGCGGCGTGCGCGGTGTCGGTGCATCTTCTGGAATTCGCCGATCGCCCAGTTCTCGAACAGGGCGCCGCGCAGGGGATGCGTCAGCAGCTGGCCTGGGCTCTCGATGCCGATCAGGCTCGCCGCGAGGCCTGAGTCGTGGAAGTAGAGCTTCGGGTGCTTTGTCAGACGCTTGCCGAGATTCGCGTGGAACGGGGGCAGTCGAAAGACGATAAAGCCCGCCTCGAGCACCGAGATCCAGCTGCGGGCGGTCGGCTGGGCGATGCCGCAGTCGGCTGCGAGTGAGGCGAGGTTGAGCAGCTGTCCCACGCGGCCGGCGCAGAGGCGCAGGAACGTATGGAAGCTCGCGAGGTCGCCAACGTTCAGCAGGCCGCGGACGTCTCGCTCTAGATAGGTCGCGGTGTAGTCGGCCAGCCACTCGCTCGCTTGCAGCCCGCGGTCATGGATTCGCGGGTAGCCGCCCATCCAGAGCAGTGTGTCGAGGTCTGCCGGCGCGTTCGCAAAGCGGCGGATCTCCGCGAGTTCCAGTGGCAGCAACTCCAGCAGCGCGGTGCGGCCGGCAAGGGACTGGCTCACCTCCGCGAGCAGCGCCAGGCTCTGCGAGCCGGAGAGGATGAAGCGCCCCGGAGTGGGATCGTCATCGACAATTCGCTGCAGGTAGGAGGTCAGCTCCGGTGCTCGCTGGATCTCGTCGAGGATCGCGCCCCTTCCGTCGAAGCGGCCGAGAAAGGCGAGCGGGTCCTCGCGGGCAAACTCGCGTTCGGACGGGGTCTCCAGCGAGATGTAGAGATGATCCGGGAAGGTGGCGCGGGCGAGTGTCGTCTTGCCTGACTGTCGCGGTCCGGTGACCGTGAGGACAGGGTGCTCGGTCGCCAACCGCTCGAGCTGGTCTTGAAGGGTCCTACGTATCGTCTATTGACAGTAGCAAAAACTGGGCAATATCAAGATGAAATCTTCAATCCGTCCAGATCTCGCTTCGCCCCACGCGCGGCGGCTTCCCCGAGGTGGCCTGCGCAGCGGCGCGCCGTTGGCTTCAAACCCATCGGCATCGCCCGCCCGACGTACGGCGGCGCCCTAAACGACTACCGATCCTCTGAGCAGCGAGCGTGCCGGCGGCGCAGGAAGGTCCCCGAACATCGGTGCGCTGTAGGCGTAGACACCGTGATCGTCGCGATACACGAGATTGTCGGCGATGAGCCGTGTGAGGCTTTGGGCCAGCGCACCGCGCGAGCGGCCTGTGGCGGCATCGAGGTCGGCCTTGGTGAAGCGCTCGCCGCCGAGCGACGCCGCGTCGCGCAGCGTGCCCCGGTCGGCCTGGCGAGCGTCGCGGTAGCGCAGCTCGAAGAACTCGTCATCGAGGCTGTGCTGGATCGGGTGTCGCTCGCGCTTGTAGAGCTCGGTGCCGATCATGCTCGCGCTATCGATATCGGCGGCGTCCCACAAGGCCTCGCCGAACCACTGAATGAAGTACGGATACCCGTCGACGTCGCGTGCGATTCGCTCCGCGACGCCCGGTGCGTAGGTGATGTCGGTCGCGGGTCGCACGAGCGCCTGGGCCGCCGGCTGAGCTCCTGCGCGGCGCCGACCGTGAGCGACAGGTTGGCGATCTCCTCCGCCCGAAACAGTCGCTCCGCGTTGCTGCGGGCGGCGTGTAGGTTGTGGGTCAGCAAGGGCAGGCCACAGAGGACCAGCATCACGGGCAAGGGATTCTCGTCATCGTCCTGGGCGGCCACGATCGCCGAGAGCAGTCCGCCAAGCGCCCGCGTCGCGGCGGTGACGCGGTTCTTGATCTTCGCCTTTACGCTGAGCGCTTCGACGGCCTCGCGCAGGTAGTCCGCGATCGCCGCGGCGAAATCAACCTCCTCGCAAAGACGCGCGCTCCAATCGCGGCGGATCACGACCCATTCGTTACTTCGAGCGATCCGCTCGTACTCCTTGAGCAGCAGAAGCTCCCTGCCCCTGGGCCAGCGACCCTCGGCCCCCGCGGCCAACTACCCTGCGCCCCAGCGATGACAATCCACCACCTCGGCCCGGACCCCGCGACGGTCGGCGGCATGGCAAGCGTGATCCGGGTCTTCACCGAGCAGCGCGTGGGCGGCGACGCGGTCGAGTTCCAGCCGACTTGGTGCCCCAACGCGCGGCTCACCTCGGCGCGCCTGGCGGCGGCGGCGGCGGGCACCCTGCGACACCTCCCGGCGGGCGCGGTCGCTCACATCCACCTCTCCGAAAAGGGCTCGTTCGTGCGCGAGGGCGCGCTCGTGGCGCTCGCCCGGCGCCACCGCCTGACAACCGTCGCGAGCATCCACGGCGGCGAGTTCGTGGGGTTCGCCGAGCGCTACCCGTGGCTGGTCTCGGCGGTCCTCGGCCGGGCGGACGTCGTGATATGCCTGGCGCGCGAAACGCTCGACAGCGTCCGCCACCAAGTGCCGGCGGTGCGCGCCGAGCTCGTCCCGAACCCGGTACTCCTCGACCGCGACTCCCCGCCGGCGGACGAGACCGACGAGCTGGTGGTGTTCGCCGGCGAGATCAGCACGCGCAAGGGCGCCGACGTACTGCACCGCGCATGGCAGATCGTCGCGCAGCGCCGCCCCGGCGCGCGCTGCCTGATGGTCGGTCCGATCATCGACTACACGCCCCCTGCGACCGAGCGACTGGAGCTGCACCCCCCCGTCGGTCCGGCCGAGGTGCGCGAGATCTTGCGCGCGACTCGCATCGTCGCACTGCCGGCGCACGCGGAGGCGCTGCCGATGATCCTCTCGGAGGCGATGGCGGCGGGGCGCCCGTTCGTGAGCACGGCGGTCGGCGGGATCCCCGACCTGCTCGCCTCCGGCGGCGGCGTCGCGGTCCCGGTCGGCGATCACGTCGCGCTCGCCGACCGCCTCACCGAGCTACTTGCCGACCCGACGCAGGCACGCGAGCTAGGCGAGCGCGGCCGCGCGTTCTGCGCGCGCACCCAGAGCGTCGAGGTCATCGACGCCCGACTGCGTGGGCTCTACGCGGCGGCAACACGCGGCCGGAAGGCCGGCGCGGAGCGCACCGACTAGGCCTAACGGCCGCGGGGCGCGCCTGTTCCAAGTCGCGCTGTCGATGAAGGCCGACGTGCTTCCCGGCCGGATGTTCTCGTTCGAGCGCTCGTCGGCCACACCGTGGAGGCATCGCCCGCTGGCGAGGCTTGCTCGGACGCTGAGGCAAGCCTGACGCTGTCCGAACTAATCGATCGACCCCGACTCGGCTATCCACACGCTCTCGATCCCGAGCGCCTGACACAGCGGGTCGAAGTGGTGGTCGTGGTGCGGAATCGCGAAACCGCGCTCGGCGGCGGCTGCGGCGATCATGTAGTCGGTCGCCGGCGGACGGCGCCGTCCGCGATCGTGCACCGCGCGCGAGCGCGACTTGCCGTGACCAAGCTCCGCGACGGCCTCCGCGAGCTCACGATCGAGCGTGACCTGGATGCGGGGCTTCGTCGACGGGACCCAATAAGTGCACCGACAAGGTGGGACACCAGTTTTCTCTACCCCGGGCTCCGAAACGCGCAGCGCGCAAGCGTCAACCCGTAGCGCCCGAGCACGCCGACGAAGCGCACCAGCGAGGACCGCGCGCCGCGCCGCCGGCCGTGGCGGGCCTGCTGGTCGAGCACCTCGGCGGGCGGCAGCAGCTGGCGGGCGACGAACTCACGGAAGCCTCCCGGTGGCGCGAGAAGGCCGTCGATCAATCCCATGTCGGCGTACAACTGTGACGGGTTGGAGTTGGGGAGGGGGATGGGGTTGGCGAGTTTGACGGCCAGGCGCTCGCGGGCGCCGAGCCGGGTGGCGTCGCCAAGCAGGCGCGGCGCTGGCAGACCGACGACGTTCTCGGCGACCTGCGCCGCGGCCGGCAGGACCCGCGCGAGCGGCGGATGGTCCTCGATCAGCCGCGCGAGCGCGGCCGGCGCCAGCTCTCCTGCGCGCGCGTCCCACCAGGCGCTCAGATCGGTGGCGATGCGCAGGTCGATGAAGCCGTCGCGAGCGTAGAAGAGGAGCAGCGCGGCGAGCTCGTTGACGGGGGCCGGGCGCCACCCAGCCCACGGGCCGGCCGCTGCGGGCAGCAGGCGCTCGCGCGCGAAGCTCCGCTCGTACCAGTGCACGCGCCAATGCAGCTCCAGCGGCGGCAGCTTGCCCCGCTCGTCGAGCATGCGCAGGTGCAACAACGGCATCCCGTCCGCGAGCAGGTGGTCGGTGGGGGCTCCGTAGCCGAGCCCGCGCGCGACCTCGACCGCCTGGTTCAGTTGCTCGGGCGCGACGAGCACGTCGACGTCACTGGAGAGCCGCCGTCCGGGATCCCCGTGGATGACCTCGCCGAGCAGCGGCCCCTTCAGCGGCGCGCTGCGGATCCCGGCGGCGGCGAGCATCTCGAGGATGCGCAGCGTGAGCAGCGACAGCAACTGCCCCTGGTGGCGTCCGGCCTCATGGGCCCGCGCGACGGCCTCCGAGAAATCCGCGCTCGGCGTGTCGCCGGCGAGCTCGAGGATCCGCGGCCCGAGCAGTGAGAGCTGGCGGCGTGCGTACAGAGTCGCGGCAAGCCGCGGCCAGTCGACCTCGCGGGCGAGCCCGGCGGCGCGTCCACGCGCGACTTCGCGGCGCTCGGCGGTGCCGGCGCTCAACAGGATCAGCCGCCGTTCGGCCTTGTTGTTGGACATCGAGCGGATCTGCAGGCCCCCTTTGGCAGGCAGCCTAGGGCACACGGCGGGCGGTCCGCCGCGCACCGTGTGCCCTCGGCAGACGGGCCCGTCAGCCGCTGGCGTGCAGTTCCATCTTCAGGAGCTGCAGGTGACTCCAGGGGAAGACCGCCAGCAGCTGCGCGGGGCTCTTGCCTGCGTAGTAGCCGCCCGTGCCGGTGTAAGTGTTCGTGCCGGTAGGAGTGGGATCTTGCCCATAGAGGGCCACGACGGCGGAGGTGTCGTTGACGAAGATCCCATAGCGCTGCGCGGCTTCGGCGAGCATCAGCGTGAGGTGTGGCAGGTGCAGCGCCGCGAGATCGAGGCTGGGATTGAGCCTCAGGTGGGCGCCCTCCGGCAGCGAGGAGGCTTCGGTGTGGCTGCCATCGGCGCGCTTGGCGGGGGTCGCGTAGACACCCTTGCGGGTATTGGGCACGGAGATCGCCAGCGCGTGGTTGATCGTGCCCTTTTCAAGATCTTCGAGCGTGATCAGACCCCCGGCGATCGACAGCGAGGAGCCGCTCGCCCCCCAACTGTTGGCTGCTCCCAGCCAGGCTTCGGGGCCGTACGCACCGGGGTTGGTGAGCGCGTTCTGCATCGCCCCACCCCAGTACGCCTCCCAACCTTCGGGCTTCTTTTCGAGGTGCCAGAACTCCCACATCTTCTTGCTGCTCGGCTGCCACACGACTAGGTGTTTGTCGGTGCCGGCCGCCGGGAGCGCGCCGGGCGGCAGCGGAACAGCGTCCCAGGCCGCCTGCAGAGCAGGCCTGGACTGCATCCAGGCGTAGGGAAGTTTCACTTTCACCTTGCCCTGTGTGGAGGGCACGGTGTAGACGGGCACCGACCAGGACGTCGTGTTGATCGCGGGCCCTTTTTTGACTTCCTCCTCATGTGCGACCTCGTGGGCTAGCGCTGCCACGATCTTTGCCGAGCTCGGGTCGAGCGTCGCGCCGGCCGCCTGCTGGGCGTTCCAGAAGCCGGTGGACGAGAAGAAGCGAAACGGAGCGGCGCTCGCGACCGAGGCGCTCATCGCCGACAGCGACAGGCAGGCGCACGCGATCGAGACGCCGAGCAGGGCACCGCGGATCCCGGCCCCGCGATGCGCGGCGCCGCCGATCGCGGCCGCGCACCGCGAATAACGTCTATGCGCGTTCGTGCGCGTTCGACCGCGCCGACTTCGGTCTCCTCGCCCCATACCCGGGCTCCAGCCTACCCGAGGCCGCGCGCAGCATGCGCGCGTTCACGGCTTCTTCGCATCTCCTCGCGTAGCCAAGATCCGACCTCGCCTCACGTGCGACCTCGCCGCCTATTGGGGATCGTCCTGCGCGGCGCGGCCTGCAGTTGCATTGCGCGCTCGACCTCGCGGCCGCGCGCGGTGAGCTCCCAGGCGTTGGGCTCGCCCTTCGCGTGTCCGCGAGCGCTGTTGAGGATCAAGCCGAGGCCTTCGAGGCGCGCGAGCAGCTTGGAGATCTGCCCCTGGTCGGTGATGCCCGAATCCTCGGCGACGACGCGGTTACTCGCGCCGGGGTGCTCCGCGGCCGCCATCAGCACGCGGATCGTGCGGTAGGTGAGGCGCATATCGAGACCCGCGAACGGGTCGCGGCGGGGGCTGTGTTTGGGCGCGCATACCGGCACGGGCACGTCGAGCTCCTTCTGCGCGGCGGCCTGCCCGAGATAGGGCAGCACGATCACGCCCATCAGCGGCCCGAGCAGAGCGCTCAACGGCTCCGCTTCGCGCGCGTCGCGGCGCGCTGCGCGTCGCGCGTCGTTACGGCGCACCTCGTCACGGCGCACCTCGTCACGAGCGCCGATCGCGAGCATGCGTGTGTGGACGATCGAGAAGACGGCCCCGACGACGCCCTCGGCGGTCAGCGGCGGCGGCTGCCGGCCCTTCACGGCCTGCGCGCGACCGGCGTCGACGGCGGCAACCAGAACCTTCATGTACCGCGCGCGGAGCTCGAGTGCGCGCCCTCCCGCGCCGAGCGCCTCGATCACGCAGAGCCGCCCGAGCGCGGGCTCCTCATCGAGGAACACGAGCAGCGCGGCGAGCGCCGCGCGGATCCGCTCGCGCCACTTCGTCTCGCCCTCGTACGCGGGGACGAGCACCGCCGCGGCCCGCACGACGGCGTCATCGAGCGCGGCGAGCAGGCATGCCTCGCGGTCTTCGAAGATCTCGTAGAACGTCCTGCGCGAGATCCCGGCGCGCGCGACGATGTGCGCGACGGTCAGGTTCGCGGCGCCG
>DASXOX010000040.1:0-8340 GCA_036493975.1 Solirubrobacteraceae bacterium
CAACGACGACCACGCGCAGCTTCCCGGCAGCCTCGATCGTGGAGTCCATGTCAGGAGGCTAGATTGCTCCCGTCTGTTGGGCAGCCGAGGAAAGCCGCCGCGGTGCGGGGCAAACTACGTAGGATTTTGTTTGCCTGTATGCCTGTCGTAGCAGGCGTGGGATAGAGCACTCCTCGAGCGCCCGGTCGTCGAGCTCACGGAAGTCGGATCAGCCTGGGCCCTGATCCGGCGCCGGCGGGCGTCTTCAATCCGCAGACTCAGGGTGGACAACTACTGTTGTCGCGGGTCTGCATGGGTGAGTAGCGTTAAAAGTTTTGCACGCTTTTGGCGCGGACGGCGTAGAATTGTGCGGCTGAGTAGATTCAATCGGACTTCAGCGCCGTGATGAGGGAGAATTCCGAAGAGCTGTGGATCCGTCGCCTGTTGCAGGTCGGGCGAGCGCTGATGAGCGAGCTCGACCAGGCGGCGGTGCTCGAGCAACTACTGCAGCACGCGCGCGAGATAACCGGAGCGCGCTATGCCGCGCTCGGGATCCTCGGTGAGCAGCGCTCGCAGCTTGAGCAGTTCCTCACGTCGGGAGTGGACGACGATGTCCGCCGCGCAATCGGGGATCTGCCGCGCGGACGGGGAGTGCTGGGGGCGCTGATCGAGGAGCCGCGGCCGCTGCGCCTCGCCGATGTCGGCGAGCACCCGAGCAGCTACGGATTCCCGGTCGGCCATCCCGTGATGCGCAGTTTCCTCGGCGTGCCGATATTGATCCGCGGCCAGGCGTGGGGCAACCTCTACCTGGCTGAGAAGCACGGCGGCGAGTTCACCGATCGCGACGAGGAGGCCGCGGTGATCCTCGCCGGGTGGGCGGCGGTCGCGATCGACAACGCGCGGGTGTACGAGACCAGCGAGCGTCGCCGGCAGGAGCTCGAGAAAGCTTTTCGCGGCCTGGAGGCTACGCGCGACGTGGCAGTCGCGATCGGCGGCGAGATCGCGCTCGGGCACGTGCTGGAGCTGATCGTCAAGCGCGGCCGCGCGCTGGTCGGCGCGCGCAGTCTCGTGATCATGCTGCGCGAGGGGCACGAGCTCGTCGTGCACGCGAGCGCCGGTCACGCACGCGAGATGGAAGGCGTGCGCTTGCCGATCGCCGACTCTACCTCCGGGCAGGTTCTCGAACTCCACCGGCCGGAGCGGATCACCGACATGGCCGCGCGCCTGCGGATATCCCCGACCGAGTTCGGGGTCCCCGACGCGCAGACCGCGCTGCTCGTGCCGATGGTCTATCGCGGGCACGCCCTGGGGGTCCTGGCCGCGTTTGACCGCGGCGAGGGCGCGAGCGTGTTCGGTGAGGACGACGAGCAGCTGCTGCGGACATTTGCGGCAAGCGCCGCCACGGCGGTCGCGCTTGCCCAGAGCGTGCAGGCCGACCGGCTGCGCAGCTCGCTGGCGGCCGCCGACGCCGAGCGACGCCGCTGGGCGCGTGAGTTGCACGACGAGACGCTGCAGGGCCTCGGCGGCTTGCGGTTGCTGATCGCATCGGCTTTACGCTGCGAGGATCTACCGCGCGCACACGACACGATGCGTGAGGCGGTGTCACACATCGAGCGCGAGATCGGCAACCTGCGCGCGATCATCACGGAGCTGCGCCCCGCCGCACTCGATGAGCTCGGCCTGCGCGCTGCGATCGAGGCGCTGCTCGATCGCCACCGCGAGCAGGACGAGGTCGAAATCGAAAGCGAGCTCTCACCGCCGGCGGAGGATGAGGCGCGTCTACAGGAGGACCTCGAGACCACCGTCTATCGGCTGGTGCAGGAGGCGCTCACGAACGTCGCCAAGCATGCCCGTGCCCACCGGGTGCGCGTCGCGATCTGCGAGAGTGACGGCGAGCTGCACATAGAGGTCCAGGACGATGGCGTGGGCTTCCAGGCCGAGACGAAAGGCGAGGGCGAAGGCTTCGGCCTGGTCGGGATGCGAGAGCGCGTCGACCTCGCCGGCGGCGCACTCGAGGTCGCGTCCGGCAAAGGGGGGACCCGCATCCGAGCTCGCTTGCCCGCACGCCACCGGAGCGGGAAGGCTTCGGGGGAGGCCTCCGACTCAGAGGCCGTGGGGAGCGGCGGGTAGCGGGCGCGCGGCTAGGCGCGGTGCAGCCGGCCGCGCGGGTTGGAAGGCGACGCCGGGGCCAGGCGGCTCGCGACGTGAGGGCTCACGTATTCCTCGCCGCGGGCGGCCGCGCGAACGGCCAGCGGCAGCTCGGTGTCGGCGAGCTCCTTGACGGCGAATCCGATGGCGCCGGCGACGAGCACGCTGCGTGCGAAAGCGGGGCTCTGCTCCATTGTCAAGACGACGATCTGAGTCTTCGGCGCACGGGCGCGTAGCGCGCGGATCAGCTCGATGCTCGAACCGTCGGGCATGCGCCTGTCCAGCACGAGCACATGCGGGTGCAGGCGCTCAACGGCAAGCTCGGCGGCTGCCAGATCGCTCGCCTCGGCGACGACGTCGAGGTCCTGCTCATCATCGAGAAGTAGGCGCAGGCCCCGGCGCATTAGCGCATGATCGTCAGCTAGCACCACGCGAATCGGAAGGCTCACGAGCGATGCCTCGGGACTGGGGCCGGTGCTGAGAGCGAGGTGCAGGTTGGCTGGCATATCACCACACGCTAGGGAGCTCGTGTCTTACCGACCTATCGGTTAACAGCGCGACTTGCCTGTGGGAAAGCACTGATCTCATACGGCCTGCGTGCTGCTCCGCGACCTCGGCGGGCGGGCGGGACCGGTGTGTCCCGCCCGCCGCCGTGTACTACCCCCAAGGTCCTTCTTCCCGATACCCCAAATCTCAAAAATTATGAGCAGCGCGAGCAAGGTTGGACGATCGTCGAGGGGGAGATGACTGCACGCCGTCGCCATGCGACGGTATGAGACCGGTATGGGGCGTACGCTCGGAGACCGTGAGCTTCGAGGTCCTGCTCGTGGTCGTGCTCGCCGGTCTCGGCGGGCCGCTGCTTGCGGTCGTCTCGGGGCGCTTCGTTCCGGTCGTGATCGGCGAGCTGCTCGTCGGGATACTCGTGGGGCCGGAGGTGCTCGGTAGCGTCGATCCTGCCAACGGGACGCTTTCGTTCCTCGCTGAAATCGGGTTCGCGATGCTGATGCTCACTGTCGGGATGCACCTTCCGTTGCGCGATCGCCGGCTCGCGCAAGCGCTGAGGAGCGGAGCACGGCTAGCGGGAATTGTGTGCGTGCTCGCGATCCCCGGAGGGTTGCTGGCAGCGACGATCGCGGGAGCGGGTCACGCGGCTGTGTACGCGGTGCTGCTCGCATCGGGGTCGGCCGCGGTCCTGCTGCCGGCACTCGAGGAGGCCGACATCTTCGGGGCCGACGCGATGACGGTGATGGCGCAGGTCACGATTGCCGACGTCGTGACGATCCTCTCGGTACCGATCGTCCTGGAGCCCAGTCGCATCGGGCACGCGGCGATCGGTGCGGCGCTGGTCGCGGCGGTGGCGCTGCTGCTGCTCGGGGCGGCACGTGCGCTGGCGGGGCACAGCTGGCCCCGCCGAGTGCGCCGCCTCTCAAAGCAGCGCCACTGGGCACTCGACCTGCGGGTGTCGCTGCTCGTGCTGTTCCTGCTCGCGTGGCTGGCACAGAAGGGCGGGACAAGCATCCTGATAGCGGGCTTCGGCGCGGGGGTGATGGTGGCGGTGATAGGCGGCCCCAAGCGCCTCTCGACGCAGATGCGGGGAATCGCAGACGGGTTCTTCATCCCTCTGTACTTCGTCGTGCTCGGCGCGCGGCTCGACATCGGGGGTGTCGTCGGCGATCCCACGATGCTCGCGCTAGTGGCGGCGTTGGTGGCGCTGAACGTCGCGATCCACCTGCTCGCGGTAGCACTCACACGCCATCCCGTGGCGGCGGGCCTGGCGGCCAGCGCACAACTCGGAGTGCCTGCGGCGGTGGCTTCGCTGGGGCTCGCCGAGCACGTGCTCTCGCCGTCGGCGGCGACCGCGATCGTGCTCGCGGCCCTGGTCTCCCTCGCCGTTTGCACGGTTGGGGTGCAGCAACTCGTGGGGCGGGACGCCGCGAGCGGCGCGCGTGAGGCCGGAAGCGGCGCGGCCGCGGCCGCGGCCTAGCTTGCGGTCAGCCTCTGCGCGGCAGGCTACGCCTCTACGCGCTCCTTTTGTAGTCGGCGCACCTCAGCCCGCAGGCGACGGTTGTCGGTGCGCAGCCGCGCCGCAGCGCGGCGTACATCGGCGAGCTCCTGGGCGAAGGCGGGAAGGACGGTGCGCAGTTGGTGCAGACGGTCTAGCAGCGCGTCGCGGTCGAGCGCTTCGGTTCTGTGCGTTGCGGTTGTGCGCTGCGCCGCCATCGAAGGGTGCGACGCGCTCTCTGCTTCAGGGTCAGGCGCGCGCGGCTGAGCGGCAAAGGGCTGGGTGGCGATTCTGGTGCTCGACACTGGCTCGATCCTCTCGCTCGCAATCTAGGTTGGTCGACCGATACTCCCGCCGCACTACCTGGGGCTCATCCGCCGCTCCCACCGAGACCGCTCGGTGGTCTCTACGGATTGTCGGGGTCAACGCCGGAGCTACCCTCCCACCGGCGGGGGAAACCCGCAGTTTCCATTGGGAGGAGCGATGGCGCGCGAACTGGAGCCGGCACGCCGGCCTGAGCTAAAGGAGTTACTCGGCGTCCCGGAGTTGCCATCTCGGAGGTCGACCGTCGAAATCGATACCTTTTGAAGGCAATGGCAGGCAACGATTCCGCTGCCCCGGACGAGACCCCTGGTGAGGATGGCTCGTTGTCGCGGACGATCCGGATCGTGCTCGCCGACGACCACGCCGTAGTGCGCAGCGGATTGCGGTTGCTGCTCGACGGCGAGAGCGACTTCGAGGTCGTCGCCGAGGCCAATGACGTCGAGAGCGCGCGGCGCTACGTGCGTGGGCACCATCCGCGCGTGCTCATCCTGGATCTCAACATGCCGGGTGGTTCGAGTCTTGAGATGATTCCGACGATTCGCGCGGAGTCGCCTGAGACCCAGGTCGTGGTGCTGACGATGCAACAGGAGCCGGCGTTCGCGCGCGAGGCGCTCGGCGCGGGCGCACTTGGATACGTGCTCAAGGAGGCCGCCGACGACGAGCTCGTCGAAGCCGTGCGCCACGCCGCGGCGGGTAAGAGCTATCTGAATCCCAGGCTCGGGGCGCGGATCGCGTCCGAGCCCCCGCCGGGCCCGCCCGACGATCTCTCCGGGCGAGAGGTGGATGTGCTGCGGCTCATCGCGCTGGGACACACCAACGCGGAGATCGCCGAGCAGCTCTACCTGTCGGTGCGGACAGTCGAGACGCATCGCGCGCACATCCAGCAGAAGCTGCGGCTCTCCACGCGCGCGGAGCTAGTGGGCTATGCGCTCGAGCGCGGTCTGGTCAAGACCGGCGGCGAGCACGGCGGCTGAGCGGTCACGAAGCGGCGCCCGATCGTCAGTCGCAGACGGTGTAGCGCGTCGGCACCAGGCGCTCGGTGCGCTTGGGTGGACGCAGGTACTTGCGCTTCTGGCGTGGTGGCAGTTTCACATGCTTGGCGTTGTCGAGGTGCTCGTAGGGGACGAGCGTAAGCAGGTGGCTGATTAGGTTCAACCGTGCGGTGCGCTTGTCGTCGCCCTCCACGACGTACCACGGGCTGTGCTCGAGGTCGGTGTAGGCGAACATGCGGTCCTTGGCTTCGGCGTAGTCGACCCAGCGCGCGCGGGCCTCGACGTCGATCGGGCTGAACTTCCAGCGCTTGCGCGGATCCGACAGGCGTTTTTCAAAGCGCCGCTCCTGCTCCTCGTCGCTGACCGACAGCCAGTACTTGACGAGCATGATCCCTTCGTTCTGCAGAGACTCCTCGAACAGTGGGCAGAAGCGCAGAAACTCTTCGTACTCCTCCAGCGTGCAGAAGCCCATCACATGCTCGACGCCGGCGCGGTTGTACCAACTGCGGTCGAACAGCGCGATCTCTCCGGCGGCGGGGAGGTTAGCGACATAGCGCTGGAAGTACCACTGCGTGCGCTCGCGCTCGCTCGGTGCAGGGATCGCGACGACCCGGCAGGTGCGCGGGTTCAGAAAGGAGGTGATGCGCTTGATCACGCCGTCCTTGCCCGCGGTGTCGCGGCCCTCGAACACGACGACCAGCCGCTGGCCCTGCGCGACGATCCACTCCTGCATGTAGACGAGCTCTGTCTGCAGCCTCAGGAGCTCCTTGTCGTACTGCTTGATCGTGAGCTCGCGTGTTGCCGTCACGCGTCCATGATCCCAGGTGCGCGCGAGGAGCGATAGGTCAACGAGCGTCGGCAGCGTACTATCGCTCACCGTGACCGAGGAGCAACGGCGGCGCATCCAGCGCGAAATGGGGCATTTCAGCGCCCGCGACCGCCTCAGCCGGGACGCGGTGCACGAACGTGCTGGTGCCGGCACGCCGACGCCGACCTTCGACGAGGAGCTGCTGCTGTGGCTCGGCGACGAGCCGCCGGAGGTCCGCGCGGCCGACGCGGAGCGTGTGCGCGACATCGGCGAGGAGCTCGCGCATGGCTTCGACGCGCTGGCGCGGCTGGGGCCGGCGGTCACGGTGTTCGGCTCGGCGCGCACGCCGCCCGAGCATCCCCACTACGCGCTTGTGCGCGAGGTCGGCGCGTGCCTCGGCCGCGGTGGCTATGCGGTGATCACCGGCGGCGGGCCCGGACTGATGGAGGCCGCGAATCGCGGCGCGCGCGACGCGGGGGCGGTGTCGGTGGGCTGCAACGTCGAACTGCCGCGCGAGCAGCGCCAAAACGATTATCTCGACATCGCGCTGCGCTTCCGTCATTTCTTCGCGCGCAAGGTCATGTTCGTCCGCTATGCCAGCGCGTTTGTGATCGCACCCGGCGGCTATGGGACGCTGGACGAGTTGTTCGAGTCGCTTACCCTGATTCAAACCGCCACGATCCAGCACTTCCCGGTGATCTTGCTGGAAGGTGTGAACGAGAGAGGGGAGGGGGAGTGGGAGGGGTTGCTGGATTGGCTCCGCGCGCGGGCTCTGGCAGACAAGCGCATCGACTCCGCGGACCTGGAAGGCCTGCAGGTCGTCCGCCGGCCGGCGGAGGTCTGCGCGATCGTCGACGCCGCCCGCCAGCGTCAGCGCGAGCAAGGTAACCGCCAACGCCGGCGCGTGGCACCGGGCACCAATTGAGGGCGCAGTCGGCTGGAGTCGTGCGCATGTCGTTGCGGCGCGTTTGGGCTGGGTTGCCAGAAGTGCAATGCGAGGGAATGCGTCGAACGTGTTAGCCTCGACCGTGCTGTAGCGTCACAGTTCGGGCCTCTCCCTCTCTCTCGGCTCGCCGTGACTTCCACCCAAAGCAGAGGCGGGTGGAGGCTGCGGCAATGAGCTCTGATGGCACGCTGACCGGTGGGCGGTTAAACGCGGCGGTCGCAAACGAGATCGGGAAGGTCGTGGCGGACTTCACAGGCCGCGACGCGACGAAATCCCGAGCGTTCATCCACCAGAATCTCGTTGTCTGCCTACTCGAGGACGGCGCCACGAAGGCCGAGCGCAGCCTCCTCGCCGCGGGCCGGGAGGATCTCGTGCGCGTACAACGCGATGCGCTTCAACGCGCGATGGAGCAACAGCTCGCGGAGTGCGTCGAGCGACTCACGGGCCGGAAGGTCTGCACCTTCCTGAGCGGCATCAGCACCGACGGCGAATCCAGTGTTGCGCTGTTTGTGCTGGAGCCCGCCACCTCGTGACCCGAGTGCGCCGGCGCGTCGGCGCCCGCGCGGATCTCGCCGGCGATCCCACCGTCGGCTATCCCACCGGCTCGTCCACCACCAACTCCATCAGCAGCGCGTCGTGCCAGCCCTCGCCGTCCGCGTCGCGCTCTGCGCGGCGCATCACGCCGACCGGCCTGAAGCCCACCTTCTCGTAGCAGCGGATTGCCGCCGCATTCTCGGTAGCGGGGTCGATCGTGATGCGGTGGTGGCCGCGCTCCTCGACCAGCTCGCACACCACACGGCGTACCGCCTCCTCCCCGATGCCGCGGCCGTGCAGGGCCGGGTCCACGAACAGGTCGATCTCCGCGTGGCGGTACTTTGGCTCGGACTCCTCCCCCCACTGGATCAGGCCCGCCACAGAGCCGTCAGCCACGATCGTCAGGCGCGTCGACTCGGGCTCATCCCATGGAAAGCCCTCCGCCGGGAGATCCCACCAGCGCACCACCTCCGGCGTTCGGTGAATGCGCAACAACTCCGCCTCATCGCCGCGCGTGAGCGCTCGCAGGACCACCTCGGACAAGCGCCGATCCTACTGCGCGACTCCACGCATGCGCGCTGCCCCGGGTTACGGGGCAGCGACCGCG
>DASXOX010000041.1:0-3810 GCA_036493975.1 Solirubrobacteraceae bacterium
GCCCCTGCATGATCCGCCAGCGCTGCTCGGCGGGCAGCGCGTACCACTGCCGCGACTTCACGAACGGGTACACGAACACGTACTTGCCGCGGAACGCCCGCGGGCTGGTGCGCTCGTCTTCTGAGTACTCCGAGCTCTTGCGCATCCCGAGGAACGAGTACGGGGTCCCAGCCCAGCGCATCAGCCCGCTCTGGGCGAGCACGACGTGGAACTCGTGGATGCGATCGAGGTTCTCGGCCTCGGAGATCAACAACAGCTCGGCGTCGCCGCGGGTGCCGACGAGCGAGAAGGACTGCAGCAGGTGCCCGTCGGCGAAGTCCTCGCAGGCGGCGAGGAACTCGCGCTTGTCCTGCGCGCGCTGCTCGGGCTCGGTGCGGCGCCACGCGGTCTCGACCTGCAGGAACGTGTACTTGACGAAGTGGCGCTCGCTCACACCGACAGGCTACAAGCTCGCGTTCGGGGGACCCGACGGGCTACAGTTCGTGCGTGCGGATCGCGCTCGTCTCGCCGTACTCCTGGACCTATCCAGGCGGTGTAACGCGCCACATCCAGTCCCTCGCTGACGAGCTGGACGCGGCCGGGCACGAGGCGCGGGTCCTCGCGCCCTACGACCCCGATGACGCGGTCGCGAGGATCACTCACCGTGGAGCGCGCCCCCAGCAGATCGCTCCACCACAGCGGCTGGTGCCGTTGGGGCGCACGATGGGATTTCCGGCAAACGGGGCGATCTCAAATCTCGCCGCGACACCGGATGCGGTGTGGGCGCTGTGGCGCGAGCTGCGCGGCGGCTCCTACGACCTCGTGCACATCCACGAGCCGATCGTCCCCTTGGTGGGCTGGTACGGGCTGAGCTGCGCCGCGGTCGCGGGCATACCGCTCGTGGGGACGTTTCACACGTTCTCCGAGAACGCGCTGACAAACGGGATCGGCATCGGGCTTGGAGCACGGCGGCGCATGAACCGCCTGCAAGCGCGGATCGCGGTCTCGGAGGCCGCGGCGTGGACGGCGCGACGCTTCTTCGGCGGGCGCTACACGATCGTCCCCAACGGAGTCCACATCGATGCGGACTCCGCCGAGGTCGCGGGCGAGGCCGAGCCGCTGCGCATCCTGTTCATCGGCCAAGCCGTCGAGCGCAAGGGCCTGCCGGTCTTGCTGCGTGCGTTTGAGGCGCTGCGCGAGCACGTCCCGGCGACGCTGACGCTCGTCGGCGCGGGCCCGGAGGACGTCGCGCCGCTGCTGCTCGACGACCGCGGCGTAAACGCGCTGGGCAAGGTCTCCGAGGAGCGCAAGGCGGCCGAGCTTGGGCGCGCGCAGGTGCTCTGCGCGCCGTCGCTCGGCGGGGAGAGCTTCGGGATGGTCTTGACGGAGGCCTTCGCGGCGGGCACGCCGGTGGTGGCCTCGGACATTGCGGGCTACCGCGACGTGGTGCGCGACGGTCTGGATGGTGTGCTGACGCCCCGCGGCGACGCACGCACGCTGGCCGAGGCGCTGCGTCGGATGGCGCTCGATCGGTCGCGGCGGGTCGGAATGGCGGCGGCGGCGCGCGAGCGCGCGGAGCGCTTCGCATGGCCGCACGTGGCGGCGGAGGTGATCGAGGTCTACGAGCGCGCGTGCGCCGTCGGTCGTGCGCCGACGCATGTCGGACGTCTGATGGTTCACCACGGCCTTGCGCCCGCTGACCTGCAGCCGCCGGTGGCGCCGCAGCGCCTGCCGAGCCTCGAGCCGGAGCTCGTCATTGCGCCGGCGCGGCGCGCGTTGCGGTTGGTGCGCCGTGGCACGCTGGCGGCGATCACGCTTGGCGTCCTTGCGCTGGCGCTGCTCGCGCTGCAGCGGATTGGCGTCGGGCCGGTGATCGCGAGCATCGTCGCTTCGAGCCCCGGCCTGGTCGCGGCGGCTGTCGGTGTGATGTGCCTCTCGATGTTCGTGCGCGGCTTGGCGTGGCACGCGATCCTGCGGGCCGCGCCGACGTGGCGGCGGGCGCGAAGACGCGACGCGCTGCAGGGAACGTTCATCGGAGTGCTGATGTCGGCGACGCTGCCGGCGCGCCTGGGTGAGCCCTCGCGCGCGCTGATCGTCGCGCGGCGCATCGGCCGCGCGCGCGAGACGCTGCCGGTGGTGCTCGGGACGATGGTCTCACAGACCCTGTTGAACCTGCTTGCGCTCGCGCTGCTTGGTCTGGCGATGCTCTGCGGAGCTCCGCTGCTGCACGGACAAGGCGGGGCGCTGGTGGCGCCGGCTTTGGTGCCGCTCGGAGCGCTGATGGTCGTGCTGCTGGCGCCGATGCTGATCCCGCGCCCGACCGAACGCTCACGCGCCGAGCGCCAGGCACTGCGGGCACGCGCGGCGGTGGGCACGCGCCGTGCGCTGCTGCTCGTGCGCGACGGCTTGCGCATCTTCCGCCGCCCGCGCCAAGCCGCGCTTGCCACTGTCGCGCAGCTCGCGGCGTGGGCTTTGCAGTGCGCGTCCTGCTGGCTGCTGTTGGTGGCGCTCGGCCTTGATGCCCGGGTCGGCCTGGCCGGTGCCGCCGGAGTCCTGTTCGCGGTAAACGTCACCGCTGCCGTGCCGGCGACGCCGGCAAACGTCGGTGTCTTCCAGGCGGCATGCGTCGCGGTGCTGAGCGGCGCGTACCACGTCTCGACGCCCGACGCGATCGCCTACGGGATCATCCTGCAGGCCGTCGAGATCGCGACGGCGGTCTTGATGGGCATGCCGGCACTGGTCAACGAGGGCCTTTCTTGGCGGGAGGTCCGCCTGCGCACGATGCACGCGGCGCCGGTCAAATTGCCGCCGCTGCCTGGCGCGGGCGAGGCCGCGTCACGCGCGTGAGCGAAGCCTGGGTTTACATGCTGCGCTGCGGTGACGGCTCGCTGTACACGGGCTGGACGATCGACCTGGAGCGCCGAGTCGCTCGTCACCGCTCCGGCAAAGCGAGTCGCTACACGGCGAGTCGCCTGCCTGTGGAACTGGCGCTGGTGCTGCAGATGGCCGACCGGACAGCCGCGCGGCGCGAGGAGGCGCGAATTAAGCGGCTCGACCGCGCCGGCAAGCTGGCCCTAATCGATGGCATGGCTTCGGCGATCGACGTCGCGGCTGAGGTCTAAGCGCTCTCGCTCGCCATCGCTGGCGCGTCCTCTTCCTCGACGGCCCCGGCCGGCGGGTCGTCGTCGCCGAGCGCCGGACTGTCCTCGCTTGACCCGAACAGGGAGGGGTCGCGGTAGGAGCCCTTGATGAGGTCGTCGGGTGAGCCGTTCTCCAGCAGGCGCCCCTGGCGGGTGCCGAAGTAGATCGCCTGCGGGTGGTGCGCGATCAGGGCGAGTGTCGACTGCTCGGGCTCGGGGGCGTAGCCGTCGGTGATGTGCATCCCGATGTCGCCGAGTCCCAAGAGCTTCTCGACCTTCAGGTGCTCTGACTGCTCGGGAACGGCGGGGTAGCCCCACGAGTAGCGCCGGCCCTGGGTGGCGGGGATGCCGAGCATCGCGCGGGCCTCCGCGTGCAACCATTCGGCGAGGCCCTCGGCGGTCTGCACGCCAAGGCCATGCACGAACAGCTGCTCGGCGAACTCACCGTCGGCCTCGAGCTTGGCCATCAGCTCGGTGACCTCCGCGCCGACAGTCACGGCTTGCACCGCGATCGCATCGAGCTCATCCGGCGGCGAGCCGTCGGGCTTGGCGGGGCGGAAGAAGTCGGCGAGGCAGATGCGGTCGCCCTTGGGCTGGCGCGGGCACACGAAACGGGTGAGCTCGGCCGCGGGATCGGTGGGGTCGAGTGCTCCGTCGGGGACCTCGCCGCGCGCGCGCGTACGCGTGTACG
>DASXOX010000042.1:0-2894 GCA_036493975.1 Solirubrobacteraceae bacterium
GCTACGAAGACCTCCTCGCCCTCGCCGGCTACATCGACCCGGCTCTACCGGGTTGGATTGCGGCCACCAGCAGGGTCCCGCAGACGCACGGCGCCAAACCGTGACGGTTCGACCACCGTCAGAAGCGCATCCCAGAATCCGCTGCAAATCTGTGCCTATGGAGCTAGCCGGGCTCGAACCGGCGACCTCCTGCATGCCATGCAGGCGCTCTCCCAACTGAGCTATAGCCCCAAGCCGCCTCATCGTACCGCCTCAGCGCGCTTGCTTGGACCTGCTCAGCCGGCTGGCCGGCCGCCCCCTTCTAGTCCCGCGGCATGAACTCCGGCACGTCGAGATCGTCCCCTCCCGGAAGCCCGTAGTCGCTGCCGGTTCTGGACCGCTCGCCGCGGGCGCGCGTGCGTCCGGCGTCGGCTTGGTCGAGCCGCGCGGTCATGCTCCCGTGCGTCAAGCGCACGTCGCGCAGCAGGCGCTCGGCGTTGTTGCGCAGCGAGGCCGAGAGATCGCGCAGGTTGCGCGAGACGGTCGTGCCGTCGCGCAGCACCTCCGCTGAGACCGCGTGGGCCTCGCCGAAGATCTTGCGAGCTTCGGTGCGCGCGCTCGCGCGGATCTCGTTGGCGCGCTCTTCGGCCTCCACGCGCAGCCGCACAGCCTCCTCGTTTCCGATGACCAGCGCACTCTGGGCCTGCTCGCGGGCCTCTCTGAGTATCGCCTCTGCCTGCTCTCGCGTCCCGCCGATGGTCACGTCAGCCTCTCGCATTGCGCTTGCGACTGTCTGCTCAGCTCGCTGGCTCGCGTCACCCATGATTTGTGCGGCCTGCGCCTGCGCCTCGCCGCGCGCCCGCTCACCCTCGCGGTGCGCTCCCGCGAGGACCTCTGCGGCGGCGTCCCCAGCCGAGCAGAGCGCGTCGTTGCGCATCGCCTCCGCCTGTGCGCGGGCTTCGCGGAGGATCTCCTGGGCCTCCTCCTCGGCGGCACGCACGCGGTGCTCGCCGGCGCGATCTGCCTCGGCGATCCGCTCTCGCGCGCGCTCCTCAGCCTGCGCGCGCAGTCGCTCCGCGTCGCGCTCGGCGGCGTCGATGATCTGCTCGACACGGTTGGGGGCCTGCTCATACATCGATGCTTCCAAGCCTATACCTGCGCTCGCGGTAAATCGCCCGTGGTTGGCGCAGCGGTTCCGATGCCTCTTCGGCGCTCCCTCGCTCTTTGCGGCGAAGGCAGGAATCGTTGGAAATCGGTCCTTGCGGACAGCGGCGCTATCAGGCACGATCACTCTCGACATGACCCCCAGAGCAGCCCCGCGCGATGTCGTGATCCTGATCTACCCCGGCGTCCAGAGCCTGGACGTCACCGGGCCCCTGGAGGTCTTCAGCGGCGCCCAGCAACTCCTCCAGTTCGAAGCTGGCGGCGAGGATCTGCGCGACCCCGGCTACCGCCTCCACGTCGTCTCACCCGATGGCGCGCCTGTCGTCTGCTCAAGCGGTCTAACGCTCGTGCCCAACACCGCGATGGGGCAGAGCCCGTCGGAGATCGACACACTGCTCATCGCGGGCGGCTTCGGCAGCGAGGCCCTATGTCAGGAACGCCCCGCGCTCGACTGGATCGCGGCGCGCGCACGACGCGCACGCCGGGTCGCATCGGTCTGCACCGGAGCTTTCGCGCTCGCCGCCGCCGGCCTGCTCGACGGCCGCCGCGCGACGACGCACTGGGCGGCCGCCGAAGAGCTCGCGCGCCGCCATCCCTTGGTGCGGGTCGACCCCGAGCCGATCTTCGTACGCGATGGCTCGATCTGGACATCCGCCGGCGTGACCGCGGGGATGGATCTCGCGCTGGCGCTTGTTGAGGAAGACCTCGGCCGCGAGTCCGCGCTGACGATCGCACGCCACCTCGTGCTGTTCCTGCGCCGACCCGCTAACCAGTCGCAGTTCAGCGTGACGCTTGCCGCGCAGGAGCCCGAGCGCAGCTCGCTGCGCGACGTCCAGCGCTTTGCCGTGGAGAACCTCGCCGCCGACTTGTCAGTGCAGGCGCTCGCCGGGCGCGCGCACATGAGCCCACGCCACTTCGCGCGCAGTTTCCGCGCCGAGACCGGGATAACGCCCGCCCGCTATGTCGAGCGCCTGCGCCTGGAGGCCGCGCGGCGCGCGCTGGAGGACACGCGTGAGCCGCTTGCCGCTGTTGCCGGGAGCTGCGGCTTTGGGACGCCGGAGACGATGCGCCGCACGTTCCTGCGCGCGCTCGGAGTCGGCCCCGCTGAGTATCGGCGTCGCTTCCAGTTGACGAGCATCGCCACAGGGGCCGCAGCACACGCCGCAGCCTGAACGCCGCGGGAAGTCCGCGGTCCGACCCAGTGAAGGAGCACACGCCATGCAGATCGCGATCCTCGTCTATGACCGCTTCACCGCGCTCGACGCAATCGGGCCCTACGAGGTCCTCAGCCGCCTGCCAGGCGCCGAGGTCACGTTCGTCGCCGAGGAGCCCGGGCTCGTACGCACCGACACCCGCCGGCTCGCCGTCAACGCCGACGCCGCGCTCACCGAGCTGCCGAGGCCCGAGATCGTGCTCGTCCCCGGCGGTCCCGGCCAGAGCGCGCTGATGGAGACCGGACCCGTGCACGACTGGCTACGCGCCGCGCACGAGCACAGCACGTGGACGACCTCGGTTTGCACCGGCTCGTTGATCCTCGCCGCCGCCGGGCTGCTCACGGGCAAGCGCGCGACCAGCAACTGGCAGGCCCTTGAGGAACTCCGCGAACTCGGCGCCGATGTTGTCGAGGAGCGTGTGGTCTTCGACGGCAAGCTCGCCACCTCCGCCGGTGTGACCGCGGGTATCGACATGGCGCTCACGCTGGCCGCAAAGATCGCCGGTGACCAGGTCGCGCAGGCGATCCAGCTCGGCAT
>DASXOX010000043.1:0-68102 GCA_036493975.1 Solirubrobacteraceae bacterium
CGGGCTCGCGAAGAACATCGTCCCGAAGCGCGAGAACGCCATGTCGAAGCCCGCCTCGCCACCGAGCGTTTCCTGCACGTCGGCGGTGAGGAAGCGCGCATTGGCGACCCCCGCTTCGCCCGCCTCGCGAATCGCGTCTTCCACGAAACGCGCCGCGGCGTCAACACCGACCGCCTCTCCGGCGGGGCCGACGAGCTCAGCGAGGCGTTGCGTCGTGTCCCCGAAGCCGCAGCCAATATCGAGCACACGCTGGCCGGGGTGAGGTGGATGTAGTGCAAGCGCCCGCTCGCCGTGCGCGCCGAGGCCTGTCGTGACGATCTCGCGAAAGCGCACAAAACGGTCGTACAGGGGTCCGTCCCACGCGCGAATCGCCTCCTCGTTGGCCGCCGTCTGCTGTTCGGATTGCGTCGAGCTCACACACGACAAGATAGCTACTGCAGAATCCTGTATCTCGATGCGGACACTCAGCGCACATCCTCTGTCCAAGCTCGGCGCTCTGCTCGCGCTTGTTAGCGCCGTCGGCGCGGCCTTGTCCGCCGACGTCCCGACTGCCCTGTCGCTCGATAGCGGGCGCGCGCTCGCCGCCTCCGCGGCCCACAGACGCTCGGTGGTAAGGCTCGACTGGCCTGCTGAGGGTGAGGCCGCGGTCGAGGTCGAGGGGATCGGCCGCCTCGGCGTCTCCGGCCCGTCGGTCCCGGTTCCGATCGCGAGCGTCGCGAAGGTCATGACCGCCTACCTCACGCTGCGCCAGGATCCGCTGGAACACCGAGGCGACGGCTTCACGCTGGAAGTCACTGCCGCCGACGCTGAAGATGAGCAGCGCCGTGCCGCGCTCGGCCAGTCGGTCCTGCCCGTGCGCCCCGGCGAGCGCCTGGGCGAGCGCCAAGCGCTTCAGGCGCTGCTGCTGCCCTCCGCCAACAACGTCGCCCAGATGCTCGCCGTCCACGAGGCCGGCAGCGTCGATGCTTTCGTCCGCCGCATGAACACCGTCGCGAGCAGACTCGGCATGGCCAGCACCACGTACACCGACCCCAGCGGCTACAGCGCGAGCACCGTTTCCACAGCTTCCGATCAGCTCAAGCTGGCGCTCATCGCGATGCGCCGCCGCGCCTTCGCGCAGATCGTCAACGAGTCCTCCGCGGTGTTGCCTGTCGTGGGAACCGTCTCGAACTACAACCAACTCGTTGGTGATGACGGGTACGTCGGGATCAAGACCGGCTCCGACGGCGCCGCCGGGGGCTGTCTGGTCTTCGCCAAGCGCGTCTTGGTCGGCGATCGCCGACTGGTCGTCGTCGGAGATGTGCTCGGACAGCGCTCAGGCTCGTATATCCCGGCTGCTTTGATTGCGGGTCGACGCCTGGGAGATTCAGCCGCCGCGGTCCTCCGAGCTGGCCTGTTTGTGCCGGCCGGCGCGGCCGCAATCGTAAGCCGTCGAATCGCACGACTTCTCTAAAGGCCGCAAGTAACGCTAACGTGATGGGCGTGCCCAGGCAGGCTGACACCGTCGGCTTCGAAATTCTCGACATCGCGATCGATCGTCGCGCCGAGGTACCGATCGGGGTTCAGCTCGCGTGGGCGCTGCGAACGCGCATCCGCGACGGCCGACTCGTGCCCGGTCAGCGCTTGCCCGGCCTGCGCGAGCTCGCACAGGCGCTGAAGGTCAACGCCAACACGATTCGCGCTGTATATCAGCGCCTCGAGCACGAGGGCATCATCGAAAGCCAGCGCGGCAGTGGGACCTTTGTTGCCGCCGCCGCAGGACCGCAGCGGTCTGCAGCCGGGGTGATCGCCGCCAACGCTGCGCGCGAGGCGCTGCGCACCGGTGTCGACCCGCGTGAGGTCGCCGCCGCGTTGTATGTCGAGCCCGCCGCCACCGCGCCCCGCGATGGGCAGTCTGAGCGTCGCCAGCGCCTGCGCGAACAGATCGCCGCGCTCGAGCAGGCGCTCGCCGAGATCGAAGTCGCCCACCCCGGTCTTGCGCCGATCTTGCGCAGTTCGCGGCGAGGACCGGGCCCGCGGCTGCTTGAAGCCGACGAGCTCGAGCAGGTTCAGGCCGATCTGATTCGCCGGCTTGCCACGATCCAAATCGCGATCGACGAAGAGGCTCGTCAACCCGAGGCCGACGACTCCGAGCAGGTGCCGTTGGCGCCAAGCCCCGTACCGCAGAGCGCACCCGCGCCAGTCCGCCCCGCCCGCAGGCGTGCCAAAACCCGCCCCGCTACCGCCGGCGCGTAAACACGGCTCAGCGGCCCGGCCTATCCGACAGCCAGACGTACACAGTGTTGCTCCTCGCGCCGTCGTTGAAGCTCGCGGCGGACACAAGCCGCACTCCTCTCGTGGGCGCTCGCGGGACGTCGCTCAGATAGAGCGCCTCTTGGTAGGGCCGGCGATCGAGCTCATACCAGCTGCCTAGACGCAGGAACGATCCGGGCGCGAGTACACGGTCGCCGCGGGCGACCAGGAAGTAGCGCACTGCTGGTTTCACCGGCATCGTTGCCCCGTCGAGCCTCCCCTCTAGGAGAACGGTCTGAGTGGGGGGCACCAGCGCCTGCAGGCGCGCGTCGATCGCCCGGACCGCCGCGTAGGTGGCCACGTGTTCGTCGGACCCGCCCTGCGCCGCCACCACCCCGCCCACGGCCGTGACCGTCCCCAGTGCCAGCAGCGTCACTGCTAACGCCGCGATCGAACCGGTGCGCACGGGCGCCGTCGAGGTCGCGACAGCGTTCGCGGTGCGCTCGCGCCCCGCAGTCCTCAGACGGCGCACAGTCCACACCACGCCAAGCCACAGCGCCCACGCGAGCGCCAGCCAGACCACCATCCCCGCCTGCGATCCCCACCACATCGTGTAGCCGAGCGTCGCCGACAGCAGCCGTGGGGTGGGGGTCGAGGCCGCCACCGCAGCGAGCGCAGGGCACAATACGAGCGCGCTCAGCGCGAGCGCCGCCAGCTCGCGGCGGCGACGCGCCAGCGCAGCGGCGAAAACCGTCGCCAGTGCCGCGAGCATCGCAATACACGAGGCCCGCGCGAGCGTCGTCGGTTTTGCGCGGACTTCGTACTTGCGTTGCCAGCGGCTCGCGGGTGTGCGCAGCCACCACGGCGGCATGCCCACCGCGCGCACCACCGCGTGCCAGCCGACGCCTGCCCCGAGCGTCGCTTTGCGCGTGGAAGCGCTTTCGACCACCAGCGTGAGGTTGCCGGGGTGTTCGCTGATCTGCTCCACGACGGTCGCGCTCCAGCAAACAGCCCCGACAGCGAGGCTCGCCAGCGTCCATGCGAGCACCCGACCGCGCCGCACTCCAGGTGCGCCGCGATTGCGGCGCAGCACGCCCCCGACCGCCAAGCCGCCGAGGCCGACCGCGAGCAGGCCGAGTGTGGGGGGGAGGTACGCGAGGTGCGCCTGCACCACGAAGCTCGCCACGAGCACCGTCGCCGGCAACAGCCGGTAGGAGCCGCACGCAAGCGACCAGCAAAGGAAGATCAGCAAAGTGAACGGGAACAGCGCCGCCGAGGGGTTCCAGATGTCGTGGAATGTCTCCGCCGCCAGCGATTGGCACATCAACGCGATCGCCAGCGCCGTCATCAGCATCAGCGCTCGCCCGCCGTGACGGCGCGCGAGCGCGACGCAGCCGAGGATCGAGAGCGTGTTCAGCGCCCCCATCGTGAGCGTCATTCCCACCGTGCTGCCGTAGTACGCAGGCAGCGCCAACAGCCAGAACAGCATCGGTCCCAGGCTGTGCGTGACGTGGCCCGTCACTTCTCCCGCCAGCGTGTACTGGCCCACGAGTGGAGTGTGCGACGTCAGTACGTCGTGCGCCCGCGTCGCGATGATCCCACGGTCGGCGATCGGGACCCAGTGCGCTTGCAGCGCTCGCACCGTCGCCGCGATCACGGGCGCCGAGGCGGCCAGGCCGGCCGCAAGCGTCAGCAGCGCCTCGCCCGCTCGCATGGACGTGAGCCGTTTGAGCTGCGCCGGTCGCATCGCACCGGTTGGCTGACCCAACGCGACAAGCCGCCCTGCTTCGGCAAGCCGCCCCACGCCCGCGAGCTGTCTCACTCTCTAGGCATGTACGGCGCGAGCTCGCGGCGCGCGATCGAGAGCTTGTGCACCTCGTCCGGTCCATCCGCGAGGCGCAGCGTGCGCAGGTGCGCGTAAGTCCAGGCCAGTGGGAAGTCGTCGCTCACGCCGCCCCCGCCGTGGACCTGGATCGCGCGGTCGATCACCTTCAGCGCGATGCTCGGCGCCGCGACCTTGATCGCCGAGATCTCGGTGCGCGCATGGCGATTGCCAACGGTGTCCATCAGCCACGCCGCCTTCAGCGTCAGCAGGCGCGCCATCTCGATCTCCACCCGCGACTCCGCGATCCAATCCTGGATGTTCGCCCGCGTCGCCAGTGGCGCTCCGAAGGTCACGCGCAAGACCGCTCGGCGGCACATCGCCTCCAGCGCCCGCTCGGCCGCGCCGATCGAGCGCATGCAGTGATGGATGCGCCCCGGTCCAAGGCGCGCCTGCGCGATCATGAAGCCCTCGCCCTCGCCTGCAATCAGATTCGTCGCTGGGACGCGCACGTCCTCGAACAGGATTTCCGCGTGCCCCTCGTGATCCTGGTAGCCGAACACCGGCAGGCCGCGTAGGACATGCACGCCCGGTGTATCCAGCGGCACCAGCACCATGCTCTGCTGGCCGTGGCGCGGCCCATCGGTGCGCGTCTTGCCCATCACGATCATGATCCGACAGTGCGGGTGCAGGACGCCGGAGATCCACCACTTGCGTCCATTCAGGACGTACTGCTCGCCGACTCGCTCGATGCGCAGCGCCACGTTTGTCGCGTCGGAGCTCGCCACGTCGGGCTCGGTCATCGCGAACGCTGAGCGGATCTCTCCGGCGAGCAGCGGCGCCAGCCAGCGCTCGCGCTGCTCCGGCGTCGCGAACTGGTGCAGCACCTCCATGTTGCCCGTGTCCGGCGCAGAGCAGTTGCACGCCTCCGAAGCTATGTGGCTGCGCCCGAGAATCTCCGCCAACGGTGCATAGTCGGTATTGGAGAGGCCTGCCCCGTGCTCGGGGTCGGGTAGGAACATGTTCCACAGGCCGCGCTCCCGTGCCCGTTCCTTGAGCTCCTCCATGACCGCCGGCTGATGGTGGGGATCCCCGGATTCGCGTAGCTGGCGCTCGTAGAGCGGCTCGGCCGGATACACATGCTCGTCCATGAACGCGACGAGTCGCTCCTGGTGTTCGAGGCTGCGGGCGCTGGGCTTGAAGTCCATCGGTCTTCTCCTCGCCGTGAAGTGTTGATGAGGATGTGTATATCGATTCGCGCCCATTCGGACCAATCAGAGCAAGACCTCAACCTATAGTTCAGCCTGAGATTTTGAGTAATCGACGGCTTATTCAGAATACGCAAACATCCATGCAGTCCGAAGACAACCACCCCGCAATGCCAGTGCGCAAGCGCCATCCGCTCGGCCGGCACGCCGCACCCTCGAACTTGAAGCCATCGTCCGCGACATATATGGTTGAGCGGAGTATCACCGCTGCTCTCCGAGCTGGGAGGCTCGGGAAGCTCGATGTCGCCGGGCCGAGCACGGTTCGGAGCTACCCGAATCGATTGCGGACCTGTCCACATCAACACTTACACAGAGGAGAGATGACGCGATGATGCGTAGAGCATCCATTTCTATGGCTGTACTCGGTCTCGGGGCCCTCAGCCTCGGCGGAGTCACCGCCGCGGCCTCGGCTACGCCGACGGTCACAGCCCGGGCGGCGATCGTGCCGATTCCCAAGGACCCCCGCAAATCCAATGGCCCGACCTGGCCGGGGACCGGCGACATTCTCGGCGCCGGCGCCGCGCTGGAAATCGAAGGCAAAATCAGCGGCACCGAATATGGCGGCTTCCCCTCGCCGGTCAAGCAGATCAAGGTGTTCCTGCCGAAGGGCACGAAGGTCAACGAAAGCGGCTTCTCGCGGTGCTCTGAGACGATCCTGCACGAAAAGGGCCCGGCCGGATGCCCGCTGAAGTCCTACGCCAGCCCTCCCGGCGAAGCCAATGGCGTCGTCAGCTTCGGCGGCGAACGCGTGCACGAGCGCGTCACCGTGCAGGGCTTCTTCAACACCGAAGGCGGCTTGATCTTCTCGATCATCGGCAACACGCCGGTCTCGCTCGAAGAATTCGCGACCGCCACCTACGCCAACACTCCCGCTGGTGTGGTCGGCACGGCGCAGATCCCCTTGATCGAAACGGTCCCCGGAGCGCTCGCCGCCTCCGCCGAACAGTTCAAGATCAAGCTCGGCGCTGCCTACAAGAAGAACGGCAAGCTGCACTCGTTCGGCACCGTTCCGAGCAAGTGCAAGGGTCGCCTCACGGGCAAATACGAAGTCACGTTCTATAGCGGGGAAACCGTGCCCGGCTCGGTTTCCGTGCCGTGCCCCAAACACAAAAAGTAGGCTGATGGAAAAGAACTAGCTTACTGGCACACTATCCGTCTCAGACAGGTATCGTGTGCGCAAGCAAGAGGGCGAGAAAGGGGCGGCCCAGCGAGAGGGGGTCGCCCCTCTCGCTGGGCCGGTCCCAGATCGGCCAAACAAGGAGGAAGGATCGCTGTGAGGACGGGTGGCCCGTCAAGGAGAGGTGCCGTAGCCGCGATCGCCGGAGGTCTCGGCGCGATCGTCGTCGCTGTCGCGATCCTGCTCGCGACCGCCGCGGGGGGGTCGGGAGGCACCTACAGCGTGCGTGCGATCTTCGATGACGGCGCCAATGTGATCGCCGGCGAGGACGTCAAGATCGACGGCGTCAAGGTCGGCGCCGTCGGCTCGGTGACGCCCACCCCACAGGGCAAGGCCGCGGTTACGCTGAAGATCTCCAACCCCGGATTTCAAGACTTCCGGGCCGACGCGAGCTGCACGATCAAGCCGCAGGCGCTCATCGGCGAGAAGTACGTCGACTGTCTGCCCACCCAGGCGCGCGCCGAAGGCACCCCGCTGCCGTCGCCGCTGCGCAGGATCCCGGCGGGCCGCGAAGGCGCCGGTGAAGTGCTGCTGCCGGTCACGAACACCTCCAGCCCCGTTGGCGTGGACCAGCTCAGCGACATCAACCATCTGCCCGAGAACCAGCGCCTGGCGATCATCATCAACGAACTTGGCGCCGGCCTCGCCGGACGCGGCAGCGACCTCAACGCGGTCTTGCATCGCTCCAATCCCGCGCTGCGCGAATTCGAAAAGGTCTTCGGCATCCTCGCCTCGGAGAACAAGATCCTCGGCAACCTCGCCGTCGAATCCGCACGAGCGCTCGCTCCGATAACCCGCGACCGCAAGCAGGTCGCGGAATTCTTCGCGCAAAGCAACACCGTCAACACCGCCGCCGCCCGCCACCGCCAGCAGATCTCCGAAAGCCTTGCGAGCTTCCCGGCATTCCTGCGACAGCTTGGCCCGGCGCTCAAACGCCTGGAAGCGCTTTCCGCCCAGACGCTCCCGGTCTTCCAGGACCTCGGCGTCGCGGCGCCGGGACTCAACAAGGCGTTCGCCAACACCCCCGGCTTCTCCAACAGCTCGACGCAGTTCTTCAAGAGCCTCGGCAATGCCTCCAAGGGCATCGAATCCGGCCTTCTGGCCAGTCAGCCGCTGCTCAAACGCTTCGAGACCCTTGGCAAGGCCTCCAAGCCGTTCGCCAGCAACTTCGCCGGTCTGCTCACAAGCGTCCGTTCGACCGGGGGGATCGAGCGCCTACTCGACCTGATCTTCTTGGGCGCCAACAACGCCAATGGGTACAACGCCCTCGGCCATTTCGTCCGCGCAAACGGCATCGGGAAGCTCTGCAACTTCTACAAGACCGTCAGCGTCGCCGAATGCAGCGCGAACTTCGTCAATCTGAATCCCGCGGCGACCAAAGCGAGCGCGTCCTCGGCTCAGAGCGGTAGGACCGTCATGATGGCTCGCGTAGAAGCGATCGCGCACGGCGCGAGCGCGGCTCAAGCGCTCGCCGAGTATCCAAGCGGCTCCTCCGCGTCGGTAGCTCTGGCTCCCAACGGCAATGCCTCTCCTGGCTCCGCGACGGCACATCCCGTGGGCGGCGCCAGCGCCGGCACCACCTACTACACGCCCTCCAGCGAAAGCGCCGAAGCCGGCGGCCTGTTGCTCAACTACCTGCTCGGCGAATGAGATCCACTTGTCCGCGATGACCCAAACGCCACGATCCACTCCTCAGATCCCCGGGAGAAGCTGCCCAGCGCAGTGGCCGAGGCCGCGCTCGTTCGCACAGACGCTGACAGGAGCGTTTACCGTTGGCGTGCTTGCCCTGGCAATGCTTGGGCTCCCTGCTGCTGCCCTAAGCGATGAAGCACCGACTGAAGAGGCTGGATCGCCCTCGACCACAGTAACGAGCGTCCCCGCGCCGCCTACGTCTGCGAGCGAAGCGCCGACCGTCGAAGCGGGCCCCGAAACCGGCACGCAGGCAACCCCGCCCTCAGGTGGCGAAGCGACCTCGGCGCCGGAAGTCCAAACGCAGAGTCCGCAGGCGCAGACAGAAAGCCCGCAGACGCAAGGTGGCGGTGGCTCGCACGGCAACCCCCGGCTCGGGCACAAGTCTCATCACGCCGGCGCGGGCTCCACGCCCGCCAACGCAAAGGTCAAGTCCCACAAGGCAGCGCGGCTGCCGGCGCCTTTGCCCTCCGCCCTCACTCCGCCGTTTCCCAGCTCGCTGGGGACCGCGATCGGGGGAATCCCTCAGTTCTTCATCGAAAGCTTCCGTGTCCCGCCATTCCTGCTGCCGATCTACCAAGCCGCCGGAGCGGCCTACGGCATCCCCTGGCAGGTTCTCGCCGCGATCAACGAGGTCGAGACCGATTACGGTCGCGACCTCAATGTCTCAAGCGCCGGCGCCGAGGGCTGGATGCAGTTCCTCCCCTCCTCCTGGTTGCAGTATGGGATGGACGCCAACGGCGACGGGTATGAGGACCCCTACAACCCCGCCGACGCCGTCTTCGCCGCCGCGCGCTATCTCGCCGCGGCCGGTGGTCGCGCGAACATCCGCTCCGCGATCTACTCCTACAACCACTCCCAGGCATATGTCGACTCGGTCATGCTGCGCGCTCAGCTGCTCGGCGGAACGCCCCCCGAACTGCTGAGCGCGATCACCGGTCTCACGGAATCCCGCTTCCCCGTCCATGCCGCTGCGCACTTCGCCGACGGTTTCCCCACGGTGCCCGGCACAGGCGCGGGCCCATCGAGCACACTCGCCGGTACGACGATCTACGCGGCAGCCGGTGCGCCGGTGATCGCGGTGCAAGATGGGCGCATCGTCGCGATGGGGCAGTCGCCCGCGTTGGGGCGCTACATCTCGCTGCGAGACGCCTACGGCAACACCTACACCTACGCGCAGCTTGGTGGCTTGGCCCCGCTGTATCCGGTGCTGGAAGCGCGTGAGCACACCACACCGGCCGCGCGCATCAGTCATACCGCCGGTGGCGCAGGGCCCCGCCCGAGTACGCCGGCCAGCGCCGGTGTACAGCCGCACTCACCGCTTTCGCAGGCCGCGGTCGCATCGGGGCTCGCGATGGGTGCTGCCGTGACCCTCGAATCCACGCCGCCATCGCCCGTACCTCCGACGCCACCGCCCGTCGCTCCGCCGGTTTCGGCGCCACGCGTTTTCCGTGCCGGGCCCGACGAGGTCTACCTGCACGCACTGCGCCCCGGAGTACAGGTTCTCGCCGGCACCGTCCTTGGGCATCTCGGCAGCGAAAGCGAAACCTCCGGGTCCAGCGCAGGGGCGGCGGCGAGCCAATCCGAAGCGCACATGCTCTTCCAGATCCGTCCCGCCGGAGCCGGGGCGCCGCTAATCGATCCCAAGCCGATCCTCGACGGCTGGGTGCAGCTCGAAAACACTTCGATCTTCAGGGCCAAGGGGGAGAACCCGTTCCTAGCGACATCTCCGACCGTCGGCCAGGTCCTACTCGAGTCAAAGCGCCAGCTGGAGCGCCAGGTCCTGCGTGACCCGGGAGTGCGCTTCACGTCGCGCTGCGGTCGCGGCCAGGTGCAAGCCGGCCAGGTCGATCGGCGCGCGCTTGCCGCAGTCGAGTTTCTCTCGCTGTCCGGGCTGAAGCCGACGATTTCGCTCGTCGGTTGCGCCCGCGCTCTCGTGGCTCACGCGGGCAACTTCGCAGGAGGTTCCGCCGGTGAGGCGTTCGACATCTCGGCGATCGACGGCACACCTGTGGCCGGGCACGAACAGCCCGGCTCGCTCGCCGACATCGCCGTGCACAGGCTTTTGCGGCTGCAGGGCACGATGAAGCCGCAACAGATCGCTACGGGCTCGCTGAGCTATCCAGGAACAGCCGACACGCTCACGCTGCCGGCTGATCGTGGGCTCATCCATGTCGGCTTCCACTCCGCCGGGGGCGCACGCGCCGCTCGCGCACTCGCCTCGACGCCGCTCACGCCTCAGCAGTGGCTGACGCTGATCTCACGGCTCGGTGAGATTCCCGATCCGTCGGTTGCCGGGAAACCCTCGACCGCTGCGATCCCAGACCGCGCCACGGCCGCGTCCGCCGGTGGCGACACGGGCACGACCATTCACGGGAGAGGCGGAAGGTAGAAAGCATGGCCACGACCACGCCACCCAGCCCGCCGCCGATGCGTGGACAGGCCACGCCACCAGCGTCGCCTCCAGTCCCGCCTGCGCGTTCTCCTGCCGGACCTGGCGCGCGCCGCTGGTTCGCCGCAGGCGCGCTAGTGCTCGTCGTGTTGATTCTCAGCTACATACTCTTCTCAGGCGGTGGCGGCGCCAGCTATCAGCTGCTGTTCGCCAACGCCAGTCAGCTCGTCCGCGGAGACCAGGTGCGGGTCGGTGGCGTACCCGTTGGAAGCGTCACCGACATCGTGCTCACCAACAACTACAAAGCGCGCGTGACGATCCACGTCGACGGCTCGCTTGTCCCATTGCACGAAGGCACCACCGCGCAAATTCGCGTTCCTTCGCTGACGACCGTCGCCGGGCGCTACGTCGCGCTCGTGCCTGGCCCCAACAACCGCCCGAAGCTCAGCGCTGGTGCGACCCTGCCTGCCTCCGCGGCGCAAGGCACCACTGACCTCGATCAGCTCTTCGACACATTCAACCCGCGCACCTTGAAAGGGCTCCAGCAATTCTTCGTTGGCAACGCTGAAATCTATGCCGGTGCCACCGAGGCCGCGGGCATTTCCGCGGAATACTTCAGTCCCGCGCTTGCCTCGGCAGAGCACATCTTCGCCGAGCTCTCGCGCGACGAACCCACACTCACTAACTTCCTCGTGCAGTCCGCCCGCGCACTGCAGACACTCGCCGCGCATCGCCAGCAGCTCACGGACCTGGTTGGACACGGAGACAAAACCTTCAAAGCGATCGCCTCCGAGCAAACCAATCTCCAGCGCGGCGTGCACGAACTGCCGGCAACCCTGCAGCAGGGCAACCGCGCATTCGCCCAGCTCCCCTCGACGTTCGCGGCACTGCGTAGCCTCCTGCGCGTCACGGGCCCCGACACCACGAAACTTGAGTCGTTCCTCGAACGTTTGGAGCCAGTGCTCCACGAAGCTACGCCCGTCGTGCGCAACCTCAGCTCGGCGATCAGCCGCCCGGGGTCCAGCAACGACCTCACCGACGCCGCGCTCAGCCTGCCGGCGTTCGCGCGAGCGGTCGAAACCAGCGTCCCCTCCTCGGTCAAAGCCCTGCGCGAATCGGTTCCGGTCACCGCGCTGTTCGGCCCGTATGCCCCAGACCTCACCGCCGCCTCGCGCGACTTCGGCACGGACGCCGGCTACTACGACGCAAACGGCCACTACGCGCGCACCGCGTTCGTCTTCGACAATTTCAAGCTTGGCGCCAACAACACGCTGACTCCTACGACGCCCCAGGAAGGCGCGCAGGGCCTGAAGCTGCACCAGCTCCGGCGCTGCCCAGGCGCAGGCGCGACGCCGCCGCCGGCGGACGGTTCGGCGCCCTTCACCGACAGCGGTCTGCTCGGCTGTGACCCAACGGAGGTGCCCTGATGAATCGGCGACGTCGCGGATCGCTGGCGGGTAGCCCGCTGCTGATTGGTGCGCTCACGACGCTGATCATCGTGGTCGCGGTCTACATCTCCTACAACGCCAACAACGGCTTGCCGTTCACTCCTACGTACAACATCAAGGTCGAGCTCCCCGAATCGTCGGGTTTGCAGCCCGGCAACGAGGTGCGACTCAGCGGCAAGCGGATTGGCGTCGTCAGCGGGCTCGTGCCCTACCAGAACCCCGCGACAGGCAGGGTCACGGCGATCGCGAGTCTCCGCCTGGAAAAGAAGATCCAGCCACTCCCCGCCGACACGCACACGCTCGTCGAGTCGGTCTCCACGATTGGCCTCAAGTACCTCGAACTCACGCGCGGCCACTCAAACGCGTCGATCCCACCCGGTCATACGATTCCGGTCTCGCAGTCGCGCGAACCCGTGCAGATTCAGGACTTCTTCAATATCTTCGACAAGCCAACGCGGATCGCGATTCAGCAGAACACGAATACGTTCGGCAACGCCTTCGCCGGTCGCGGGCTCGGGATCAACCAGGCGATCGCCACCCTGCGCCCGCTCGTCAAGAACGCGATCCCCGTGCTTCATAACCTCGCATCGCCCCAGACCGGCCTGCACGAGCTGTTCGTGGCGCTCGACAAAGGCGCTTCGCAGGTCGCGCCCGTCGCGGAGCAGCAGGCCGCTTTCTTTGACAATCTCGATACGTTCTTCACGGCTTGGGCCAGCGTGGCGCCGTCCCTGGAAAGGACCATCGAAGGTGGGCCGGCGGCGCTGCATCAGGCGATCTATTCGCTCCCTCACGAGGGGCCCTTCATCGAAAAGGCCACCGAGTTCACACGCTTGCTGCGTCCCAGCGCCAGCGTGTTGCGCACGACCGCCGGGCAGCTCGGTGACGCGTTTGAAGTCGGCGCTGTCAATCTTCGTGCCGCGACTGCTGTCAACAAGGAGCTCCCGGGCGCCCTGCAGGGCTTCCGTGAATTCTCCGAAGACCCCGTCGTCACGCTCGGTCTTGAAGAATTCACGAAGACCGTGCTGCTCGGAAATCCGCTGCTCGCTGGCCTCGCGCCAGCGCAAACGACTTGCAACTACGTCTCGCTGGCCTTGCGTAATCTCGCCAACGTGCTCTCGGAGAACATAGGTGTGGGCACAATGGCGCGCGCTGTGCCGGTCTTCAGTCCCTCCGGCCCCAACAACGAGGGTCTGCCTGCCTCTGCTCCAGCCAACGGGCCTTCGGTAGAACGTTTGGAGACTGGCACAGGCGTTCCGGGTCCGATTGTCGATAACAACCACCTGCATTACACCCCCTACCCCAACGTCGCCGGACCCGGACAGCCGAAGGAGTGCGAAGCGGGCAACCAGGTCTACGAAGTCGGCAAGACCGTGATCGGTTCGACCTCCACGACGCTCGGCACGCTGCACGACGAAACTAAGCGCAGCGAAAACGCGCTCGGCGAAAAGTATCCGAGCTCCACGCTGAAGTACTTCCCTTCCGAAGGCAGTAGCAAGGGTTCCGGCAAGGGAGGCAAGAAATGAGTCGCGCGCGCTTCTGGAAGCGCCACAGCGAGGTCGCCGTATCCGAGCTCCAGCGCCGCTCCAACCCCGTGCGCTTTGGGGTCGTGTTCATCATCGTGCTCGCGGCCGTCGTATACTTCGGTTTTACCAAGCACATACCGTTCAAACACGGTTACAAGCTCAACGGTATGTTCACCACCGCCGTCAACGTCGCGCCGAAGTCTCCAGTGCGAATCGCGGGCGTGTCCGTCGGTAAGGTCACCTCGTTTCGGCGCGTCGGCAACGCTGGCCTGGTCTCTATGGAAATCGAAGGCAAAGGCTTGCCGATTCACTCCGACGCCACTCTCAAGATCCGCCCGCGCATCTTCCTGGAAGGCAACTCCTTCATCGAACTGCAGCCCGGTAGTCCAACCGCGCGAACGCTGAGCTCCGGCGCGACGATTCCCGTCACGCAGACCTCCGATCCGGTACAGCTCGATCAAGTGCTCGACGCGCTCAACACCGACACGCGTACCAACCTGCAGACGTTCTTGGTCGAATACGGTCGCGCGGTCACGCAAAAGCCGACCGCCGCGCAGGATGCCGAACAGGCCCCCGAAGTGCGCGGTCTCAACGGCGCCCAGGCGTTCAACAAGGCCTTCCAGATCGGTCCCGAAGCGCTGCGTGACGCCGCGATCCTCAACCAGGCGCTCGCGGGGAAGACGCCGCACGATCTTTCCATGCTGCTCGCCAATACAGAGAAGGTCACGGCTCAGCTCGACGTGCACGAGCAGCAACTCGGCGAACTGATCAGCAACTTCAACACATTCCTTGGTTCGACTGCCGCCCAGTCCCCGAGCGTGCAGGCCGCGCTCGCCGAGCTCCCGGCCACGCTGCACAACGCCAAGCGCGGCTTTGCCGAGCTCGCCGCGTCAGCGCCGTCGCTTCGCGCTTTTGCGCTGGACCTCATCCCGGGCGTCGAAGAGCTTCCCTCGATGATCGCCGCCTCCTATCCCTGGATCGAACAGACCCGTGCCACGCTCGCGCCGGGCGAGCTCGGTGGAGTCGCCAGCGCGCTGAACAGTGTCGCGCCGGCGTTTGCGGGCCTGGTTGGCGCTCAGCCTGAATTCTTCAATCAGATCAACCTATTCAACAAATGTCTGACGAATGTGATCTTCCCGGCCGGCAACACCGAACTGCAGGATGGGCCGAGCACCTCAGGCGCACAGAACTACAAGGAGTTCTGGTATGCGCTGGCTGGTCTCTCGGGCCTCGGGCAGAACTTCAGCGGCAATGGCCCATCCGATCGTTTCCTGGGTGGAGGCGCCGGCACACCGATCGTCTCCCAGCCGGTTGCGATCACCGGTAAGGCCGGTGCTGGCTCCGAAGCCCAGCGCCTCGTTTCACAAAGCGCGTTCGCCCCCGAAGGAACCCGGCCGCGTTTCCCCGGCAGCGAGCCTCCGTACCGTCCACTGGTGCCCTGCTACACACAAAAGCTGCCGAACTTCAACGGACCGCTGGCTTCCGGACCGGCGGATGGGAGCTCCAAATGAGCGCCACAAACGGGCATGAAGCACCCGAGAACGGGGTCCGTGGCGCACACGAGGAAGCAGGGCGCGGGATCCGTGACCAGATCGAGCGCTATCGCACCGCTTTCATTGCGGTCATCACGATGATCGTGATCGCTGCCGGCAGCGCCGGTTACATCCTCGCCCACGAGCGCCTCGCGGTCCCCGCTTGGGTGCCGGTGCTCGGGCACGAACACTTCACCCTCAAGGGTGAATTCCAGACCGCCCAGGCGGTTGCGCCGGGTCAGGGTCAGGAAGTCACGATTGCAGGCGCCAAAATCGGCGAAATCGCGAGCGTCGACCTTCACAACGGCAGAGCGGTCGTGACGATGAGCGTCAAGCCCTCCTACGCGCGCTACATCTACCGCGACGCCACCATGCTGCTGCGGCCCAAGACACAGCTCAAGGACGAGGCGGTCGCGGTCAACCCCGGCAGTCCCTCCTCCGGGAAAGTGTCCGATGGCTACACCGTCCCGATTGCCCAGACCGCCCCCGACGGCAACCTCGAAGAACTACTCGACGCGCTTGACGGGGATGCGCGCGCTTCGCTGCAGGCGCTACTTGCCGGCGCCGCTCAAGGTCTGAACGGCAACGGCGAAAACCTCTCGGCCACGTTTAAGCGCTTCGCGCCGATCGGCCACGAGCTCGTGGCGATCGGGCGTGAAGTCGCCAAGCGCCACGCGGAGGTAGCCAGCTCGATCCACGACTTCAGCTTGCTGATGGAAGCGCTTGGCAATAAGGATTCCCAGCTCGCCGCTGCAGTCGATTCCTCCAACGCCGTACTCGCGATCTTCGCCCAGCAGGATCGCGAGGTCCAGGAAACCCTGCGCGAGCTGCCCGGTGCACTGAAAGCGACCAACAAAGGGCTAGCCAAGGCATCTGCGGCCTTCGGAGTCGTGGGACCCACCGTCAAGGCGCTCCAGCCGTTCGCTCGCGACCTTGCCCCAGCCAATCGTGGGCTGCGGTCGTTCTTCAAGCAAACCGCGCCGATCTTGCATAACCAGGTCCAGCCGTTGCTGCGCAGCATCCTGCCCGTCCTCCGAACCGTCTCGCCTTCTGTGCAGGAACTCAGCGAAGCGTTCCCACAGCTGAAGACCGGCTTCGCGGTGCTCACCGAATTCTTCAACGAGCTCGCCTACAACCCGGGTCCCAGCCAGGGCGGTTTCCTGTTCTTCCTCGATTGGGCCAACCACAACCTCAACAGCGTCGTCTCCCAAGGCGACGCTCATGGCTCACTCGGTCAGGCGGTCGTCTATTACAACTGCGCGCAGGTCCCGCTCTTGAACGCCGTCGCGAAGGCCGATCCCACCGCGGCTTTGCTTATCGGACTGATCAATCCGCCGAGTCCCACGCTGTGTGACAAAATCGCGAAAACCACCACAGCGACCGCCAAAACCGCGGGATTTGCGCACGGCGTCAACCCGCCGGCGCGCGTCGCCGACCAGGTCTTCGGCCAAGGTCCAGACGCGGCGGCGATGCCTGCGGTCGGAGGGGGGCACTGATGCAAAAGCGCGCGCCGACACTCGCCAACATCCTCGTGATCGTGCTCTTTGCGCTGAGCTGCTTCGGGCTGCTGCTGTTCTTGTGGGAGTCTTTCGGCGGACCTGTGCCGCTGAAACCGAAGGGCTATCGCTTCACCGTCGTGCTGTCGCGCTCGCTCTCGCTTGCCGAACAGTCAGACGTGCGGATCAGCGGGGTCAGCGTTGGACACGTCATCAGCTTGACGACTGAGCCCAACGGGAAAAACGACGTGACGGTCGAAATGAATCACCGCTACGCCCCGGTCAGGTCGAACGACCGCATGATCTTGCGACAAAAGACGCTACTGGGGGAGACCTATATCGAACTCCTGCCCCAGGCCAGGTCATCGCGTGCGCTGCCCGACGGCGGCACGCTGTCTGCCGATCAGGTCGAACGGGCGGTCACGTTGGATGACATTCTCGCGTCGCTGGAACCGCGCGAGCGCAGCGCCTTCAAAGCCTGGCAGCAAGAGGTCGCCGCCTCCTACAACGGCCGCGGCGAACAGATCAACTCAGGTTTCGCCGAAGTCGAACCGTTCGTCACGCAAGGCAACAAACTCCTCACGGTGCTTGCCTCCCAGGAAGGCGCGGTGCGCTCCGTCGTTCGCAATCTCGGCGTCGTCTTCGACGCGCTCACCGAACGCGACAACCAATTCCGTGGGTTCGTCGAAAGCGGCGCGCAGAGCTTCCACGCGCTGGCACAGAGCAGCCAGCAGTTCGCCGACGCTATCCGCGCGCTTCCGACGTTCGAGCGTCGTGGCACGACGACGCTGCGCGAACTCGACAAGCTCGCCAATGAAGGCAGTCCGGTGTTGGACGAGGCGCATGGGTGGGAGCGCGCGCTGACGCCGCTGCTGCGCACCGCCAAGTCCTTCGCGCCCAACCTCGACAGCCTGCTCACCGGTCTCGGGCCGCTGGCCAGCGCATCGAAGAAGGGCCTGCCGACGGTGCGCCCGACCCTCCACAACGTCGTGCCGCTGCTCGAAAATGTGACCCCGGTGCTACGCAATCTCGATCCCCTCCTGCAGTTCGCCGGCGACTACATCCCGGAGGTGCAGGCGTTCTTTGCAAACCTCACGGCCGTCACGCAGGCGCACGACAAAAACGGGGACTTCGGCGAAGGCGGGCCGATCCAGCACTACGTGCGGGCACTCGTCACGGTCGGACCCGAAGCGCTCGCCGTCTACAACCAGCGCATCGGCGTCAACCGCGCCAACCCATACTTCCAGGCCGGCGGACTGAGTCAGATCGCGGGCAACGCCCTCCCGTCCTTCAGTACCGCCAACTGTGCCGACTCCGCTCCCTCGATCGTCGAAGAAGAAGGCGGCGCAGTTTCCTCCACAACGATCAAGCAGCTGATCGAAGACCACGTCGTCAACGGTCAGCTCGAAGAACAGAAAAACGCCAAAGGCGAAGTCGAACACAAGGTCGTCAAAAACCCGACGAGCACCGCCAACGAAGTGTCGGCGCCGCCTTGTCTGCAGCAGTCGCCGTTCACGTGGGAAGCCACCTCCGGCCAATACCCCCACGTCACAGCGCCGCCCCCGCTGAAATAGCTAGGACGTCTTCGCGTACGCTGCAAGGAGCGCGCGATGGTGCCCGAGGTAGGGCAGCAGCACGAAATACGCCAGATCGCTGAGTAGGCGCGGTAGTTCGCCGGTGCGGTCCTCCAGCGCGCGCCGATGCAGGATCGCGACGATCCCACCGACCAGCGCCTCGGAGGTTCCGGGCGGCAGATGATCTGGATCCGCCGAATGGAAGCGGCCCTCCTCGAGCAGGGCCGGAAAGAGTCGCAGCAGCGCACGATGGCGCTCGCTGGCGGCCGCGCTCGCGCTGAGGCACTCGACCAGCACCACGCGCGTGCCGTCTGGATCCTCGGTCAGCGCCTCCAGCAGGGCCTCCAGGCTTTGGCGCACACGTTGAGGCCAAGGTGCCTGGTGCGCGAGTCGCTCCAGGACTCTGCTCTCGACGCGCTCGACCAGCTCGTCGAGGGCCTGCAGGAAGCAGTCCTCCTTGTCCGTGAAATGCTCGTCGAACACTGCCGCGGGCACCTCGGCCGTGCAGAGCACTCGCTCGAGCGTCGTGCGCTCATAGCCCCGGTACGAAACTGTCGCGATCAGAGCATCGAGAATGCGAGCGCGCGGGTCGGACGGGCGACCTCGGACGACAGGGGCAGCGACAAAAGGCTCCTGGCCGGTTCCGCCGAGGCGACTGCTGTTCAACATCATGCCTCCCTCCCAGCCGGTGAAGGAGCGGGTGGAGGAGCGCGACCCTTTGCGCAATCCTTGCCTGGGTCGCGTTTTCCAGGCGCTGAATAACCGGGCTATGGTTACCTCTGCCTAGATCGTAGACCTGAGAGCGCAGGCCTGTCAAGGATACGGACCGAGCGCTCAGCCAGTGGTGTGCAGCTCGCCCGCGTCTTCTCGTTCCCGCCCAACGGAATCAGGGCTAATGCTCACGAAGTGCAGCCGGTAGCGACCCACGACGATTTCGTCTCCAGCCTCCAGTACGCGCCACTCGACACGCTCGCCATTGACGAACACGCCGTTGAGGCTACGGTCATCCAGGACGCGCACTCCATCGGGCTGGCGCACCAGCAGGGCGTGCCTACGCGAGACGGTTGGGTCATCGAAGCGGACGTCAGCAGCGAGGCTGCGTCCCACCCGCGTCCACTCACGCGTCAGGGCCACAACGACGATCTCGCCGTCCTCTTCGTATAGCAAGTACTCGCCAGGCTGTGCCAGTCGTTCGCTGGCCTCGGCCAGCCAGTCCGCGTCGCGGTCGTCGTGCTCGGGCTCGGCGGCCTCGCTGTCACGTCCCAGTCGTCCCACGCTGAACAGCGACGCTCGCGCGAAGCTGCGCCCTGTGCAGCCCGGGCACTCGCTCAGCATATCGCCGGCCGCCAGGGTCAACACGTATCCGCAGCGCTGGCAGCGAAACGAACCCGCTCCAGCCATCGTGCCCGAGGTTAGTGACTCCGTCATGCTCACATCTCCTCTTCTCCGGTTGGGACCGGGCCCAGGGCGGACCTGTCCACGGAACCTCGTGGCGATCATAACGAGACTCTCCTCCTCGGGTATAAAAGGCTCGTAATTTTCCTGAGACTCGATCTCAGGAGTTCGACTTCCGGAGCCCGCGGTCAACGGACTTATCCGAATGGGACAACAGGGTGGCCATCTCGTTGTACCCTCGTGACGCGGGTGGCAAACCGTGCCTTGGCGAAGTCGTTGCGCGCCAAGCCCTGCCGCGGCCTTGGGCGTTTGCAGGAGACCGCCGAGGGGCGGCGAAAACCGCGGCATGGCCGCATCTCCTGCCACGGACGCCGAGCAGCTCGAGCGCTTCCTACTGCGCCGCGGTGTCGGGGTGCTGGCCGCCGACCGCAATCGTTGTGTGGACTGCGGGCGCACGCCGCTGATCGGGGAGCACGTTCACCTCTACGGACGCGCCGGCGACGTCGTCTGCGAGCTCTGCAGCCCGCTGCGCCGCGAGGCGCCCGCCGCGAGCGAGACTGTGCGGCACACCGAGCGTGGGCACACCGTGCGGCTGACCGCGCGGGCCGCCTAGAAGCGCCGCTCCGAGCCGTCCAGCGCGTCGCTAGACTCCGCTCGCCGTGCACCCCGTCACCGTCTCGATCCTGATCGACGCGCCGCGAGAGCGTGTCTTCGAGTACCTGCAGGACATTGCCAACCATTCCGAGTTCACCGACCACTATCTGCACGACTGGCATCTGACGCGCGAGCGCTCCGTAGGCGTCGGCGCCGGTGCGCGCTTTCGCGTCGCCGTCCCCGCCAACCGCTTCAGTTGGGGGGACGTGACGTTTGCCGAGGTCGAGCGCCCGCATCGCATCGTCGAGATCGGCCGTGGCGGCAAGGCCAATCGCGTGCGCACGCTTGGCGTCTACGAGCTCGCCCCCGGAGCTGGGGGCACTACACGCGTGCGGTTCACGCTGCAAACGCAACCCCACACGCTCTCGGATCGCCTGATGGAGTCCCTCGGCGCGCGCAGTTGGATCAAGCGCCAGAACAAGAAGGCGCTGCGCCGCCTGCGCTCGATCATCGAGAGCGGCGAGGGACGCGGCGCGCGTGTCACGGTCGCCGCTGGATAGACTGCCGCCTCATGTCTCGCCTCCCGCGCAACGCCTCAGCTCTCGCCCTCGCAGCGTGCCTCATGCTCGCGCTCGGCGCCTGCGGCGACGCTCACACCCGCGTCACAACCGGCACCTATGCCGGGGCTTCGGGCAAGAATGCTCCCTACCTGAACGTGGGCCCGCTGATCTACGAGGTCCAGATCTCGCGCCAGCTGAACCCTTACAACGTCGAAGACGCCGACTACCTCAAAGGTCTCACTCCGGCGCAGCGCGCGTTGGCGCCCGGCGAAGAGTGGTTTGGGGTGTTCATGCAGGTCTACAACAACACCGGCGCTCCGCATCCGATCGCGACGAACCTCACGATCACCGACACCGAAGGCAACACCTACAGCCCGATCCTGCCCGGCGCGGCCAACCCGTTCGCCTACAAAGGCGAGCTCCTGCAGGCCAAATCGCAGGTGCCCGCTCCTAACACGATCGCCGCGTCTGGCCCCACGCAGGGTGCGTTGTTGCTCTACAAGATCAAAGAGATCTCGCTCAGCAACCGCCCGCTCGAGCTAAAGATCGTCGATCCGCTGGCGGCCACGCAGACGGCGTCCGCGGAACTAGACGTCTAGCGTAAGCCGGCTTCGAGAACCTGCCGCGCCACCGGCGCAGCCGTCGCGCCGCCGGCGCCGTCGCGGACCATCAGCACCGCGACCGCGATACGTGGGTGAAGCGCGGGCGCGAAGCTCGCAAACCACGCGTCGGTGTTGTGCGGGTCGGACTGTTCGGTGCTGCACTGCGAGGAGTCCGCTTCGCCTTCGGGAGAGATCGCTTCGCTCTCCGTCGATTCCGAGGCGCACGAGCGCGGGTTGCCGAGTTCCGCGGTCCCCGTCTTGCCGGCTACAACGACTCCGGGAATCGCGGCCGCCGTGCCGGTCCCGAAGCGCACCACGTCAATCATCAGGCCCCGCACCGTGCGCGCCACCGATGCGCCGATCGCGCGCTTCGATGAGGTTCGCGCGAAACCGAACGTCGGTGTCGGCCGGCGCCCGCCGTCGGCGATCGTCGCCGCCACCGTTGCCATCTCCAGCACGCTTGCCTGCACCATGCCCTGCCCGATCGCGGTCGAACCCACCGCAAGTTCGCCCTGGATCCCCGATGCCGGTGGGATAGTGCTCTGCGCAGCCCCCTCGACGCCCGGCGGGTGGTTGAAGCCGAAACGTTCCGCGGTCGCGACGAGTCGCGCCGCGCCCAGCTTCACGCCCAGCGGCGAGAACACCGAGTTGCACGACGTCGCGAACGCCTCGACGAGCGAACCCCCGCATGACTCGCCGTTGGCGTTGTGCAGTTGCACTCCGTCGAGTGTTGCCGCGGTCTCGTAGGGGAACGTGCTGTGCGTACTTGCGACATGCGCCTGCAGGACGCCGCTGACCGTAATCATCTTGAACGTCGAGCCCGGCGGCTGCAGCGCTTCCAGGCCGATTCCCGCGACCGCCAGGACCTGGCCGCTGGCTGGATCGAGCGCTACGACGCCGCCATATTGGCCGCCCAGCGCGACTGCGGCCGCCTGCTGCACCGCCGGTGAGATCGTCGTACGCACCGCCGTCGCGGCATGCGGGGTCGCGCTTGCGAGGATTCGTGCTCCGGGGCCCGAGCTTGTGCTCGTGGTGCGCTGCGCGAGCAACTCGCCGCCCGGGGCGCCGCGCAGGCGGTCGTCCAAGGCGAGCTCCAGGCCGCTGACGCCGACAATCGCATCCGGCGGCACGCCCTGTTCCTCAAGCGCCGCCCGGCGACTGGTGGGAATCGGCCCCACGCTGCCGACGACCGCGCTGGCAGCCGCTCCCAAGGGCGAGGCGCGCTGTCCTGCCCCGCTCGCCGCCCCTTCGGCGAGCACCGATCCGTCGCGAGCCAACAGCGCCGCTCGTGGGGGGAGATTCGTGCGCCTCGCCAGCTGCTCGCCGGCGTGCAGACCCGGGAAGGCGAGCGAGTGCGACCAAACGATTCGTTCCCCCGCTTCTCCCGGCGCGATGATGATCGGAAGTCGCCACAAGCTGGCGAGGGTCCCAAACAGGCGCGTGTGGACCTGCACCGCGACGACCTCGACGCCGTGCGCTGCCGCTCGCGGACGGCCCGTCACCTTGACCGTGCTGACCGTCGCCAGCATCGCCGCTTCGCGATAGGCGGCCGCAAATTCACTCGGCGAGACCGCGCGCTGGGAGGCCGGCGTGATCTCGCCGTACATCGCCGCGTAGTCGCTGCGCGCCCACGCCGCCGCGAAATCTTCGGCTAGCTTGCGCGCCGAGGAGGATCCCGAGTGCGCTGCTCCCACGATCGCGCCGATCGCGAACGCGACCGCGCCGAGCGCAAGCACCGGACGCGCCCGCCGCCAGCGGTTGTGCGTGCCGTGGTGCTCGCTACCGCGTCTGGGGACGGGTACGGCGCTCATCGACGACACCCGTCTCCAATCCTTGTGCACACGTTGCGGAACGGTAGAACATGAGTTGTGACCGGACTCGACTGGCTGATCGTGGCGTTCGCCGCGCTGCTCGCGCTGTTCGGCTTCCGCCAGGGGTTCATCGTCGGTGTGCTCTCCTTCGGAGGGTTTGCGGTGGGCGCGTTCATCGGCACTCGCATCGGCCCACTGCTGCTGCCGCAAGGGTCCTCCTCGCCGTATGCGCCGGCCTTCGGCCTCGTCGGTGCGCTGCTCGCCGGCGCCGTTCTAGCGAGCGGTCTGGAGGGTCTCGGCTGGCGGCTGCGCCGCGGCACCCTGCTGGTCCCCGGTGTTGGCCTGCTCGACGGTGCGCTCGGCGCCCTCCTCAGCGCCGCCGTCGGGCTCGGGATCGTGTGGATCCTTGCCGCCGTCGCCGCCCAGGTGCCCGGTGAGGGACAGCTGCGCGCCAACATCCAGCGCTCGGCGATCCTGAGCACGCTCAACCAGCTCCTGCCGCCCTCGGGCCCTGTTCTCGACGCACTCGCGCGCCTGGACCCGCTGCCTTCGATCCCTGGACGCCTGCCTTCGCTGGCCGCGCCTTCGCCGCGGATCGCCTCGGACCCCGGCGTGCGCGCCGCCTCGCGCAGCGTCGTACGCGTACTTGGAACCGCCTGCGGCCTGGCGATCGAGGGTTCCGGCTGGGTGGTGAAGCCCGAAGAGATCGTTACCAACGCGCACGTCGTCGCCGGCGAGAGCGACACCACCGTTGAGGTCGGCGGCGAGTCCCCCGGACTCGCCGCGCAGGCGATCGCGTTCGACGCCGCCGACGACATCGCCGTGCTGCGCGTCCCAGGTTTGCGGTTGCCCTCGCTCGCGCTGGTCTCGAACCCATCGTCTGGTGACGCGGGCGCGATCCTCGGCTACCCCGAAAACGGTCCCTTCGCGGTGCGCGCGGCGCGCATCGGGCAGACCGGGAAAGTCATCACCGAGGACGCCTATGGTCGCGGTCCGGTATCGCGTCTGCTGACGCCTCTGCGCGGCGTGGTGCGCCCGGGCAACTCCGGCGGCCCGGTCGTAAACAGCGCCGGCGGTGTGCTCACAACCATCTTCGCGGGCACCACCGGCGCGGGTCCCGCAGGTGGTTACGGAGTGGCCAACACGACGGTCTCCGAAGTGCTCGCGCACGCCCACGCGCCCGTCGGCACGGGCCCTTGTGACGCCGCGTGAGCTTCAGCGGTCCATGCGACGCCGCATGAGTGCCGCTAGTCTCTGACGTCCATGTCGAAGACCCTCGTAATCGCAGAGAAGCCCTCCGTCGGGCGTGACCTTGCGCGTGTGCTGCCCGGAACGTTCAAGAAGGAAGAGGGGTGGCTCGAAGCAGACACCTACGTCATCACGTGGGCCGTCGGGCACCTCGTGCAGCTCGCCGAACCCGACGAATACGACGCCAAATTCAAGCGCTGGAAGATGGAGGACCTGCCGATCGTCCCCGAGCGCTTCAAGCTGATCGTGCGCGACGAGCGCTCGCGCAAGCAGATGTCGGTCGTCGCCAAGCAGCTCACGCGCGAGGACGTCGGCGACGTCGTCAATGCCTGTGACGCCGGCCGCGAGGGCGAGCTGATCTTTGCCTACATCTACGAGAAGGCCGGCGCCGAGAAGCCCGTGCGGCGGTTGTGGTTGAACTCGATGACCAACGCCGCGATGAAAGAGGCCTTCGCGTCGCTACGCCCGGCCTCTGAGTTCGCGCTGCTCGAGCAGGCCGCCCGTTCGCGCTCGGAGGCCGACTGGATCGTCGGAATGAACGCGACGCGCGCCGCCACGATACGCCTGCGCACCTCCTTTGACGGCGCCGTCTCGCTGGGGCGCGTGCAGACCCCGACGCTGGCGATCGTCGCACGTCGCGAGGAGGAGATCCGCGCGTTCAAACCCGAGCCCTACTGGCTGGTCGACGCGACGTTCGCCGCGCCGCCGCTGGATGGGGAGGACGGGCCCGCTGCGAACGGAGGCGCTGAGGGCGAGCGTGTATACGTCGGACGCTTCCACGCCGGCGCAAAGCCGCGCATCGCCACCGCCGAGGAAGCGCTAGCGATCGTCGAGGCCTGCGAGGGCAAGCACGGCACGATCACCAAGCTGGAGAAGAAGGAGCAGCGCGAGCGCGCCCCGATGCTCTATGACCTCACCTCGCTGCAGCGCGACGGCAACACGCGCTACGGGTTCTCCGCACGGCGCACGCTTGCCGCGGCGCAACGCCTGTACGAGGAGCACAAGGCGCTCACGTATCCGCGCACCAGCTCGCGCTACCTCACCACGGACATGATCCCCGAGATCAAGCCCACAGCCGGGGTAGTCGGCGCCAACCCCGAGTACGCAAAGGCCGCTGCGTACGTCGAGGGTTTGCCCGAGCTGCCCCTGGAGCGCGTGGTCGACGACGCCAAGGTCTCCGACCACCACGCGATCATCCCCACCCAGGGCGAGCACAAAGTCGATCGCATGGGCGACGACGACCAGCGCATCTACGACCTCGTCGTGCGTCGCTTCCTCGCCGTGTTTCACCCGGAGGCGGTGTTCGAGAACACGCGAGTTGAGACCACGATTCGCGCTGGGGAGTCCGAGCGCGCGGGGAGGTACGTGTTCCGCACGCGAGGCAAGCTGCTGATCGTCCCCGGCTGGCGCGGCGTCTACGGGCAGACCCCCGCTGACGCAGGCGAGCGCGGCGAGGAGGACGAGGGCACCGACCAGCAGCTCCCGCGCCTCAGCCAGGACGAGACCGTCGATGTGCGCGAGATCAAGAGCCTCAGCAAGGAAACCAAGCCGCCGCGGCGCTACTCCGACGCCTCGCTGCTCGGCGCGATGGAGACCGCGGGCAAGCTCGTCGACGACGACGAGCTGCGCGAGGCGATGAAGGACTCCGGGATCGGCACTCCCGCGACCCGCGCCGCGATCATCGAGCGTCTGATCGCCGTCGGCTACATCGAGCGCGACGGACGCTCGCTGGTCGCGACCGAGAAGGGCCTCAATGTCGTGCGCCTGCTTGGCAGCCACCCCCTGACCTCGCCCGAATTGACCGGCCAGTGGGAGCATCGCCTCGATCGCATCGAGCGCGGCGAGGACGCTCGCGCGGCCTTCATGGGCGACATCGCCGGCTTCGCGCGCGAGACCGTGAAGATGCTCGACGAGACGCTCAAAGACGTGCGCATCCCCAAAGCCACGCTCGGTCCCTGCCCGGTCTGTGGTCATGAAATCGTCGAAAACCGCAAGGGCTACTCGTGCTGGTCGCGCAACGACCCCGGCTGCGGTTTCGTGATCTGGAAGGCCAAAGCCGGCAAGCAGCTGCCCGCGGCAGTTGCGCGCGAGCTGATCAAGACCGGCTACACCCAGCGTCCCGTCACTGGCTTTCGCGGGCGCTCCGGGCGCAGCTTCCGCGCGCACCTTGCGCTCCAGCAGACCGAGGACGGTCGCTGGCGCGTGGAATTCAACGAGAACTGGGCCAAGGAGGGCGCTAAGCCCCCCGACCACGAGACCGCGCCAGCTGCCGCAGCAGGGGACGCCGCGGCACCGGCGGATGGTGCAGTGGAGGCCGACGGCGCCGCTGAGGAGCGCGTCGCGGCCCAGTCCGCCGCGTAGGGCCGCCGATCCATGCGCCAGGATTGGCGCGATGCCGATCCTGCTCATCACCGGTCCGGCCAACGCCGGCAAGGCGCGCGCGGTGTTCGACGAGCTGCGCAGGCACCACTCGCGTGGGCGGCGACCGCTGCTGGTGGTGCCCACGCGGGCTGACAGCGAGCGCTACTCCGAGGAGCTTGTCTCCGGCGGCCTGGCCGGGGAGGTGCGCGCGGTGCGATTCGACGGGCTGATCGCCGAGATCGTGCGTCGGGCGGGGCCGGTGCCGCGGCCGCTTGGCGCGCTGGCGCGTGAGCGCTTGCTGGCAACGCTTTCCGGACGCGCCAGTCGAGGGATGACATGCGCGCTGGGGGCGTTTGTGAGCGAGTTGCAGGTCCAGCGCGTGAGCCCCGTGCGGCTGCGCGAGGCGTTGCGGGAGTGGGTTGCCGTGGACCCCGCCGCGCGTACGCGCGCGCGGCGGTTGGGAACGATCTATGAGGAGTATGAGCGTGCGCTGAGCGCGCTCGACTGCAGCGACCCCGAGCAACGCGCGACGGCGGCGCTGGACGTGTTGCGCCGCGAGCCGGCGCGCTGGGGTGAGATGCCGGTGCTGTTCTATGGCTTTGACGACTTCACGCCGCTACAGCTCGACGCGGTCGAGACGCTCGGTGTGATTGCCGGGGCCGATGTCACGGTCTCGCTGACGTTTGAGCGCGGTCGTGAGGCGTTCGCTGGTCGCGCGCGAACGTTTCAGACGCTGCGCCCGCTGGCGAGCGAGCACCGCGAGTTGGCGCCGCGGGCCGAGTACTACGAGCGGTGCTCGCGCCGCGCCCTGCACCACCTGGAGCGCCAGCTGTTCGAGTCGAGCGCGCCCGCGCCGGTGGACGCGCAGGGTGCGGTGCGGCTCCTGGAGGGTGGCGGCGAGCGCGCAGAGCTGGAGCTCGTCGCCGAGGAGATCCTGGCGCTGCTCGCCCGGGGGGTGCCGGCACGCGAGATCGCTGTTGCTCACCGTGCGCCGGCGACGATCACGGAGCTGCTCGAAGAGGTCTTCGCGGCACGCGGGATCCCTTACACGCTGCACCGCCGAGTGCGCTTCGCGGACACCGCCCTCGGCGGTGCGCTGCTCGGAGCGCTCCACTCGGCCTGTGAGCCCGAAGCCGAGCTCGAGCAGCTGCTGCGATGGCTGCGCGTATCCCCTCAGGAGTCGACACTGCGTGTCGCCGACGAGCTCGAAGCGCGCGCGCGGCGCGCAGGCGTAACGACGGTCGCCGACGGACGTGCGCTGTGGGCCGCGGCACGCTGGTCTGGTGAGCCGCTGCAGGTGCTCGCGCGGTTGCGCGACGGCGCGGCTGCCGGCGTCGAGGTCCTTGTCGAACGCACCGCCGAGGAGCTGGAGCGCCTCGTAGCTGGGTCCCAGCTGAAGGACGCATCGCCGCGCGAGGCGCGGGCGCTCGAGGCAGGCCGCAAGGCGTTGGGCGAGTTGCATGAGCTCGTGTGTGCACCGGCGGCCCGGGCGATCCCAGGTCTGCTCCCCGACCCGGCCGCGCTGATCGCGATATTGCGCGGCCTGGAGCTCGTCGTGGAGTCGCCGCTGGCGAGTCTCGGGGCCCCATTGGTGGGGAGCGGGGAGGGGGTGGCGGTACTCGATCCGCTCGCGCTGCGTGCACGGCGCGTGCGCGCGCTGTTCCTGTGTGGGCTGCAGGAAGGCGTCTTTCCGGCGCCGGCCCGTGCGGAGCCGCTGCTCTCAGAGGACGAGCGGCGGCGGCTGGTGGAGAGCTCCGGGCTGCTCGCGCTCGCCGGCGGCGCCGGCGCCGACACGCTGGCGACCGAGCGCTACTTGTTTTACGCCGCGGTCTCGCGTCCTGAGGAGCTGCTCGCGCTCAGCTGGCATGTGGCTGACGACGATGGCCTGCCGCGCTCGCGCTCGCTGTTCGTGGATGACGTGTGCGATTTGTTTACCTGTGACCTGCATGGAGCTCGCGGCAGGCGTGCGTTGGGTGAGGTAGGGGAGGGGGGGATCGGTTCGGTTGGGCCCGCGTCGCGCATCGCCCCGCTGCGCGAGGAGCGCGTGCTCGCACAGCTCGGCGAGCAGCGCATGTGGTCGGCCTCTGCGCTCGAAGCCTGGGCGGGCTGCCCGGTGCGCTGGTTTGTGGAGCGATTTCTGGCCGCGCAGGATCTTGAACCCGAGCCGGAGCCGCTGGCGCGCGGGGCGCTCGCGCACGCCGCTCTACGCGACGTCCTGGACGGGCTGCGAGCCGAGACCGGCTCGGCACGTCTGCGGCCCGCGATCCTCGCGCGGGCTCGGGAGCTGCTGCGCGCGGCCCTCACCGAGCGCGAGGGCGAGCATCCGCTGTCGATCGTGCCCGAGCGCGTCCCCGGTGTGCGTCGCCGCCTGGAGGCCGACCTCGAACGCTACCTCGAGCACGCAGCCACGCGGGACAGCCCGCTGGAGCCAACCCAACTTGAGCTCTCGTTCGGGTTTGCCGACGATCCCGACGGACTGCCCCCCCTCGAGCTAGGCGACGGGATCCGGGTGCGCGGACGCATCGACCGCGTCGATATCGACCCCGGCGGCGCCGGGGCGGTGGTCTACGACTACAAGGGCGCCCACGCCCCCGACGGAGCCCGCTGGATGCGCGAGCGCAGCTTTCAGGTCCCTCTGTACATGCGTGCGCTAGAAAGCGCGACCGGCGCGCACGTCGCGGGTGGTTTCTATCAGCCGCTCTCCGGGCGCGACCTGCGCGCGCGTGGCGCGCTCGAGCTGGACGCCGGCATCGAACTCGACTGTGTGCGCGGCGACACCTACGAGCGCGCAGAGCTATTGGGGCTCGTGCGTGAGGGGGTCGACGCGGCTCGCGAGGCTGCACAGCAGGCGCGCGCGGGAGAGTTAGAGGCGCGTCCGACGACGTGCGGGTTTGGCGAGAGTGGCTGTATGTACCCGGAGATCTGTCGATGCGAGTCCTGACCTCAGAGCAGGAGGAGGCGGTAGCGCGGCGGCGCGGGCCGCTGCTGCTCGCGGCCGCCGCCGGGAGCGGCAAGACTGCGGTGCTCGTCGAGCGCTTTGTACGCGCGATACGCGAGGACGGTGTCGCGCCGGGTCGGATCCTTGCGATCACATTCACCGAGCGTGCCGCGGGGGAGCTGCGTGCGCGGGTGCGTGAACGCCTGCTGGCGCTCGGTGAACGCGAAGCGGCGCGCGACACCGAGGGCGCCCCGATCGGGACCTTCCACGGATTCTGCACGCGGTTACTGCGAATTCACGCTCTGCACGCGGGGCTCGACCCGGAGTTCGCGATCCTCGATGAGCCTGGCGCGGGACGCCTCGCGCTGCTCGCCTTTCGCCGTGCGCTGGCGGAGCTACTCACCGAAGAGCGGCCGGCGCGGGAGCGCGAGCAGGCGGTCGACTTGGTCGCGGCCTATGGAGCGGACAGGCTGCGCGCGATGCTGTTGCGCGTCTACGCCGAGCAGCGCAGCCGAGGCGTGGCGGTGCCGCGACTGCCATTGCACGCGCTCGCACGAGAGGCCGCCGCGGGCGCCGCAGAGCAGCGTGACGATGCCGCGCTGCAAGCGTGCGCGCTGCTCGATGAGACGCTGAAGAGCTTCGGGGAGCACTACGCCGATCTCAAGCGCGAGCGGGGAGCGCTCGACTTTGACGATCTCGAGCTGGGGGCGCACGAGCTACTGGTTTCTCATGAGGACATACGCGCGGCTTGGTCTGAGCGCCTGGAGCTGCTGATGGTCGACGAGTTCCAGGACACCAACTCTCGCCAGCTCGCGCTACTGGCGCTCCTGGATCGCGGCAATCTGTTCACGGTCGGCGACGAGCTCCAGTCGATCTACGGCTTTCGCTACGCCGACGTCGGGATCTTCCGCGAGCGCCGCGCAGCTCTGCGTGGGCAGGGAGCGGCGCTCGTGCTGGCACGCAACTTCCGTGCCCGTCCGGCGCTGCTGGAGGCGGTCAACACGGTCTTCGCGGCGCGCTTCGGTGACACCTACATGCCACTGATCGCCGCGCGCGAGGCCGCTGATGGTGGCGGTGAGGTGGTTGCTCGTAGAGGCCCCGCCGCGCGCGCGCGCGTACGCGCGGCGGGGTCGGCGCAGGTCGCCGCGCCTGCCGCGCCCACCGAAGCGACACCCACGGATTCGACACGGGATACGCCGCCGTTGGAGTTGTTGCTCACGGACAGACGCGGCTGGGAGACTTGCCCAGATGTGCACGCGATCACGGGTGGGCTGCCGCCGGCGCCGCTGTGGCGCAGGGCTGAAGCGCGCCTGCTGGCGCAGCGCATCGCGCAGCTGGTCGCGGGCGGCGAGGTCGCGGCGGGCGACGTAGTCGTACTGCTGCGCGCCGCCGGGGATCTTCCGGTGTATGAGCGCGCGCTGCAGGACCGTGGCCTTCGCACGCTGGCGGCGGTGGGCAGCTTCTGGGGTCATCAGCAGGTTGCGGATCTGCTTGCGTGGTTGCGGGCACTCGCGAACCCGCTCGATGAGGTTGCGCTGTATGGGGCGCTCGCTTCGCCGCTGGTGGGGCTCTCGAGCGATGCGATCGCATCGCTGGCGCTGAATGCGCGCAAGCAGGGCGGGGGTGTGTGGGCGACGATCGAGCGCGCCGACGCGGACCTCTACACGGGCTTGCCCATCGATGACCGCGAGCGGTTGCGGCGCTTTGCGGGGACGTTCGCACAGGAGCGCCGGCTCGCGCCGGCGCACGGTGTCGCCGAGCTGCTGCTGCGGGCGATCGCGGCGAGCGGCTACGAGCGGCATGTGCGCTCCCTCAGCTGGGCGGAGCGGCGCTTGGCCAACATCCACAAGCTACTGCGCCTCGCGCGTCGCTTCGAGGCCGCCGAGGGTCGTGGCCTGCGCGCGTTTCTCGACCACGTCGCCCACCGCGGGGCGTTTGCGCAGGGTGCCGAGCCTCAGGCGCCGACCGGCGGCGCCGAGCCCGACGCGGTGCGCCTGATGACGATCCATGCCGCGAAGGGCCTCGAGTTCGGAGTGGTGTGTATTGCGGATCTCGGCCGCGCCACCAACGGGACGCCGCCCGATCTGCTGCTCGACGGGGATCGTGTCGGCTTGCGGCTCGCAAGCCTCGACGGTTGCGAGCCGCGTGCGTGTCTGCGCTATGTACAGCTCAGCCAGGAGCGCCGCGACGCCGAGCAGGCTGAGGAGGAGCGGATCGTGTATGTCGCGATGACCCGTGCCCGCGAGCGGCTGTTGCTAAGTGGCGCCGTCGACTTTACGCGCTGGCCAGCGGCGCGAGCCGGTGGCCCGCCGATCGCGTGGCTTGCCCCTGCGCTTTGTGCGGAGGTGCCGGAGTACGCGCGCACGCTGGAGCGACCGGTTCTCGACGTGGCGGTGGGGGGGACGAAGATGCGCAGCCAGCTCAGTTCGCCGGTGACCGTTGGGCGGGTACTGGAGGTCGATTGCGGCGCGACCATCCGCCCTGTCCCGCACGCTCCGCGCGCGGCTATGCTCGTGACATGAGGCCAAGTCCCCGCGTGGAGGGCCCTGCGGGTGGAGCGGCGGAGGGGCGACCCGCGCCGAGCCGCGACAGCGGGGGTGCGCGAGACGGAGTCTCGGATGCGACGCTGTTCGTCCGCGCTCGCGAGCACGACGATGCGCAGGCGCGCGAGCAGTTGATCGAACGCTACCTCCCGCTCGCGCGGCGCCTCGCACGCCGCTACCAGCGCGCTGAGGAGCCACTGGAGGACCTCGTACAGGTCGCGTGTCTCGGATTGATCAAGGCGATCGACCGCTTTGACGTAAACCGGGAGGTTGTGTTTTCCAGCTACGCCGTGCCGACGATCCTCGGTGAGCTCAAGCGTCACTTCCGCGACCGCACGTGGTCGGTGCGGGTCCCGCGTGACCTCCAGGAGCTCGCTCTGCGAGTCGACCGCGCTGTCACGAGATTGTCGGTGGGCAAGCGTCGCTCGCCCTCGATCGGCGAGATCGCGGAGGCGGTCGACGCCTCTGAGGAGCAGGTCTTGGAGGCCCTGGAGGCCGCCGGCGCCTACCGAGCGGGCTCGCTGGATGCTCCACGCCCCGCGCAGGGAGCGGCCGGGGGCGAGAGTCTCGCGGACACGCTCGGGGACGAGGATGGCGGTTTTCGACGCGCCGAGGAGCGCGCGACGCTCGAGCCGCTGCTGGCGCGGATATCCACGCGCGAGCGCGTCGTGCTCGAGCTGCGCTTCGGTCAGGATCTCACCCAGGCCGAGATCGGCGAGCGCATCGGCGTCTCCCAGATGCAGGTCTCGAGGCTGATCCGCCAGGCGATCGCGCGGCTACGCGCGGGGCTCGCGGAGTCAGAGCCGCGATAGCGCCCGCCCACCGCTTGACATCGTCCAAGTCGCAGTCGACACTATGGCGATGCCCCGTTCGATGTGGAAAGGGACGCTTAACTTCGGCCTCGTCAGCGTGCCCGTCAAGCTCTACAGCGCTGCGGTCCACAAGAACGTCACCTTCCACCAGCTGCACGCGCGCGATCACGCGCGCATCGTGCAGCGGCGGTTCTGTTCGGCTGAGGGCGAGGAGGTCGACTACGGCGAAGTCGTCAAGGGCTACGAGCTGGCGCCGGGTCGCTACGTAGTCGTCGAGCCCGAGGAGCTCGCGGCGCTGGAGCCCGTATTCACGCGCACGATCGACGTCGAGGACTTCGTGCAACTGGAGGAGATCGACGCGGTTTACTTCGATCGACCCTACTTCCTCGTTCCCAACAAGGGCGGCGCGCGCTCCTACCGGCTGCTGTTGGAGGCGATGCGCGAAACCGGGAAGGTTGCGATCGGCAGGATCGTGTTGCGCTCGCGCGAGCAGCTCGTCGCGATCCGCCCGCGCGAGGACGCGTTGATGATGGTCACGATGAACTTTGGAGACGAGATTCAGCAGACTTCGAGCTTCACCGAGCTCGAAGAAGCCGACATCGAGGTCAGCGAGCGGGAGCTTGAGATGGCGCGCAGGCTCGTCGAGTCGGTTACGCGTCCATTCGACGTCGGCAACTACCACGACACCTACCGCGAAGCGCTGTTGGACCTGATCGATCGCAAGGCCAACGGTGAGCAGGTTGTACTCGAGCCTCCCGTGGGTGATGAGCGGCTGCAGGCGCCAGATCTGATGAGTGCGCTGGAGGCGAGTCTTGAAGAGGTCCGCGCGCGCAGTGGCGAGGATGGCATGCCCTCGCCGCGTAAGCGCAAAGCCAAGCCGGCGGCTGGCAAGGGTGCGGCGCCCAACGGCAAGAGCGCACGTGCGGGTGGCAAGAGCACGTCAGCCAACGGTCAGGCCGCGACCCCCAAGCCCCGGCGAAAAGCCGCCCCGAAGGCCCGCTAGAAACGCAGCTTCAGCACGAGCTCCTCGTGCCGGCCGTCGGCGGCGGGCACGATGCTCAGCTCATCGGTCATCCGCTCGAGCACGTTGCCGACGCCCGGCAGGACCGAATCGCGCACAACCTTGACCCCGGCGTGCTCGGCCAGCTCGCCGAGACGCAGCTCGAAGCCGTCTCCCTCGGCGTTGAGCGCGAAGGAGAGATGCCCGTCGTGGGCGTGCTCGGGCGCGTGGGCGCTGAGCGCGTCGCAGATCAGCATCGCGTCGTCGAGCCGATCCATTGGGCAGTTCGCGCGCGCTAGGACCATCGAGACGACCCTGCACAGGACCGGACCGACGAGTGGGCCGGTGGCAAGACGCAGCGACGCCGTGCTTTGGCGCGAACCGTCCTCGCGGTCCGATCGATCGTCGTCGGTCACGGCCGCGCTGCGCTCACGTGGGCATCGATGGATCGGCGGCCGCGGGCGAGGCGCTCGCGTCGCTGTAGCGCTCGAGATCGTCGTACAGCGAGAACGTCATGCGCACCTCGGTGCGCTCGTCCTCGTCGCGACCCAACTGCACGCTCTCGGCGAGCGAGGCGATCAGCGGGAGTCCGAGCCCAAGCCCCGGGCTGTCCGGTCGTGGCCCGATCCCCTCGCCCTCATCGCGGACGACGACCGTGAGCTCGTCGTCGAGGAGTGTCGCGAGCACCTCCATCTGGCCCTCTTGTTCGTCGGGGTAGGCGTGGACGACGACGTTCGTACACGCCTCGGTCACCGCCAGTCGAATGTCCGAGAGGGTTTGCGTGTCTAGTGCGTAGGCCTCGCCGAGCGCGCCAAACGCGTGTCTAACGATCGCTATGTTCTCGGCGCGAGCTGGAAGCGCAAGCTGCATGTCCGGCCTCATGACAGGTGTGTCTCCCAAGGCTCGGTGGGGAAGGTTGATCTCGTCTTGGGTGATGGTGCCCAGCGCGAGCGGTTTTCACACATCGAACAACACCTTGGGCCCCCACGGGCGCCTGCCCGTCTAGTCCGACTCTGTGGCTGTCTACCTACAGTGGAGCATACGCCAGAGCGCGGTCGTCCGGACGGCGCGAACGCGGACCTGCGCGCCGCGCCCGCGAAGGCGCAGGAAGGCTCGCGGCGCGCGATTCGCCTCGCGGTCCGATGCTACGCTTTCAGGCTCCGCCTCAGGTGCCCTCAACCGCCTGCATGGGGACCTCCAACCCGTGTGGGAGGCACCGCCCTCCCGGGAGCACTTTTATGACAGACCACACCAAGCAGCCGCCCAGGGCCGTCGGGCTCTACGACCCTCGTTTCGAGCACGACGCGTGCGGCGTGGGCATGGTCGCGCGCCTCGACAATCGTCCGAGTCACGAGGTGGTTTCGCAGGCGGTTCGGGCGCTCGAGAACCTTGAGCATCGCGGGGCCTCAGGTGCGGACCCGACGACAGGCGACGGCGCGGGGATCCTCATGCAGATGCCCGACGAGTTGCTGCGAGCGACGGTGGACTTCGAGCTCCCAGCCGCGGGTCGCTATGGCGTCCTGATGTGCTTCCTGCCACTCGACGACGCGGCGCGCGCGCGGTTGGTCGAGCAGCTCGAGCGCACCGTCCGCGAGGAGGGCCAAAAGGTGCTTGGCTGGCGTGAGGTACCGGTTGATGAGGCTCACGTCGGGCGGACCGCCGGGGCGTGCCGTCCAGCGGTCCATCAGTTGTTCGTCGGCGCCGAGGTTCAGGACTTCGACCAGGATGCGTTCGAGCGCAAGCTCTACGTGATCCGGCGCCGCTGCGAGCTGGAGAGTGCGTCAGCCGGCGAGGACGGGGGTCTGTACATCGCGTCGAGCTCCTCGCGCACGATCAACTACAAGGGCATGCTCGTCAGCTTCCAGCTCGCGGGCTTCTACCGGGATCTCCGCGACGAGCGCTGTAAGAGCGCGATGGCGCTCGTGCATTCGCGCTTCTCGACCAACACGTTCCCCAGCTGGGAGCTGGCCCACCCCTACCGCGTGATCTGCCACAACGGCGAGATCAACACGGTGATGGGCAACATCAACTGGATGCGCGCTCGCGAGAGCGAGCTGCAGAGCGAGCTCTTCGGCGAGGACCTGCCGAAGATCCTGCCGGTAGCCAAGCCCGGCGACTCGGACTCGGCGACGTTCGACAAGGTGCTCGAGCTGCTGATGCTCGCCGGGCGCTCGTTGCCGCACGCCGTGATGATGATGATCCCGGAGGCCTACCGCGACCGCGAAGACCTGCCTGAGGAGCTGAAGGCGTTCTATGCCTTCCACGCGTGCCTGATGGAGCCGTGGGACGGTCCGGCGTCGGTTGCGTTCACCGACGGACGGATCATCGGGGCGACGCTCGACCGCAACGGCTTGCGCCCTGGGCGCTGGGTGGAGACGGTCGACGGGCTGGTCGTGCTGGGCTCGGAGTCGGGGCTGCTCGACATCGAGCCCGAGCGCGTACGCCGGCTGGGTCGCCTGCAGCCCGGCAAGCTGTTTCTGGTCGATCTCGAGCGCGGCTGTATCGTTGAGGATGGCGAGGTCAAGCGCGGGATCTCCACGCGCCGTCCTTATGGCGAGTGGATAGCGCGCAACTCGGTCCACTTCGACGATCTGCCGTCCTCCGAGCAGGTCACGATCTCAGACCAGCCGCTGCACTCCCGCCAACGCGCGTTCGGCTACAGCCAGGAGGACCTGCGGGTGCTGCTGACCCCGATGGCTCGCGAGGGCTCCGAGCCGGTCGGGTCGATGGGCAATGACGTCTCGCTGGCGGTGCTCTCCGACCAGGCGCCGCCGTTGTTCTCCTACTTCAAGCAGCTGTTCGCGCAGGTCACGAATCCGCCGATCGATCCGATCCGCGAGGAGATCGTGATGAGCCTTGCGACGACGCTGGGCACCGAGCGCAATCTCTTCGACGAAACGCCCGAGCACGCTCACAAGCTTGTGATGCGCCAGCCGATCCTGCTCAACCGCGAGCTCGAGACGCTGCGCCACATCTCCCACGACGTGTTCGCGTCGCGCACGATCGACATCACGTGGCCGGTGCAGGAGGGGGCTGCGGGGATGCAGCACGCGCTGGACCGGGTCTGCGCGGAGGCGCACGACGCGATCGCGCAGGACGTGAACATCATCATTCTCTCCGACCGTCTCGTGGGTCCGCGCCGCGCGCCGATCCCGTCGCTGCTGGCGGTCGCCTCGGTCCACCACCATCTAGTGCGCGAAGGCACACGGCTGCGCGCGGGGATCGTGCTGGAGTCCGGCGAGCCGCGCGAGATACATCATTTTGCGACGCTGATCGGTTACGGGGCGAGCGCGATCAACCCCTACCTGATGCTGGAGACGCTCGACGAGCTTGCATACAAGGGCTTGATTGAGATCGCGGGTAACGCAGGCCCAACGCTTGCTGAGATCGCCGCAGGCGACGGACGCCCGGGGCGTGCGACGGTGAGCTCAGAGCAGGCCGCCCAGAACGTCGTCAAGGCGATCGGCAAAGGTCTTTTGAAGACGATCTCCAAGATGGGGATCTCAACGATCCAGTCCTACCGCGGGGCGCAGATCTTCGAGGCAGTCGGCCTCGGTCGCGAGCTTGTCGACCGCCGCTTCACCGGGACCGCGTCGCGGATCGGCGGGGTTGGGTTGCACGAGCTCGCCCTGGAGGCGATCGAGCGCCACGCGCGCGCGTGGCCGGCGCCGCACGACGACCTGCTGCCCGTCGGCGGTGTCTACGCATGGCGGCGCGACGGCGAGCACCACATCTGGAATCCAGAGACAATCGCGCTCGTGCAGCAGGCCGTGCGGGCGCCAGGTGGCGAGCGTATCGGCGCGGCGCTGGCAGGCGACGGCGAGGCGCATGAATCGGTCCGCGAGAGTCCGGCGTACGCGAAATACCAGGAGTACGCGCGCGCCGTCAACGAGGACGCCGCGCGACGCGCGACGCTGCGCGGCCTGCTGCAGATCGGTGCGGCCGGACGCACGCCGATCGCGCTGGAGGAGGTCGAGTCGGCGAAGGAGATCGTGCGGCGCTTCTGCACCGGCGCGATGAGTCTCGGGTCGATCTCGCGGGAGGCCCACGAGACGCTCGCGATCGCGATGAACCGCCTCGGCGGGCGCTCCAACACGGGCGAGGGCGGCGAGGATCCAGTGCGCTTCCAGCCCGACCCCAACGGCGACCGCCGCCGCTCGGCGATCAAGCAGGTCGCTTCGGGGCGTTTTGGCGTGACGATCCACTACCTCGTCAACGCCGACGAGCTGCAGATCAAGATGGCCCAGGGCGCCAAGCCCGGCGAGGGCGGCCAGCTGCCTGGGCACAAGGTCGACGAGTACATCGGCTCGATCCGCCACACGACCCCCGGCGTGGGTCTGATCTCGCCGCCCCCACACCACGACATCTACTCGATCGAGGATCTCAAGCAGCTGATCTACGACCTGCGCTGCTCCAACCCGCAAGCGCAGGTGTCGGTCAAGCTCGTCGCCGAGGTCGGCGTTGGCACGGTCGCCGCGGGCGTATCCAAGGCGAACGCCGACCGTGTCCTGATCGCCGGCCACGACGGCGGCACCGGCGCGTCGCCGCTGTCCTCGATTCAGGGGGCGGGTGTGCCGTGGGAGATCGGGTTGGCAGAGACTCAGCAGACGCTACTGCTCAACGAGCTGCGCTCGCGGATCGTCGTGCAGACCGACGGGCAGCTGAAGACCGGGCGCGATGTTGTGATCGCGGCGCTGCTCGGTGCGGATGAGATGGGCTTCTCCACCGGCCCGCTGATTGCGACGGGCTGCATCATGATGCGCGCCTGCCACCTGAACACGTGCCCTGTCGGGATCGCGACCCAGGACCCCGAGCTTCGTAAGCGCTTCAAGGGCACCCCGGAGCACGTCGTGAACTTCTTCTTCTTTGTCGCCGAGGAGGTGCGCGAGATTCTCGCCGAGCTGGGACTGCGCTCGCTCGATGAGGCGATCGGGCGCGTCGATCTCCTGGGGGCGGGTCCCGCGATCGATCACTGGAAGGCGCGCGGGGTCGACCTCACACACCTGCTCACCCACGTCGAGCTGCCCGACGGCGAGCCGCGCCGACGCGTGCAGTCGCCGCCGGCGGTGCTCGATGACGCGCTCGACTGGCAGCTCGTAGAGCGAGTGCAGCCATTGCTGCGCGTCGCCGCGGAGGGGGTCAGCACGAACGGCGACGGCGACAATCAGGCTCAACCTGAGCTTGATGGACGCCGCGGCGCACGGATCCTGTCCGGTCCTGAGCGCCAGGTACGGATCGAGCTGCCGATCCGCAACGTCAACCGTTGCGTCGGTGGGATTCTCTCCAGCCACATCGCGCGCGCGCACGGCGCGCAGGGCCTGCCGCCGGACTCGATCGTGGTGGACTTCGAGGGCACCGCCGGGCAGAGCTTCGGTGGATGGCTCGCGCATGGCGTCACGTTCACGCTGTGCGGAGACGCCAACGACTACGCCGGCAAGGGTCTCTCCGGTGGTGTGGTTGCCGTACGACCCCGCGCGGGCATGAATGCCGACTTCGTCGCCGAGGACAACGTGATCGTCGGCAACACGGTGCTGTACGGGGCGACGTCGGGCAAGGCGTTCTTCCGCGGCGTCGCAGGAGAGCGCTTTGCGGTGCGCAACTCAGGCGCGTGCGCCGTCGTGGAGGGTGTCGGCGACCATGGCTGTGAGTACATGACCGGAGGGCGTGTCGTCGTGCTCGGCCCGACTGGGCGAAACTTCGCGGCGGGCATGAGCGGCGGGGTTGCGTACGTACTCGACGAGCAAGGCGCGTTCCCGGCGCGCTGCAACATGGGCATGGTCGACTTCGAAGCGCTCGACGCCGAAGACGCGATCGAGCTGCGCGCGATGATCGACGAGCACGCTCAGCGCACCGGCTCGCCGGTCGCCGCGAGTGTGCTGGAGCGATGGGATGACCTGCTGGCGCAGGGTGCGTTCGTGAAGGTCATGCCGCGCGACTACAAGCGTGTGCTGCGCGAACGCGAGCAGGCGACCCCCGAAGAGATGGCGGCCGTCTAGTGGGCAAACTCGGGGGGTTCCTCCAGATCGAGCGCCACGGCGTGCGCCATCGCGATCCACAGCAGCGCGCACAGGACTATGGCGAGTTTCTGGTTGCGCGGCCCGTTTCCGAGCTGCGTGAGCAGGGCGCGCGCTGCATGGACTGCGGCGTGCCGTTCTGCCACAACGGCTGTCCGCTGGGCAATCTGATCCCGGATTGGAATGATCTTGTCTACCGTGACCGCTGGCAGGAGGCGATCGCTCAGCTGCACGCGACGAACAACTTTCCCGATTTCACAGGACGCCTGTGCCCGGCGCCGTGCGAGGCGGCCTGCGTGCTGGAGATTCGCGAGGGCGACTCGGTCACGATCAAACAGATCGAGCACGCGATCGTCGAGCGTGCGTTCGCGGAGGGCTGGATCAGGCCCGAGCCGCCGCAGCGTGAGACCGGCCAGACGGTAGCGGTCGTCGGCTCTGGTCCGGCCGGGATGGCAGCCGCCCAGCAGTTGCGCCGCGCGGGTCACAGCGTGACGCTGTTCGAGCGCGACGAGGTCGCCGGCGGGCTGGTGCGTTTCGGTGTGCCGGACTTCAAGATCGAGAAGCGCGTAGTCGAGCGTCGCGTGCACCAGCTCGTGCAGGAGGGCGTGCAGCTGCGCTGCGGTGTGGACGTCGGACGCGACGTCACGGTCGCGGAGTTGCACGAGCGCTTCGAAGCCGTCGTGCTGGCGACCGGCTCGCGTATCCCGCGCGACCTGCCGGTGCCGGGCCGCGAGTTGGCGGGCGTGCACTTCGCGATGGACTATCTCTACCAGCGCAACCGCTGGGTCGCGCGCGAGACCAATCTCGAACTCGCGCCCGGGGCCGCAGCGGCGCCGCAGCCTCCGGCGGAGCAGATCACGGCCGCGGGCAAGCACGTCGTCGTTATCGGTGGCGGCGATACCGGCGCGGACTGCGTCGGCAACGCGCTACGCGAGGGCGCGGCGTCGATCGTGCAGCTCGAGCTGTTGCCCAAGCCGCCCGCGCACCGTCCCGACGAGCGCACTCCGTGGCCGCAGTGGCCGCTGAAGTACCGCTTGAGCTATGCCATGGAGGAGGCCAGCGGGAGCGGCGTCGGCGAGCAGGACTACTCGGTTGTCACGACCGGCCTGCGTGGCGATGAGCGGGGCGCGGTTAGCGCGCTTGAGATCGCGCAGGCCGAGGCGCAGCCGCCGTTCGCGGTGGTGCCCGGCACCGAGCGTGAGCTGCCGGCGCAGCTCGTACTGCTTGCGATGGGTTTCACAGGACCCGAGCAGGCCTTGCTCGACGACCTCGGCGTGCAGCGCGACGCGCGTGGGAACGTGAAGTCGGTATCCCCCTACACATCATCGGTTGAAGGGGTCTTCGCCGCGGGCGACGCGCGCCGCGGGCAGTCGCTGATCGTGTGGGCGATCAACGAGGGTCGCCAGTGCGCTCGCATCGTCGAGCGCTATCTCACGGCCAAGCGCCGCGAGCGCGAAGGCGAGGAGTCGGTTGCGCTCCCCGAGGACGGCGCGATGGCGGGCGCGGATGCCGATGAAGGCCCCGAGGGACCACCGCTGCACGTCGGTCCCGGGATCGGCGCGGAGTAGCGATGGCGCTGCCGCGGGCGTGTGTAATCGGTGCCGGCTCGTCAGGGATCGCGGCGGCAAAGGCGCTGGCGGATCGCGGAATCCCATTCGACTGCTTTGAGTCCTCGGACAAGGTCGGTGGAAACTGGGTGCTGGGCAACCGCAACGGGATGTCCTCGGCGTATTCGACGCTGCACATCAACACCTCGCGCGAGCGCATGGAGTACGCCGACTACCCGATGCCCAAGGATTACCCTGACTTCCCCCGTCACGACCAGATCGCGCGCTACTTCGACGACTACGTCGAGCACTTCGGGCTGCGCGAGCGGATCGCTTTCCAGACCGGCGTCGAGCACATCAACAAGCGCGAGGACGGCACGTGGGAGGTCAAGCTCGACAACGGGCAGACGCGGCTCTACGACGCGCTGCTGGTCGCCAACGGCCACCATTGGGATCCGCGCTGGCCTGAGCCGCCGTTCGAGGGGACCTTCGACGGCGAGCTGATCCACTCCCACGAATATCGCGACCCAAGTCAGCTGCAGGGCAAGCGCGTCGTAGTGGTGGGGATGGGCAACTCGGCAATGGATATTTCGGTGGACGCGTCCTACCACGGGGTCTCCACGACGCTGGTGGCGCGCAGCGGGGTGCACGTGGTTCCCAAGTACATCCTCGGTCGGCCGCTCGACGCCGGGGTGCGCCCCACACGGTTGCCGTTCCAGTGGCTTTTGGCGGGGATGCAGGTGCTGTTGCGCTTGACCGTGGGGCCGATGGAGCGCTACGGCCTGCCCAACCCCGATCATCGGCTCGGGCGTGCGCATCCGACGGTCTCCACAAGGATCCTCGACCGCCTCGCGCATGGTGCGATCTCGGTCAAGCGTGGGATCGAGCGCCTGGAGGGGGACGAGGTTCTCTACACCGACGGAACCCGCGAGCGCGCCGACATGATCGTGTGCTGCACGGGCTACAAGATCAGCTTCCCGTTCTTCGAGGAGTCCTTCTTCGCGGCCCCCGAGAACCGTCTGGTCCTGTACAAGCGTGTCTTCGCGCCCGAGCACGCGGGTCTGTACTTCATCGGCTTCGTCCAGCCGTGGGGAGCGATCATGCCGATCGCCGAGCTGCAGGGGCGGCTCGTCGGCGACCACCTGCTCGGCGAGTACGCGCTGCCCTCCCAGGGCGAAATACACAGCGACATGGAGCGCATGCTTCAGCGCCAGCGGCGGCGCTACCTGGCGTCCAAGCGACACACCCTGCAGGTCGACTTCTCCAACTACGCGGTCGAGCTCGAGGACGAGCGCCGCACGGGCACCGAGCGGGCGCAGGCGCGGGGCTTCGCGCCGGCGATCGCGGCGCGGGCTGAGGTCGCCGAGTCGCTGCCGGCCGCCTCGGTCGGCTCGTAGCGTTGCGCAGCGGTCGGCAGGTGAGGAGAGGCTGGGTGCGCTCGCCGGCTTCGGAGGACGCCACGACGGTCCTAGACTGACTCCTGTGAACAGGTTCTGTCGCCACAACCGCTTCATCGAGCGCTGTCCGCTCTGCCGCGAGACGGTCCCGGGGCTGGCGCCGCCAGAGGGCGAGCGCCGAGGAACGCGGACACGATCCGCGGAGGGCGCGACGTCGGCTGCCGGTGTCAAGCGTGGTCCGCGACGCTCGCGAGGGGCTGCGGCGCTGCGGGTGCGCCAGGAGACGCGCGCGCAGGACGACGGTTATCGCGCGGCGCTGGTGCCCGGACTGCGCGCCTCACAGGACGCCGAGCGCCTGGCTGAGGAGATCGCGTTCGCCGAGGGGCGCCTGATCGCGATCCGGGCGGCCCCACCGGACCTCTACGGAGAGATCCGCGACCAGGAGGACGAGGAGCAGGCGACGTGGATGTGCTTTCTCTCCGCCTACCTCTCGCCGCTTGAGACCGAGGATCCTTTTGTGGGAATCCGTCTCGCGCTGCAGGCCGACTGGCGCGCGGGGGAACTCCCGGATCTCTCCGAGATCCCGCTCGGGCCGCGCACCTCACACGACCCAACCCGTGGCGAGGCGACCCTGCAGGCCTATCTGCAATGGGCGCACGCTCTGGACACCGAATCAGATGGCCAGCACTCGGTGTTCCTCGGGGATCCCGCTTGGACGGCACAGCGGCGCTTCGAGCGTGTCTTTGAACGGCTGCGGCTTCCGGGGATGGCGCGTATGAGCCGCTACGACCTGCTGGTCACGCTCGGCCGGATCGGGCTGTATGAGCTCAGCGCCGACTCGCTGCACCTCGCGGGGGCGCGCGCCGGCGAAGGCCAAGACCTCGCGACCGTCGCCGCTAAGCGCCTGTTCGGCATCGGCGAGCCGCTGGTGCTCGAGCGCCGCGCGCGGCAGCTGGCGCAGGAGATGTCGGTTCCGCTGGAAGCGCTCGATCTCGCCTTTGCCAACTGGGGCGCGGGAGAGCGCGCCACGCTCGGTGTGCCTGCGGAAGTGCTCGACGCGCACACACTTGAGCGCGCTCGCGCGGCGCTAGAACTCTGAGGCCACGCTCAGAGCGCCCCTGCCCGGACGTTCGAAAAAATGCCGTCCTATAGGGCTCTTACAGTCCCGGTATCCCATTCCCCCTCAGCGCCCGGGAGTCGCGATGCCGCTCTGCTTCATAGAACCCCAAGATGCGATCCGTGTGATCGCCGAGTCAGTCGGTCGCGAGGCTCGCAGGCAGCTCGTCGGCGAGGTCGTGAGGGCCTGGGTCGACGACATCCCAGACCAGGAGCTCTCGGTGCACTACGCGAAGGCGATCGCGGATCTCGACGACGACGATCTGCAGCTGCTGGCCGCGTGGCACGCCTCGCTGGAGGTGGGTCAGCCGATCGCGAACACGCAGTTTCTCCAAGGCGTCTTCCACAGCCTCGGCGACAACCGCCGCGAGGCGCTGAAGATCGCGGCTGGCTTCCGCGGCGAGGAGGCATTTCAAGCCGGCGTAACCGAGGTCCAGGCGCTCGACACGGTACTGCCCTGCCTCTCCCGCGCACGCGCGAACGAGTTGGCGACCGAGTGCATCGCGCTGTACATGTGGGACCGTTTAGGCTGCGACAACTAAACTGAAGGCATGAGCGAAGCCACGCCGCAGCCAAGCGTCGATGACGTCATGGATGCGCTCTCCAATGTGATCGACCCCGAGCTGGGTCTCGACTTCGTCGAGCTCGGCCTCGTCTACGGTGTGGAGGTCGACGGCGGAGATGTGCACATCACGTTCACGCTGACCACGCCGGGTTGCCCGATCGGACCACAGGTGACAGAACAGATGGAAGAGTTCGTCGGCGAGCTCGACGGGGTCGACGACGTCGAGTGCGAGATGGTCTTCGTCCCGCCGTGGTCGCCCGAGCGGATGAGCGAGGACGCTAAGTTCGCGTTGGGGTTCTGAGGCGCGGTCGCTCGCTCCCAGGTCAAATTCTCAGGATCCGCACCCTCGTCCTACCGATGGTAGCATGAATAGTATGAAGGTGAGTGTGAGTCTACCGGGGGAGGATGTGGCGTTCCTCGATTCCTACGCCAGCTCCCACGCCTATACGTCGCGTTCCGCCGTTGTGCATCACGCGATCCATGCGCTTCGCCTGGGCGAGCTTCAAGACGCATATGGCGATGCGTGGGCAGAGTGGGAGGCGGCAGGCGAGGCTGAGGTTTGGGATGCCGTCGTCGGTGACGGCGGAGTGTGATGCAGCGCGGCGAGGTCCGCATGGTCGAGCTCGATCCCACGCGGGGTGCCGAGGCTAAGCGCCGACCGGCCGTCATCGTGAGCAACGACGCGGCCAACAGGGCCGCGGCCAGATTGGGGCGTGGAGTGCTCACGGTGGTGCCGGTCACCTCCAGCGTTGAGCGCGTCTACCCGTTTCAGGTGCTGTTGCCGGCGGGAGCCGGCGGCCTGCCGCAGGACTCCAAGGCTCAAGGCGAGCAAGTTCGTTCGGTCGACGCCGAGCGCATCGGTGAGCAGCTCGGCCGTCTCTCGGGTCAACTGATGGCGTCGATCGACGACGCGCTGCGCCTTCACCTTTCGCTCTAGTCCGAGACTCCCGGCTCTTAGTTGAAAAGGCCCTCAGCGACATAACCGCCCGGGCGCACGCCCGGCGGGATCGCAAAGAGAGCGCTGGAGCGGTGCTGGATGTACTCGCCCAGCGCGTCGGAGGCGCCCAGGCGCCGCTGGATCGCGGCGAACTGACTGTGGGGGTCTCGCTGGAAGCACACGAAGAACAGTCCGGCGTCGAGCTCGCCGGTGACGGGGTCGATCCCGTCGGTGAACGAGTAGCCGCGGCGCAGGATGCGCTGCCCGTCGTTGCTGGCCGGCCCCGCCAGGCGGATGTGGGCGTTGATCGGGATGACCGGCTCGCCTTTGGCGTCGCGGGCCGAGAGGTCGACGGTGTCGTGCTCCTGCTTGCCGCTCAGCGGGGCTCCGCTGGCCTTGAAGCGTCCGATCACGTGCTCCTGGTCGCCCAGTGTGTCACGGTCCCACGCCTCGATGAACATCCGGATGCGCCTGCTCACGAGGTAAGTGCCGCCCCGGAACCAGCTCTGCGGCTCCTCCGGGCCGACCCACACGAACTGGCGCATCGCCTGTGCGTCGTCGCCGTGCAGGTTGTTCGTGCCGTCCTTGAAGCCCTGCAGGTTGCGCAACGTGACCTGGTCGCTCGTTGTCGAGGAGGTGCGGCCAAAGCCGAGCTGCGCCCAGCGTAGAACGGCGGCGCCGCGTCCCACCCGCGCGAGATTGCGCACCGCGTGAAAAGCGACCTGGGGGTCGTTGGCGCACGCCTGCACGCACACATCGCCGCCGCCGATCTGTGGTTCGAGCTGATCGCCGGGCAGCGGGCCGAGCGGCGTCAGGGCGGCGGGGCGGCGAGCGGCTAGGCCGAAGCGATCCTCGCCGCCGCGCTCGAACACGTCCGGTCCAAGGCCGAATGTGATCGTGAGCTGGGCTGCCGGCAGCCCCACGGCCTCGCCGGTGTCGGCGGGTGGCGCGTCCGGCGCTCCCGTGAGCGGTCCGGTGCTGCGGCCGGCCGTCATCGCGGCGGCCGCCTCGGTCCAGGTGCGCAGCAGCTCGCGCAGTTCGCCGGCGGAGTCGAGCGTGAGGTCGAAGGCTCCGAACACCAGCCGGTCCTGCGCGGGGGTAGCGATGCCCGCCTGGTGGGGTCCGTGGAATGGAATCGTGGCCCCCACGGACCCTTGCCCCTCGCCCTCGGCCTCGTGCCGACCGAGGGCGTAACCGCTACCACCGACGGTCAGCCCCAGCGCGCCACCGCCGGTGGCGGCCAGTAGCTGGCGTCTGGTGATCGCGGGCATCCGGCTCAGCCCGCCACCCGCGCGGCGACCGTCGAGAGCGGCTCGGCCAGCGCGTCGACCTGCTGGGCGAACTGCCGGCGGTCGCCGGGAGTGAGCTCGCTGTAGTAGGCGAAGCCCAGCGGCGTGTCGCGGCGGTAGCGGTCCAGGCCGCGCTGAACCGCTGCGAAGCGCCCGGCGATGTCGCGCGCCAAGGCAGCGTCGCCGCGCGCGGCGAGCGCGGGGCGAAGCAGTTCGAACGCAACCCGCGCACCCGTCAGATTGCCCTCGAAGTCGGACAGGTCGGTGTGGGAGTAGCGGTCCTCCTCGCCCGTGATCTTGGAGTTGGCGACCTCGTTCAGCAGCTCCACCGCGCCGTTGGCCAGCTGTGCGGGCTGGTAGTCGAGTGTCTGCACCTTCGTGTAAAGCGTGCCGACGTCAGCGAGCAGCTTCTTCGCGTAGGGGAGGGTGCCACGGGCGGCGGTGGCTCCGCTCCAAAGGATCCGCTCGATGCGGTGAAAGCCAGTCCACTGCTTGATGCTCGGCACGTCGTTGACGCGCGCGTCGATCGCGGGGTCGAGGTCGCCGAAGCTCTCGGCGACCGGCTCAATCGCCTCGTAGTGGCGGCGCACCGGGCCGAACAGTGCCTTGGCCCGCTGGGTATCGCCTCGTTGCAAAGCCGCCGCGAAGGCGCGGGTGCCGATCAGCAGCGCGCGCGTTTCGCGGCGAACGTAGCCGCGATAGCCCGCGACTGCGCTCGCCAGCAGCCGCGCGGAGGGCGCATTCGTCGAGGTCGGCGCGCTGCCGGTGACAAGCAACACGCCATTGTCTTCCCGGTCGCCGTTGGGGCAGTTCATCACGTACCTGCCGGGCTTCACGTTCAGGGAGAAGGCGCCCGGCAGCCCGGCGACGACGTTCTCGCGCTCGCCGAGGATGATGCCGTGGGTGTCCTTCAGCTCCATCTCGGTGACGGCGGATGTGCCGTCGCTGGTGACGGAGATCGTGAGCGGCCCCGCGGGTGCGGTCAGCTTCGCGGGCGAGCAGCCCTGGTCGGTGAGCGTCACCTTGACGGTGTCGGCGCCCTTGCTTGCCCCGGCGCCGCCGCTTGCTCCGCCGCAGGCGGTCATTCCGAGCGTGGCCATCATGCCCAGTGCAGCCAGGCATGCACACGTCGCGGTCTTCCCGCGCGGTGTCGCTCGGGTATGGGTCCTCTTCATTCGGGCTTGCTCCTTGTTTCGAGCGCTTGTCTGTTCAGGGGGCGCTGGTTGTTCAACTTCTGTATTGCTCAAGTTGCGGACCGGGGGGCTCTCGCCGCGGCGCGGCGAGCTTTCAAGGACCAGCTGTCGGGCCGCAGCACGTAGACGAGCATCGGCAGCGCGTAGATCAACCACCCCGCCGTCTCACCGATCGTGGGGTGGGGCTGGACGCCGAGCATCCCGGTGAACAGCGAACTGCTGATCGAGCCCGGGTGCACGAGCCAGCTCAGGTCTACGCTCGGCTGTTGCAGATGATTGAGCCACGCGGCCTCGTGTGCGGTGTGGATCGCGCTCGCGACCAGGCCGGCGGCGACGAGCACGAGTACCGCGGCGGTGATGCGAAAGAAGCGTCCGAGGTTCAGGCGCACCCCACCCCTATAGATGCCCCAGCCGATGAGGACCGCGACCAGGATGCCGAGCACCGCGCCGATTCCCGCCGCGGTGGCGTCGCCCGAGGCCTGGAAGGCGGCGAGCAGGAAGACCGCCGTCTCGATGCCCTCGCGGATCACCGCGACGAACGCCATCGCCACGAGTCCCCAGACCGAGCCTTCCGCCAGGGCGCCGGCGACGCTAGCCCGCAGGTCGCCCGCGAGGTCCCGCGCGTGGCGGCGCATCCACACGATCATGAACGTCACCATCCCGACCGCTACTGCGGCGACGACGGTCTCCAAGCCCTCCTGCTGGCGCTGGGGCAACTCCTGGTCGAGGACCTGCAGGGCGATCGCGACGCCGGTGCACAGCACGACCGCGAGTCCCACCCCCACCCACATCCAGCGCAGCGCGTCGGGGCGGTCCCGCTGGCGTAGGAAGGCAGCGACGATCCCGACGATCAGCGACGCCTCCACGCCCTCGCGCAGGCCGATCACGAATGTTGGCAGCAACGGACTCCTTCGGCAGTTCGATTAGGGCACCCTAAGTTAGGGGAGCCTAATTCCTATCACAGAAGTCGGCTTTCTGCGGACTGCCCGTCGGCGAAGCGCTCCAGCGGATCAGGCGATCTTCGCGGCTCCGCCCGCCCGCGCCAGCGCTACCAACTCGGCAAGTTCCTCCGCGATGCTCTGCGCGAGTAGCTCGATGTCCTCCATCGCATCGAGGTCGCCGAGCAACCCGAAGTTCATCTGTCCGTTGTAAGACATGATCGCGATCGCCAGCGCGTGGTTCTGAGGCAGGAACGCGACTGGATATGCCTCGAGCATCTTGCGCCCGAGGACGTACAGCGGGAACTGTGGGCCCGGTACGTTCGTGACGATCAGGTTGAACAAACGCGTCGAGAAGTTCAGCCGCGATGCCTGTGCGAGGATCGTGGGCGGTGCGAAGTTCTGCACGTTCGAGATCACCTCAGCGCCGAGCGCCTGCTTGGACTCCTTCAGGCCGTCCATCTCGCGTTTGACGAACAGCAGTCGCTGCACGGGATCGGACATGTAGACCGGCAGCGGACCGCGCATCACGACGATGCGGTTGCCCATTTGGTGATGCTCGTCCTCGGCGCGCACCGACACCGGGACCAGCGCGCGCAACTCGAGCCCCTCGGTGCGTACCCCGCGCGAGATCATGAACGTGCGCAGTGCGCCGGCGACGGCCGCGAGCACGACGTCGTTGACCGTGCATTCGAACGCATTCTTGACGAGCTTGAAGTCCTCCAGCTGACTAGCGACGCCTATAAAGCGCCGATGCGGCCCGATCTCGACGTTCAGAGGCGTAGGCGGCGCCGGGTTCAGGGCAGCCCAAACGATCTCCCCGACGCCCTCGACCGCCTCGCGCGCCCCCGCCAACGCGCGATCGGGGTGCGCCAGTGCGTCGACCGCGCCGGCCGCGACCGCGACGCCGGCGCGTAGCGCGCCTAACGCTCCGGAGCCCAGGAGCTCGAGCGTGCTCGGTTCGCTATGCGGTTTCCACGGACGTCCCGAATGGCGCACCGGAGGCGGTTCGGGGGAGAGGTCGAAGAGAACCGTCGCCAGGTCGATCCCTGCGATGCCATCGATCAGCGAGTGGTGGGTCTTCGAGATCAAAGCGAAACGGTCCTCCTGAAGACCCTCGATCAGCCACATCTCCCACAGCGGCTTGGAGCGGTCCAGCTGCTGAGAGAAGATCCGTGCGGTCAGATTGTCCAACTGCTTGCGGTCGCCGGGGACCGGCAGCGCGGTATGGCGCACGTGGTACTCGAGGTTGAAGTTCGGATCGTCGATCCACACCGGACGGCCGTTGTCGAGCGCCGTATGCGTGCTCGCGAGCTTGTGCCGATAGCGCGGCACGAGGTGCAGACGCCTCCGGATCTGTTCGAGAAACTCCTCCAGCGTTGGCGGCGGGCCCTCCAGCAGTGTCAACCCGCCGACGTGCATGTGCGAGTTCGGGCCCTCCTGATGCAGGAAGGATGCGTCCACTGCGGTCAACCGATCCAGATGACTCTGAGGCATGGCGAACAAGGGTAGCCGGGCCGCGATCCCCTGCATAGTCGGGTCGGCAAAATTGCGCGCGCACAAAGGCGGTGGCCGCAGGTCGGCAAAGTCGCGCCCCCTACAATGGCTCTGATGTCGCAAGGGCGCTCCGCGGAGGACCAAAACACCGTTCAGCAGATCCTGCTCGCCGCTCCGCGTGGTTACTGTGCGGGGGTCGATCGCGCCGTTCAGACCGTCGAACGCGCCCTGGAGCTGCACGGGGCGCCTGTGTATGTGCGCAAGGAGATCGTTCACAACAAGCACGTCGTCGGTCAGCTGCGCGAGCGCGGCGCGATCTTCGTAGAGCACGAGACCGAAGTCCCGGAGGGTGCGATCACCGTGTTCTCCGCCCACGGCGTCGCGCCGAGCGTGCGCGAGAACGCCCGCGCTCGTGGCCTGCAAACGATCGACGCCACCTGTCCACTCGTCACGAAGGTCCACGTCGAGGCCAAGAAGTTCGCCGAACAGGGCTACACGATCGTGCTCGTCGGCCACGCGGGGCACGAGGAGGTCGAAGGCACGATGGGTGAGGCTCCGCAGCAAATCGTGCTCGTCGAGAACGAGGGCGACGTGCAGGAGCTCGAGGTGCGCGATCCCGAGCGCGTCGCCTACATCACCCAGACCACGCTCTCCGTCGATGAGACCGCAGGGATCCTCGCCAGCCTGCGCGAGCGTTTCCCCACCATCGTCGGTCCCCGCACAGACGACATTTGCTACGCCACGACCAACCGCCAGGCCGCGGTCAAGCAGATGGCCGACCGCTGCGACCTCGTGCTCGTCGTCGGCTCGCGCAACTCCTCCAACTCGGTGCGGCTCGTCGAGGTCGCGCGCGAGTGCGGCACCGAGGCCTACCTGATCGACGGCAGCGGCGAAGTCCGCGAGGAGTGGCTTGCCGGCAAGCGCGTTGTAGGCGTCTCCTCCGGCGCGAGCGCTCCCGATGACCTCGTTCAGGACCTGCTCGACTTTTTCCGCGCCCGCGGCGTGCCCGAGGACGGCATTTCGGAATTCCACGTGATTCGCGAGGACGTCCGCTTCATGCTCCCCAAGCCGATCCGCGAGGCCGTCGCGGCCGGCGGCGCCTCCTAGGCGCTTCTCCTCGCAGCACCGACTTGCGCACACTGATCGTCTCCGACCTGCACCTTGGCAGTGCCTCGTGCGTCGACCTCCTACGCCGTCCCGAGCCGCGCGCCGCGCTCCTGGCGGCTCTGCGCGACGTACAGCGGCTCGTGCTGCTCGGCGACGTCCTGGAGTTGCGCCACGGACCGCGCCGCGAGGCGCTTGCGGTGGCGCGTCCGTTCTTCGAAGAACTCGGGCGCGCGTTTGCGGGGCGCGAGATCGTCGTGCTCGCCGGCAACCACGATCACGCGCTCGTCGAGCCATGGCTGGAGCGCCGCGGCGAGCGCGCCGCCCCCGAGGCGCTTGGGGTCGAGCAGCGAATCGCCGCCGAGGAGGCCTCGCCGATGCTCGCGCAGCTCGCGGCCTGGGCCGCGCCGGCACGGCTGACGGTCGCCTATCCCGGTCTGTGGGTGCGCGATGACGTCTACGCCACCCACGGGCACTACCTCGACTGCCATCTGACGGTGCCCACGATGGAGCGCCTCGGCATCGGCGCGATGGGACGCGTCCTGCGCCGGCCCGCACGCACCTTCACCGGCCCAGACGACTATGAGGCCGTGACCAATCCCGTCTTCGCGTGGATCGACGCGATCGCTCGTCAGGCCACGACCGGGGATGCGCTCAACGGAGGTCTCACCGTGCGCGCCTGGCGCGCGCTGCGCGGCGTCGAAGACACCGCGGGGACCGCGTTGGACGGGGCCGCTGCGGATGGGGCAGCTTCTGCTGTGTCGCGCAACGGGAGGCTCGCGCCACTGACCCGTGCGATGCGCATGCGGGTACTCGCCGGCGCGTTCCCGCTAGCTGTCGCCGCACTGAATCGCGCCGGCTTTGGACCATTCAACGCCGATCTCTCAAGCGGCGAGCTACGTCGTGCGGGTTTGCGTGCGATGAGCGAGGTGGTCGCTCGGCTCGGGCTGGGCGATGCGTATGTCGTCTTCGGCCATACCCACCGCGCCGGACCGCTGCCGGGCGACCGCGCTTCAGAGTGGCGCGGCAGGAGCGGCGCGCGCCTGCTCAACTGCGGCTGCTGGACCTACGACGCCTACTTCCTCACCTCTACGCCCGGCGAGAGCCCCTACTGGCCCGGGTGCGCCGTGCTGGTCGAGGACGACGGTGAGCCGCGCTTGCTGCGGCTGCTGGCCGACCACACTCACGAGCAACTGGCGCCGGCGCCGGCTTACTCCTATTAGTCGCCGGCGAGTCCCGGCGTGAAGCACGTCGCGTGGCACTGCACACCACGGTCGAGCTCCAGCGCGAGCACGCCGGCGGTGTGGCGCTCGTGCTCGACCAGCGGGTACGCGCCGGGGTGCTCGACCTCGAGCGAGACGCCGTTTACGCGCACGCCGCCGGAGCCCTGTAGCACCGCCCACACGCCGCCCGCCTCGTAGGGGCCGTTGTACGCGCCGGGCTGATCCTCGGTCTGTGCGAGGAGCGTCGCTCCCGTCGTGTCCTCGGGCCGCACAGGTCCCATCGGCTCGCGCTCGACGCCCAGCAGCTCCTGGATCGCGAGCTCTGTCTCGACGTATGCGCCCTCACCGTAGTGGTAGTCGAACAGCCGCCCGCCGCCGTCGAACAGGTAGCGCGCCGGCCATCCGCGGTTCTCATAGACCACCCACATCTCCAGGTCCGGATCGAGCAGCACCGGGTAGGAGATGCCGAGGCGCGCCACCGCAGCTTGTGCGGCCGCGCGCTCGCGCGCGGGCTCGAAGCCGGGGGAGTGGATCCCGATCACGCGCAGCCCGTCCGCCTCGTAGCGCTCCTGCCACGCCTGCATGTATGGCAGCGTCCGCATCGAGTTCGGTCGGCAGAAGTCCCAGAACTCGATCAGCACGGGGTGGCCGAGCTCGCGCTCCATGCGCAGCGCCTTGGAGTTCACCCAACGCAGGTGCGTGAGGAACGGTGGTGCCGTGATCGTGTCGACTGGTGCTCGCATCAGCGGTCAGCTGCCGCGGACGGGCGCCTCAGCCGATTGACCCGACCATCTCCAGCTGAATCAGCCGGTTGAGCTCCACGGCGTACTCCATCGGCAGCTCCTTGGTGACCGGCTCGATGAAGCCGTTGACGATCATCGCGGCGGCCTCGTCCTCGGTGAAGCCGCGCGAGCCCATGTAGAAGAGCTGGTCGTCGGAGATCCGCCCGACCGTCGCCTCGTGCGCGACCGCGACGTGGGGGTTCTGAATCTGGATGTCAGGCCACGTGTCCGAGCGCGAGATGCCGTCCATCATCAGCCCGTCGCACTGCACGCGCGCTTTGGAGCCCGCGGAGTTCGAGCCCATCTTGACGAGACCGCGATAGCCCATGATCCCGCCGTCCTTGGAGATCGACTTGGCGAGGATGTTCGACGTCGTGTTGGGTGCGAGGTGCACGACCTTCGCGCCCGTGTCCTTGTGCACGCCGCCCGAGGCCACGCCGACATTCAGGTGGTCGGCGCGCGCGCCCTCGCCCATCAGGTAGGAGCCGGGGTAGAGCATCACGTACTTCGCTCCCATCGAGCCACCGACCCACTCCACGGTGCCCTCGGCATCTACCACGGCGCGCTTGGTGTTGAGGTTGTAGACGTCCTTGGACCAGTTCTGCACCGTCGTGTAGCGAGCCTTGGCGCCCTCGTGGACGAAGATCTCGACGACCGCGGAGTGCATCGAGTTGACCGAGTAGGTCTGCGCGGTGCAGCCCTCGATGTAGTTCACGTCGGAGCCCTCGTCGGCGACGATCAGCGTGTGCTCGAAGGTGCCCTCGCCGGCGCCCTCCATGCGGAAGTAGGCCTGCAGGGGGAGGTCGACCTTGACGCCCTTGGGGACGTATAGGAATGAGCCGCCCGACCAGACCGCGCCGTGCAGCGCGCTGAACTTGTTGTCCTGTGCGGGGACGCATTTGTTCATGAAGTACTTCTGGACGAGCTCCGGGTACTCGCTGATCGCCGTGTCCATTGAGCAGAACAGGATCCCGAGCTTGCGGTACTCCTCCTTCAGGCCCTCGTAGACGGGCTCTTGGCGCCACACGCCGACGACACCGGCGAGGTGCTCGCGCTCGGCCTGTGGGATCCCGAGGTCCTCGTAGGTCTGCTTCATCTCCGCCGGGACGTCGTCCCAGGAGTCGTAGCGACCGGCAGTGGGGGGGGAGTAGAGGACGAGCTCGTCGAGCTTCAGGCCCGAGAGGTCCACGCCCCATTCGGGCATCGGCTTGCGTTCGAAGATCTCAAGCGATTTGAGGCGCTTCTCGGCCATCCAGTCAGGCTCACCCTTGATCTTGGAGAGCTCGCGCACCACCTCGCGCGAGATGCCCTGGGGTGCACGCAGCTGACCCTGCTCGTCCTCGACGATCGGGCTCGGCTTGGCGATTCTGGCGGTGTCGGTGGCGGCCATGGTGCTCCTTCTCTGGAATCCCGTGCTGTGGAGTAGGAATTCTATCGCGCCCTGCGCAGCCTCACGATGGCCAGTCGCGATCACCCGTAACCGCACCGCGTACGACCTTGAGGTTCAAGAGCGCGCACTTGCGCCGCGTCGCCGAGACCGGGATGCCGAGTAGGTCGATCATCCAGTCCGCGCCCAGCCTCTCGACCTCGGCCAGCTCCATGCCCACGAGCTCCTCGGAGGCGATCGACGCTGCCGCTTGCGAGATCGCGCAGCCGTGACCGTGGAAGCGCAGGTCCGCGATCCGGCCGTCCTGCACGCGGATGTGGACGCCGAGCTCATCGCCGCACAGCGGATTGTGCTCCTCGCCGTCCAGGTCGTGCGGCTGCAGCTCGCCGAAGTTGCGCGGTCGCTTGTAGTGATCGAGTATGTAGTCGCGATAGAGGTCGTCCATCAGAGCCCGAACACCTCGCGACCGGCTTGTAGCGCTGCGATCAAAGCGTCGACGTCGGCTGTCGTGTTGTAGATCCCGACGCTCGCGCGTGCCGTAGCCGCGACTCCCAAACGGCGCATCAGCGGTTGCGCGCAATGATGTCCGGCCCGGATGCCCACCCCGCCGCGGTCGGCCAACTCGGCGATGTCGTGCGGATGCATCCCCTCGATCGTGAACGACGCCAGGCCGCCGCGCTGCTCCGCGCTGGGCGGGCCTACGATCCGCAGGCCGGGGACGTCGCTGAGGTGTTCGAGGAGGTAGGCGGTCAGCGCGAGCTCGTGTGCGCGTACCTGCTCCATGCCGAGGTCAGAGGCATAGGTGACTGCGGCGCCCAGACCCACCGCCTCGGCGATCGGCGGTGTTCCGGCCTCGAACTTGTACGGCAGCTCGTTCCAGGTCGCCTCGTCGAAGCTCACCGAGGCGATCATGTCGCCGCCCGTCAGGAACGGCTCCATTGCCTCCAACAGCTCGCGCCGGCCGTGCAGCACGCCGATGCCTGTCGGTCCGAGCGCCTTGTGGCCCGTCCACGCGTAGAAGTCCGCTCCCAACGCGCTTACGTCGACCGGCATCTGTGGCACCGCCTGCGCTCCGTCCACCAGCGACACGGCTCCCGCCGCGCGCACGCGCGCGAGCATCTCGGCGACCGGATTGATCGTTCCGAGGACGTTCGAGACATGTGTGAACGCCACCAGCCGCACGTCCCCGCGCGCGAGCTCTTGGTCGAGCTGTGCTGGATCGAGCAAGCCCTGCTCGTCGACGTGCAGGTAGCGCAGGCTCGCACCGCGCTCTTTGCACAGCTGCTGCCACGGCACGATGTTCGCGTGGTGCTCCATCTGGGTGATCAGCACCGCGTCGCCTGCGCCCACGTTTGTACGACCCCACGCGTAGGCCACGAGGTTGATCGCCTCCGTCACGTTCTTCGTGAAGATCGTGCAGCGTGGATCGGCGTTCACGAATGCCGCGATGCGCTCGCGCGCGTCTTCGTAGGCGATGTCGGCCTCCTGCGCCAAGGCGTAGACGCCACGGTGCACATTCGCGTTGTGCAGCCGCAGGTGCTCGGCCACCGCGTCGATCACCACGCGCGGCTTCTGCGAGGTTGAGGCCGAGTCGAGGTAGACGAGCGGGCGCCCCTCAAACGAGCGCTCGAGGATCGGGAAGTCGCCGCGCACGTCCAGCGCCGCCGCCGCACTGACCTCGGCCGTCTCCGTCTGGGTGGTGGCGCGCGCCTCGGTGGTGGTCATGGTGGTTGCTTCGGTCGTGCCGCTCATCGGGTCGCGGCGTACGCCTCGATATCGCTGCGAGCCGCCGCGAGCTTCGCCGCGAGCTTCGCCCGCACGAGCTCCTCAAGCGGCTCGTCACGCAGTTCGGCGAGCAGCGGCTCGAAGAAGCCCTCGACGATCACCCGCACCGCGCTCGCGCGGTCCAGGCCGCGGCTCTGCATGTAAAAGATCATCGCCTCGTCGAGCTCTCCAACCGTGCCGCCGTGTGAGGCCGAAACGTCATCGGCGGAGACCAATACCGATGGGATCGCGTCGATCCTTGCCTTCGGGGAGAGCATCATCGAGTGGATCTGCAGATACGTGTGGGTCTGCTGTGCGCCGGGGTCGATTTGGATCAGGCCCTCGAAGCTCGCGCGGCTCGATGCCGTTGCGGCGCCCCGCCAGTGAACGTCCCCGCCCGATGGGCCCGTCTCGTGGAGGTCGACCGCGAACACGTCAAGCAGCTCCGTGCCCTCCGTGAAGAACACGCCGCGGAACCCCATGTCGCCGCCGGGCTCGGTCACCGCGAGCTCGAGGTGCTGGCGCACCAGGTGTCCGCCGAGCAGCGCCGGCAGCCAGTGGCAGTACGCGTCGCGACCCACGCAGACCAGACGGGTCGAGGCGTCGAAAACCTCGGGGCCGCTCCAATCTTGCACCTGCGCCATGCGGCAGCGCGCGCCATCCTGCAGGTAGAGCTCCAGGGCGCCTGCGTGCAGCGCTTGACCCTCGAAGCTCTCCGCAAGGTCGTACTCGTGCACGCGGAACTCGCTTGCGCGCTCGCCGATGATCAGCGTGCGGCCGTACTGCGCCGTACCAGGTGCGCCGATCGCGTAGACGATCTCGAATGGCTCCTCGATGGCGAGGCCCGCGGGGACGTGCAGGAACGCTCCGCCGGTCCAGAACGCTGCGTTGGCGGCCTCCAACTTGTGGCGGTCGTAAACCAGGCGCTTTGAGTACCACTGCGCGAAGAGGTCTGGATGCTCGCGCGCGGCGTCCTCCAGCGAGCACAGGATCACTCCGCGCGCCGCCAGCTCAGGGTCGAGCTCGACGTGCACCACCGACCCGTCGCGCTGCACTATCCGCCCCGCGCGTGTGCGCTCGGGAAGCGTCGCATGCACCACCGCCGGGATCGCGTCCGATCCGGGCTTGTGGTGGCGGACCTCAAGCGCATCGAGGTCGAGGCTCTGGAAGCTCGTCGTCCAGAACCCTGAGCGCCGCCAGATCGGCAGCTCGCTGGACTCGTACACCGCTAGCGCCGCCTCGCGGAGCTCCGCAAGCGTTCGTCCGTCGCCGGCTCCCGCTCCGTGCAGGGCGTGGTAGAGCGTCGCCTCGCGGTGGCGGCCGGGCTTGACCGCGATCTCAGACATGTGCGCCGAACTCCCGACGGATCTCGTCGTAGCCTTCCCGCTCCAGGCGCTCGACGAGCTCGACGCCGCCCTCCAGCACGATCCGTCCGTCGAGCATGATGTGCACGAACTGCGGCTTGATGTAGTGCAGGATCCGCTGGTAGTGGGTGATGATCAGCGCCCCCAGACCTTGCTCGGTGTGCAGTTTGTCGACGCCCTCGGCAACGGTCCGCAGCGCGTCGATGTCAAGGCCCGAGTCGGTCTCGTCGAGGATCGCGACATCTGGCGCGAGCATCGCCATCTGCAGGATCTCTGCGCGCTTCTTCTCCCCACCGGAGAAGCCGTCGTTGAGGTGGCGCGAGGTGAACGAACGGTCGACGTCGAGCAGCTCCACCGCGTGCCCGAGGCGTTCGCCGAACTCCTTGATTTTGATCGGCTCCTCGCGCTGTGCGTTGATCGCCATGCGCAGAAAATTGGCCACGGACACGCCTGGAATCGACACCGGGTACTGGAAGGCCAGGAACAAACCCGCCTTCGCGCGCTCGTGTGGCTCGGCCTCGGTGATGTCCTGTCCCTTGAAGACGATTGAACCCTCTGTCACTTCGTAGGAGGGGTGCCCAAGCAGCGTGTTCGCGAGCGTCGACTTGCCCGACCCGTTGGGGCCCATCAGCGCGTGGACCTCGCCTCGGTCGATGCTCAGATCGACGCCTTTGAGGATCTCGCGCTCCTCAATGCGCACGTGCAGGTTTCGTATCTCCAGGTCGGCCATGGTCTCCTTCGGTCAGGCGGTTGTCGCGGTCGTTTGCTTGGGTTTGCCACGTTCCTTCGTGGGTCGCGCCGTCGCTGCAAGCTCCGTCGGCTCCGGCATCTGCGGTGCGAGTGGTAGGTCTCGCTCAGAGGGAGCGGTGCTCGTCGTGCTGGCGAGCAGGTCGGCGAGTGTAGTGTCGAGCAGAGTACGCACGATCGAGGAGCGCACTCGCGTCCACAGCAGCTTTGTCGGGCAGATGTGGGGGATACCGCTCGAAAGCCCGCTGGACTCGCGCGCGCAGACAATGCTCCCGTCCGGCCCCTGGGAGATGCACTCGATTGGGGCGATCGAGCCCTCTAGGGCCTCGACTACCTCGGCCATCGTGATCGTCGCGGGTGCCCGTGCCAGCATGTAGCCCCCGCGCGAACCACGCCGACTGTCGATCAGCTCGGCCTTGCGCAGGCGCGCGACCAAGTGCTCGAGGTACGCCAGCGGTAGGCCGTCGCGCTCGGCGATCTCTGCGAGTGGAACGACGGGCTCTTCATCGTCGGCGCTCTGGGCCGCCCGTTGCGCCAGGGCGACCATCACTCGCACGCCGTACTCGGCCTTGGTTGAGAACATCATCGCTTGAATACCTACCTGGTGAGTAGGATATCAGCGGGTCGCGGGTCGTCGGGGAGTTGCTCGCCGTGTATCGCGAGTCGGAAACACGATTGGGCAACTGCAGGGATGCTCCGGATGCCTGGAACAAAGGCCGTGCGCGCATTTTGCGTATATGGCGTCCGAAGGTCGGTCAATACTGGCTGCATAGCCGGTATCGTTCGTTTCCCCTGGCAGTTTCACTCCCTTGAAGAGGTGCTACGAGCGGCATGTACTCCGCGTGCAGCCCTGGTATAGCTGCGTTTGCGCGAGGCGTCCTAGGTAACCTCGCGTCTCCTTCCTTCGCGCCCGCCGGCGCGTCGATCGTCGGAGGCGGCTCGGCGGGGATCCGCGCGGGCGCCGAGCGCGCGGTGATCTTGCGAGGCGGCCCAATCCTCACCGTCGATGAGGCGTGCCCGGTCGCCGAGGCGATCGCGATCCGCGGCTCGCGAATCCTCGCCGTCGGCTCGGCTACCGAGGTCAAACGGCACTTCACGCCCGCTACCGAGATCCTCGACCTAGAAGGACGCGCGGTGCTGCCGGGATTTGTGGAGTCAGATGTGAATGTGTTGGGTAGCGCGCTCGCGGGTTCCGACGGCCCGCACCTCTTGAGCGACGACCCCGGGCGAGTCGCCGAACTCGGCGCTGCGAAGCTGCGCGAGTTCGCGGCTCGTGGCTGCACGACCGTCTATGACACCAGTGTCGGTCGGGTGGCGGGCGCCGCCGAGCATGAGCTGCTCGGTGCGCTCGCTCGCGCACCTGACGCTCCGGTGCGCGTCCGCGGTGCGCTGGTCCCGCAGCTCGCAAGGGCGATCGACGCGGCGCCGCGCTCGGGCGACGAACGCTACGACGTCATCGGAATCGCCTATTGGGCCGACGGACCTGTGCATGTCGGCGCGGCGGCGCTATCGGAGCCATATCTCGATGGCTCCGGAGCCGGCGGGCTCAACCACGCCGATGATGAGCTCTGTGCGGCCATGCGATCCTGGCAGCGCGCCGGCTGGCAGCTGATCGTGCACGCCAGCGGCGACCGAGCCGGGGAGCAGGCGCTGCGCTGTTTCGAGGAGATCCTCGAACACAGACCTGCGATGGACGTCAGGCACCGCATTGACGGGTTCGCGCTCGCCAGCGACGAGCAGGTCGCGCGCGCCGCCGCCCTGGGCTTGTCGCTCAGCCACGCGATCGATCACGTCTACTTCTGGGGAGAAGACCTGCGCGATCACCGGCTCGGCCCCGAGCGCGCGGGGCGCCTGCACTCGATTCTGCGCGAGGTCGAACAGGAGATCTGCAGCTCATGCCACAGCGGGCGCCAGGTGGACCCGCTGCTGAGCGTACGCACCGCGATGACGCGCTTGATGCGCGACAGCGATGACGTGCTCGGCCCGTTTCAGCAGCTCGACCTGGAGCAGGCGCTTTCGACCGTCACCCGCAACCCCGCGCGGCAGGCATTGCTCGGAGAGCGCGTCGGCATGCTGCGCGCCGGGATGCTCGCCGATCTCGTCGTGTTGGATCGCGATCCGCGCGAGGTCGCGCCGGAACGCTTACACGAGTTGCGCGTCCTTGAGACGTGGCTCGGTGGTCGTCGTCAGCGCTGGATCTAGGCGCTATACTTTTTGAAGTCCATAAAAGCCGACCATTGTTTCGGGGTTTTGCAAATGAGCGTTTCCTCGGCGGAGCTGCTCCGCCAGATCAAGAACAGGATCGACGAGGTCGATCCCTCGGAGGTCAAGGAATTGATCGGCGAGGGGGTCGCGATCGTCGATGTACGCGGTAGCGAAGAGTTCGCCACCGGCCACCTCCCGGGTGCCAAGAGCGTTCCCCGCGGTCACCTGGAGTCGCGCATCGAGAGTGCCGTGCCCGACCGCTCCGCGCAGATCATCCTCTACTGCGCCTCGGGCTCACGCTCGGCCTACGCCGCGCGCACGCTGATCGAGGACATGGGCTACGAGCACGTCCGCTCGATGGTCGGCGGGATCACGCTGTGGAAGGACCGGGGCTACGAGGTCGAGGTACCACGCGCGCTCAGTGCCGAGCAGCGCGATCGCTACTCACGCCACCTGCTGATCCCCGAGATCGGCCACGAGGGCCAGCAGAAGCTGCTTGACGCTAAGGTCCTGCTGCTCGGCGCCGGCGGCCTGGGTTCTCCAACCGCCCTCTACCTAGCCGCGGCGGGGGTGGGGAAGCTGGGGATCGTCGACGACGACGAGGTTGACCTCTCCAATCTCCAGCGCCAGGTGATCCACTCTACGCAGCGCATCGGGGTCCCCAAGGTCGACTCCGCCGAGGAGACGATCCATGGGTTGAACCCCGACGTCGAGGTCGTCAAGTACCCCGTGCGGCTGAACGCCGAAAACATCATGGAGATCATCGATGGCTGGGACGTGATCGTCGACGGTGTCGACAACTTCCCCACGCGCTACCTGCTCAACGACGCCACCGTGCGGCTGCGGATCCCGGTCGTCTCCGCTTCGATACTCGGCTTTGACGGTCAGCTCTCGGTCTTCAAGCCCTACGAGGGCCCGTGCTACCGCTGCCTGTTCCGCGAGCCGCCGCCGGCTGAGCTCGCACCGTCTTGTGGCGCCAACGGTGTGCTCGGCGTGTTGCCTGGCACGATGGGCCTGCTGCAAGCCACGGAGGTCGTCAAGCTGATTCTTGGCATCGGCGATCCCGCGATTGGGCGCCTGCTGCTCTACGACGCCCTGGGAGCGACGCTGACCGAGGTCAAGGTCCACCGCGACCCGGAGTGCCCGATCTGCTCACGCGCGCCTGATGAGATCCGCGACGACGAGCTCGGTGTGTTCCCCGACTACGAGGCGTTCTGCGCCGCGGCCGGATAGGCTGCGCGACCGGCCCGTCACCCGACCGAGCCACGCTCGACCACCCCCGAGAGAGGACCAGATGGCGAAGATCAAGATTCCCCCTGTGCTACGGGCCTCCGTCGGCGGCGAGAAGGAGGTCAGCGCCTCCGGCGGCAACGTCGGTGAGGTCCTTCGCGATCTCGCCGAGAACCACCCCGCGACACAAAGCCAGCTGTTCTCCGCCGACGGCGAGCTCAACCGCTACGTCAACGTCTACCTCAACGACGAGGATGTCCGCGTGCTCGACGGGCTGGACACCGCTGTCGGTGAGGGTGACACGCTGGTGATCCTGCCGGCGATGGCCGGCGGCGCCTAGGGCTGCCGGGTTGGTCTGATGGAGGGTCGCTCCCGCGACCCCTTCCGCCGCAAGGCCCCCTAGGCTCCGCGTCCAAGTTGTGTTGCAAAGCTCAATTGCCCGACGCCGGCGGACGAAGCTGGCGGTGTCCGTGAGAGTCAACGGCCTTCCCATTCTCGGTATCGGCGCCTTCAGGCCTACATCTAGGCGCGCTGCGGGCGCAGCACTAGTGGGGCTCTGCGCGTGGGCGCTTCCAGTCGCTCCGGCGGTGGCGAGCAGCAAAGTTCCGCAGTACTCCCTTTCGATCGTCGAGGGTGAGAGCACGATCCCCGAAGACTCGATCACCGGCGTCAGTGCGCGCGCCGAAAATGCGCCGAGCAAACAGGTTGTGTTGTCGATCAGCCGCGGCGGGGTTGTGATCGCCAGGGACCAGGGCAATGAAAACGCCGGGCTCGGGCAGGTTCCCCAAGCAGGTGACGTCGTCACGATGGAATCACCCGCCAGCCGACCGGTGGGAGTCGTGGTGTACGACGGCCTGCCCTCGATCGATCTAACCGTTTGCGCCGGCTCGACCAACTTCTCCGGTCAGCGCTCCGGGGCGCAAGAAGTGCAAGGCGGCTACTACACGCTCGTGCAGCACACCAATCCATATGGTGAAACGAGCGTGCATCGCACCGCTTCGGGCCAGTCTCAGGTGACCGCGCTGGTCGGGGGGGCGTACTCCGGCAACTTCCTGACGCCGCTGCAGCTTGGCGAGACGGTGTGGGCATCGGAGTCCTCGCAGACGACGCTCGAAGGCGGAGCGATCCTCACGTACTCCAGCGAGAACGACCGCCCCGTTGGCGCCTGCCCGGTGCCGCCCGCGCCGCCTCCGCCTCCGCCTCCGCCGCCGCCGGCCCTGCAGGGCTCGATCTTCAAGCTTGTTCGCACCACGATCCACAAGCTGTTGAAGTCTGGCTGGCACGATCAGGTGACGATCAACCAGCCCGGAACTGTGATCCAGAACCTCTTCCTGGCAGGGGGCACCGTCCCGGCCCTCGCCTCCTCGCGAGGGCACCATCGTCGTCGCCCCGCGTTACTGCTCGCTCGCGGCTCGTCCTCCGCGAAAAGCGCGGGCAATGTCACTGTCGTGATCCGCGCCACATCGAAGGGGCGCCGCATCCTCGGCCACCGCAAGCACGTCCGTGCAAAGCTCGTCACGACGCTGCTCAGTGGCTCTGGCGCAAAGCTCAGCCTCGGCGCTCGCACTGTCACTCTAGATCGCTAGTCCACTCGTGGGACGCGCCTCCCGGACGAGGCTTGCGCTCGCTGTAAGCGTCGCGGCCTGGTTGGGAACGACGCCAGCCCTCGCGGCGTGGCTGCAGCCGCCGCCGGTCCTGCCGATTCCCTCACATGATGGGCCAGAAGGTCCGCCACGGCCGTACGGGGCCGAACCGCGGCCTGGGGTCGAGGCACCCCGCACAGGCTCCGGCCTCACGCGCGCCCAGAATCGGGCCTTGTTGCACGGACCCTTCCCGCGCGCCGGGCTCGCGCGTGGGATCTCCGACGCCACGCTGCTGATGAGCCCCGACGCGACCGTGCGCGCACAGGCCCTGCGGTTGATGCGATCGGCCGGCGCGAGCGTCGTGCGAATCCCCGTCGAATGGCGCTACATCGTCAGCCCCACACCACCAGCTGGGTTCGATGCGAGTGACCCAGCGAGTCCCGCCTACGACTTCACCGCCGTGGACTCCGCGGTGCGCGACGCAGTCGCGGCGGGACTCACCCCGATGCTGGTGCTCACTCGCGCCCCGGCCTTCGCCGAAGCGCCCGGTCGCTGGCGCTACGCCTATCCCGGCAGCTGGGCGCCCGATCCCGTGGCGTTCGGGGAATTCGCTGGCGCTGTCGCGAAGCGCTACGACGGCTCGTTCCCCGATCCGCTGCGCGCCGGAAGCGCGCTGCCGCGCGTCAGGCTGTTGCAGGCCTGGAACGAGCCCAACCTCGCGCGCTACCTCGAGCCGCAGTGGATCGCGGCCGACGGGCGCTGGCAGGCGTTCTCGCCGCTGCTCTATCGCCAGCTCCTCAATGCCTTCTACGCCAGCGTCAAGGCGGTAGCGCCCGAGGACGTCGTGATCGCCGCCGGCATCGCTCCCAATGGTGACCCGGCGGGGGTCGGGCGGATGACTCCACTGCGGTTCCTGGGGGAGATGCTGTGCCTCGACGTTCAGCTCGGGAGGAAGGCGCCGGTGCGCGCGGTCGGCAGAGCACGTTGTGCCGACCCGCCACATTTCGATGTCCTGGCCTTCCATCCGCTGTCTTTCGAAAGTCCCGATCGCGCCGCGGCGTCATCGCAGGACGTCTCGATTGCCGACATCGCAAAGGTCACCGCGCTGCTGAGGCGTGCCGAGCGTGTAGGCACGGCGTTGCCGCGCGCCCGCAAGTCCCTGTGGATCACGGAGCTCAACTGGGAAAGCGATCCGCCCATCGCGCACGGCGTACCGGGACGGCTGCAGGCGCTATGGATCTCGCGCGCGCTGCATCGGCTGTGGGTCGCGGGGGTCGCGTTGGCTGAGTGGCAATTCTTGGTCGATCCCTATCCGGGCGTCACGCTCGCCACATCGACCGGCGGCACCGTTCGCGTGCCGCGACCTGCGGGCCTCTACAGTCCGGGACCCGGCGGCGGGCTCACGGGTGCGCGCGCAAAGCCCTTCCTAGGCGGCTTTTCGCTCCCGTTCGATCCGCTGCGCACAGATCGTGCACATGTGCGTATCTGGGCGATGCTGGCGCGTGGCGGGCAGCGCGTCGCGCTGCAGCGGTGGATGCGAGCGCCGACGCGGGCTGGCTTTGCCTGGCGCACGATCGCGCGGTTGCGCTGCGAGCGTCACGGCATGCTCAACACGACAATCGTGCTGCGTGGCGCTGGGGAGTTGCGTATCGCCGGCGCCGGGGATCAGATCAGTGTGCCAGTTCACGTCGGTAGGACTCGCGGCGTGTTGTGAGAGCGAGCTGCTGGGAGCGCTGGTCTAGCGGTCCGCGACGTCGCTTGTGCTGATCAGGCCGCGAGCTCTGCGGCCGTCCGATCCTCTGCACCCTCGCCTGCGGCGGGCACGAAGCTCATCGCGTGCTCCGCGAGCGCAGTGATCGTGAGGCTTGGGTTGACCCCGACGTTGGCCGGAATCGCCGAGCCGTCGCAGACGAGCAGGTTCTCGTAGCCGAACACGCGCTGGCGCGCGTCGACGACGCCGTGTGCGGGGTCGGGAGCGATCACCGCGCCGCCAAGGATATGGGCGGTCGTGGGGATGTTGAACAGTGCCTCCGTTACCGAGCTCTGCGCGATCCCACCTGTGCGCTTCGCGAACCATTCCGCGGCCTCGTTGGCGACGGGGATGAAGGTTGGGTTGGGCCGCTCTGGGTCCTGTTCGGTCGTCAGCCGCAGCGTCCCGAACGGTCCCTTGCGCGGGCGCAGCGCGATCGCGTTGTCGAGCGTCTGCATCACGAGCAGGATGATCGTGCGCCGCGACCAGTGCTGCGGAAAAAGCACCTGCAGCAGGCGCTTGGGGTGCAGCGCGATCTGTCCCAGCAGCTTCAGCGGACGCGTCACGCGCGTCCCGTCACCGACCAGCAGCGTGTAGAAGCGGTGCATCGAGTCGCCCTTGTCGCCGTACGTGACCGTCTCGATGTGAGTGTTCGGATCGGGGTAGATCGAGGACGTGATCGCGACGCGTTTGATCAGGTCCTCCGGGTAGTCCTCGGGCACCGTCACCGTCAAGATCGACTCGCTGTTGGTGCGCACCAGCTCGCCCAGACGGGCCGAGACGCGACCGAGCGAGCCGCTCAGGCGGCAGCGCTGCAGCAGCTTGTTGGTGCCCAGGGGTCCAGCCGACACCACGACTCCACGAGCACGCATCACCTTGCGGTCCTTGTTCACCCACGCTCCCGAGCGCACGCTTTCGACCTCGTAGCCGTCCGCGCCCGTGCCGTCGCCGAGTGGGCGGATGTCGACCACGGTGCGTTCTGGCATCACACGAGCGCCGCGGCGCTCGGCGAGATAGAGATAGTTCTTGACCAGCGTGTTCTTTGCCCCATGGGGGCAGCCCACCATGCAGCGCCCGCACAGCTGGCAGCCCGTGCGCTCAGGTCCCTCGCCTCCGAAGAACGGGTCCGGCACGGTCTTGCCCGGTTCGCCGAAGAAGATCCCCACCGGAGTCTTTTTGTACGTATCGCCCACACCGAGGTGCTCGCCCAGCTCGCGCAGCAGCTGGTCGGCGGGGTCGTCATGGGGGTTTTGCGTGACACCCAGCATGCGCTGCGCCTCGGCGTAGTGCGGCGCGAGCGCGCTCTGCCAATCCTCCATCTCCGCCCACTGGGGGTCGTGGAAGAAAGCATCTGGGGGCACGTAGAGGGTGTTCGCATAGCCCAGGCTGCCGCCTCCCACCCCGCAGCCGGACACGACGGAGACGTCTTTGAAGATCGTCAGGCGGAAGATGCCCTTCATGCCAAAGAACGGGTTCCACGAGTAGCGTCGGTAGTCCGCTGTCGACGTCGGCATGTCGTCGTCGACGAAACGCCGGCCACACTCCAGCACTCCTACGCGATGGCCCTTCTCGCTTAGGCGCAGCGCCGAGACGCTGCCGCCGAAGCCCGAGCCGATCACCAGCCAGTCGTAGTCGTAGGCCATTGCTGCAACATCCTAGCTGCCTGGCCAGTCTTGGTGGGGCCCGCTGTGGATCGCCGCGACGGACCGTCGTGTCTCACGTAGCAGGCCGGCAGGGTGGCGCGCCAGCAGGCGTGGCAGGCCGCTAGGTCCAGGTCGTCGGCGCCGATTGTCCGCGCCTGCGCCGCCGGACGCTATATTCCGTGAAGTAATGGCTGCGGAGGGTCTTCGCAACAAGCCCTGCGGGGGTCGCTATGGCGACATAGTGCAGTCGATCGGCAATACGCCGCTGATCGAGCTGCCGCGGCTCTCGCCCAAGCCCGGCGTGCGGATCTGGGCGAAGCTCGAGTCGCGCAATCCCACCGGCTCAGTCAAGGATCGCGTCGCGCGCGCCTTGATCGAGGACGCCGAGGAGAAAGGCGCCCTCAGCCCCGGGCAGATGATCCTTGAGCCCACCTCTGGCAACACCGGCATCTCGCTCGCCATGATCTGCTCGCGCAAGGGGTACAAGCTGAAGGTCGTGATGCCCGAGAACGTCACGCCCGAGCGCACGCAGCTGCTTGAGATGTACGGCGCTCAGATCGTCTACTCAGATGGCTCCAAGGGCTCCAACGGCGCCGTCGAGAAGGCGCTAGAGATGGCCCACGCCGACGCTTCTTACTACATGCCCTACCAGTACGGCAATCAAGCCAACCCAAACGCCCACTACAACGGCACCGCTCTGGAGATCCTCGAGGAGCTCGACGAGGTCTCTGCTTTCGTTGCCGGTCTAGGCACCGGTGGCACGCTGATGGGTAACGGTCGGCGCCTGAAGGAGACCTTCGGAGACGCTTG